>DATFTG010000001.1:0-2187 GCA_035262265.1 Gemmatimonadales bacterium
CGGCGGTCTCAATCGGTGAATGCAACAGATTTCCGCATTCACCGGAGGAGTAATGGCTCGCAAGTACAAGCAACTCTCGGCCGCCGAGATCGACGGCCTGTGGGCGCGGTGGGGGCAAGGTGAGACCGCCGTGCAGATCAGCGCCGTGCTCGGGTGTCATAAGTGTACCGTCACGTGGTATGTGAACCGGGCCGGTGGCCTGCGGCCGCGGGAGCGGCGCCGGGCGGCCCGCCACTTGACGGTGGAGGAGCGCGAGGAAATTTCGCGGGGGTTGGCCCACGGGGACGGCGTGTGCGCGATGGCCCGCCGCCTGGGGCGCCCGGCGTCGACGATTAGTCGCGAGATCCGGCGCCACGGCGGCGCGGTGGCGTATCGCGCGAGCCAGGCGGACGCCGCGGCGTGGGCGAACGGGCGGCGGCCGAAGCGGGCAAAGCTGGCGCGCGACCCGCGTCTGCGGCGGCGCGTCGCGCGGAAGTTGGAGGACGACTGGTCGCCTCAGCAGATCGCGGCATGGCTCCGGCAGCAGTACCCCGATGACCTAACGATGCACGTGTCGCACGAGACGATCTACCAGGCGCTCTACGTCCAGGCGCGGGGCGCGCTGAAGCGGGAGCTGGCCGCGCACCTGCGGCGGGGCCGGCGCTACCGGCGGCCGCGGGCGACCGCCCGGGCGGACCGCGGGCCGGGCCAGCTCGTCGACATCGTGTCGATCGCGGACCGGCCGCCGAGTGTCGAGGCCCGCGCCGTGCCGGGCCACTGGGAAGGGGACCTGCTGGTGGGCAAACTCGGGACGCAGATCGCGACGCTCGTCGAACGGCAGTCCCGCTTTGTGCTCCTCCAGCGCCTCCCTGCCGCCGATTCGGCGACGGTGGTGACGGCGGTAGCGCGGCGTATTCAACACCTGCCAGCGGCGCTGCGGCAGTCGTTGACGTGGGACCGGGGCAAGGAAATGGCGCAGCACAAGCAGTTCACCATCGCGACGGACGTCCAGGTGTTCTTCTGCCACCCGCAGAGCCCGTGGCAGCGCGGCTCGAACGAGAACACGAACGGGTTACTGCGGCAGTACTTTCCGAAGGGCATGGACCTGAGTAGCCTAACGCAACGTGAGCTCGACGCCGTCGCGCGCAAGCTCAACACGCGTCCGCGCCAAACGCTCGGCTGGAAAACGCCGGCCGAAGTGTTTGAGGCAGCGTTGCGTTGACCGATTGAGACCGCCCTCGGATGCGACGGATCAGGGAACGGCCGCTCGGGACGCTCCTATCCCGCAAAGCTGTTCCCACTTCAATTAGCTCGTTGCGCGAGGGGTTATCCCCGTTCGGGATGGATGCTCAGTATGCTGCTGATGCCGCTCACGTAAAACGACCCCCTGCGTTCTGGATGCCGGTGTCGCGCGATGCGTCCTCCTCCAAGAGCCCCCCTGCCGGGACGACGGCGATTCCTCGCTCGGAACGACAACTTCCTCGACTCAGCCCGCGAACCGCATCCGGACGCTTCGCGGAGCGATCCGAAAGATCCGTTCGATCCTGAAGTATCCGAACACCCCTTCGTCTGAGTGGCCTGCCCGATGGCCCAAACACCTACTCGGGTTGCAATACAGTAATGGGGTCGGTCCTCGAGGCGGCGCGTGCAGGCAGGTAGCTCGCAGCCGCCACCACAACTAGCAGCGCCGGCCCGACCGCAACGAACACCAACGGATCGTGCGCCGAAACGTCGAAGAGCTGACCCTGCAGGAATCGCGTGAGCAGAGCCGCGAGCAAGAGTCCCACCGCGATCCCGCCCACCGCAAGCGCCACCGATTCGCGGACCACCATTGCGAGCACCGAGCCAGGGCTCGCGCCGATCGCCATGCGAAGCCCGAGCTCGCGCCGCCTTTGCACGACGGACTGTGCGACGAGCCCGTACACGCCAACCGCTGCAAGCCCGAGAGAGAACACCGCAAATACCACAAGCAGCAGAGCGGCGAACCGCCGCTGCCCCACCGACGCGGTCACGACGTCGCTCATCGTCTGCGTGTGATATACGGGTTGATCCGGATCGATCTCCTGAATCGCCTTGATGACCGCCGGGCCTAACGTCGCGGGATCCTGCCGAGTGCGCAACACCACGGCAATCGTTACCGGCGGCGATTGGAGCATCGGCACGTAGAGCTCACTCGTCGGCGGCTCGTCGATCGATGTCAGCCGCGCA
>DATFTG010000002.1:0-2656 GCA_035262265.1 Gemmatimonadales bacterium
ATCGAGGGCGGTGGTGGTCGAGGAGCGCCGCTGCACTTCCATGGCGTCAGATTCTAACCTCCACCATCCTCCAACGCCCTCCACAACCTGCCTGTCTGGACACCTCACCCCGTCCGGCAGCACATTGTCCGCTCACTCTCGAGCCCCACCGGGGACCCGATGGCCGACCACCAACCGTACGTCTCGCCGTCCCAGACGCTCGCCGAGCTCACTCCGCGGGCGCTGATCCTGGGCGTCGTTCTGGGGCTGATTTTCGGCGCCTCGAATGTCTACCTGGCGCTCAAGATCGGCCTCACCGTGAGCGCGTCGATTCCCATCGCCGTCCTCGCCATCACGATCCTGCGCCGCTTCGGCTCGACCATCCTCGAAAACAACATCGTGCAGACCACCGGCTCCGCGGCCGACTCGGTCTCGGCCGGCGTGGTCTTCACGATCCCCGCGATTTTGCTGATGGGCTACGACCTCGACATCAGCCGCGTCGCGATTCTCGCGACCGCCGGCGGGCTGATGGGAATCCTGATGATGATCCCGTTGCGGCGCGCGCTGATCGTCAACGAACACGGCAACCTGCCGTATCCCGAGGGAACGGCGTGCGCCGAGGTGCTGATCGCCGGCGAAAAGGGCGGCGTGCACGCGAAGACGGTGTTCCAGGCGTTCGGTCTCGCGTTCGTCTACAAGTTTCTGATGTCGGGCGTGAAGGCGTGGCAGGAGTACCCGGGGAAGGTGCTCACCTGGTTCCAGGGCGCCGAGATCCGGGTCGAAGCGGCTCCGGAGCTGATGGGCGTCGGCTACATCATCGGTCCGCAAATCGCCGGCTACCTCTTCGCCGGCGGCTGCCTCGCCTATCTCGTGCTGATGCCGGCCATCAAGCTCTTCGGATCCTCGATGAACGACGTGATGTTCCCCGCTACGAAGCTGATCCGCGATATGTCGGCGGGAGAGATTCGCGCCGCGTTCGTCTACTACATCGGCGCGGGCGCGGTGGCGACGTCGGGCATCATCGCGCTGGTGCGCGCGCTCCCGACGATCGGCAGCGCCTTCCGCGCCGGCTTCGAGGACATGCGTCGCAGCCGTGTCGGCCAGGCGCTCGCCAAGCTCCGGACGGAGGACGATCTGCCGATCACGATCACCGTATTCGGGTCGATCGGGCTCGCGCTGGTGCTCTCGTTCCTGCCGCAGATCGGCGTGAACCTGCTGGGCGGCTTCCTCATCATCATCTTCGGCTTCTTCTTCACCACCGTTTCGTCGCGCATCTGCGGGCAGATCGGCAGCTCCGCCAACCCGATCTCGGGGATGACGATCGCCTCGTTGCTCGCCATCTCGGTGATCTTCCTGCTGCTCGGCTGGACGGCGATCGACGACCGCGTGCGCGCGATCTCGGTCGCCTGCGTGATCGCGGTGGCGGTCGCGAACGGCGGTAACACCTCGCAGGACCTGAAGACCGGGTTTCTGATCGGCGCCACGCCGCGCCGCCAGCAGATCGCGATCCTGATCGGCGGCATCGGCTCGGCGCTGGCCGTGGGCTGGACGCTGACGCTGCTCAACCGGTCCTATCAGTACGAGGTGCCCGAGGCGCACGCCGGGTTCACCGCGCCCGCCAGCGGGCGCTCGGCCGACGGCAATGTCGTGATGCTCGGCGAGACGATGTCCGGCTTTCACGTCGGCGGCGGCGACTCGATCGACGCCAACGCGTATCCGGTGGCCCGCGTCTACGTCGCCACCGGCGGCGTGCTCCCCGGCAAGTACCTCATCGATCCGGCGACCCACGCGATCAAGTACGTGGTGGACCCCGGCATCGGCGGGCGGGTGCGCGAGTACAACGGGCACAGCCTCACGCGGCTCGACTCCCCCAAAGCGACGCTGATGGCGCTGATCACCGACGGCATCCTCACCCACCGCCTGCCGTGGGCGCTCGTGCTCATCGGCGTGGCGCTGGCGATCGCCCTCGAGATCGCGGGTATTCAGTCGCTGCCGGTCACCGTCGGTGTGTATCTCCCGATCACGACGTCGGCCGGGATGTTCGCCGGCGGCGTGATCCGCTGGCTCGTCGAGCGGCGCTTCAAGTCGCAGGATCGCAGCCTCGCCGAGATCGAATCGGGTCCGGGCGTGCTGTTCGCGAGCGGGATGATCGCGGGCGGCGCGATCGGCGGCATCGCGATCGCCGCGATCGCCGGCAAGTTCGGCAGCGCCGACAAGCTGGCCGAGCTGGCAGGGGTGGCGCGGCTGGTGGGCCATTTTGCTACCGACAACTGGCCCGCCCTGCTGTTGTTCGCCGGCTTCGGGATCGTTCTGTACCGCGTGGGCCTGCGCCGACAGTAATCCCGGATGTCGGACGTCCCGAACGAGCCGCGGCATGTTCGGCGGCTGGAAGCCGCCGCTCGGCGCCTGCGGCGACGCGTCTTGAAAGACGCTGGGCAACCGCCATTGATGGCTTGTCGCGCCAGCGCCGAGCGCGGACTTCAGGCCGCGAACCGGAAGCGGCTTGGGAGGTTCCCCTGCGCATCGTCTCCCTGCTCCCGGCCGCCACGGAGATCGTCGCCGCGCTCGGCGCGGGCGGTTGGCTCGTCGGCGTTTCACACGAGTGCGACTATCCTCCCGACGTCGTGCGCGACCTGCCGCGCGTCACCCGCACCACAATCGACAGCTCCCAGCCCTC
>DATFTG010000003.1:0-10090 GCA_035262265.1 Gemmatimonadales bacterium
GTTCCCCGGGTGGTGGACCCCCTGAACACAAACGGGCGCCATGCGGCGCCCGTTCAACCATCAGGGAACGGCTGGCGTCGTCACGCCTCGGCGCCGACGGGCGCCGGACGGGCCACGACGGGCCGGCAGTAGCGCTCGCCGAGGGTGCGCAGCTGCCCGAGCTCCTGGTCCGTCAGGTCCGCGTAGCGGTCGGCGAGGTACAGCATCGTATCGTCGAACCACTCCTTCTGGTGGTCGGCGGTCGCTTCCAATACGCCACAACGCAGAATGTGGGAATACAGCTCGTCACGGGCCTGCTCGAATGCCGTCGGGATCACCACTTTGCGGGGCTCACGGGTTTTCGCCATGCGCAGCACACTCCTTCGGGATTGGGGGCGGATTTGGCGCGGGCAATCTAATAACGCCAGCCGCCTGAAAGCAAACACACGTTTTGCACAAGCTGTTCCCTGACACCGGTGGTATAATGCGGTGTGAGCATGCACGATCAGATCTACGGTCCGGAGCGGGAGCGACAGCTGCTGGACCTGCTGCGGGCGCTGGCCGCCCGGATCGCGGAATTGGACCGTGCCGGACGGCTGCTCGATGCCGCTCCCGAGCTGCAGCAGCTGCTCGGCAATGCGCGCAGCGAGCTGTTTCATTATGAAGTGCGGCGTACGTACGACACTCCGGAGATTGCCGAGAGTCGCCGCATCGTCGAGGAATCGGTCCGGCGGCTGCACGAGCTGGATCTCGATTCTCCTCCCGACGACGACGAACCCTGGCGCAGGAGCCCGGACGAATGAACCGCTTCTACCTGTTGCTCGTGCTGGTCGCGGCGGTGGCGGGCGTGCTGATGTGGGTCGGGTCGCGGAGCGGGTCGGGTGACGTCTCCGCCACCTCGGCCGGCGCGCCTGTGGTCGTCACCGCCGCCGACAGCGCGTTCCAGGGCTACGTGCTGGGCAGCGCGACGGCGCCCGTCGAGGTCGTGGAATACGCCGATCTGCAGTGCCCCCACTGCGGCGAGTTCGCCAACGTCCAGTTTCCCACGATCCGGGAGCAGCTGATCAACACCGGGCAGCTGCGGTGGAGGTTCCGGGATTTCCCATTGAACTTCCCATGGTCGCGCCTCTCGGCGCTCGCGGGCCAGTGCGCGGGCGAGCAGGGGAAGTTCTGGGAGATGGAAGACGTGATGTTCCAGCGCCAGTCGGTGTGGGGCTCGAACCCCCGCAACCCGACTTCGGCGTTCCGGGATCTGGCGCGTGGCGCCGGCGTCGACCTCGACAAGTACAACGCCTGCATGGACAGCCAGCGGTATGCCGGCCGCGTCGAAGCGAGTCATCGCGAAGGGGTGGCCCGCGGGGTGACGGGGACTCCCACATTCTTCGTGAACGGGCGGCAGCTCGATAACACCCGGTACGGCAACTCCGATGCCTTCCAGCACCTGGTCGACAGCCTGACGGGTAAGGGCCGCCGCTAGTGCGTCGCCGCCAGGCGATCGCGCTCCTGGCGCTGGTCGGTTTCTGCATCGCGCTGTACCTCTGGTTCTACAAGATCGGGATCATCGGGAAGCTGCAATGCGGCTCGGGGAGCTGCGAGTACGTGCAGACCAGCCGTTACGGCGCGCTGTTGGGCGTGCCGGTGGCGTTCTACGGCGTCGCCGGATACGCGACCATCTTCGCCGTCGCGATCGCGGGGCTGCAGCCGTCGCGGCTCACGCGCCGCTGGCCGGCCACCGCGCTGGCGCTGCTCTCCGCCGTGGGCTTTCTCTTCACCCTCTATCTGACCGGCATCGAGCTGTTCGTGCTGCACGCGATCTGCCGCTGGTGCGTGGGGAGCGCGGTCGTGATGACGGCGATCGCGGTGGTAGCCGTGGATGGGGCGGTGCGGAAATAGCTGGTGGAGGATGGTGGAAGACCGTGGAGGCTGGTGGAGGTGGGCACGGATCACCCTCCACCATCCTCCACAACGTCCCTTATCCTGCACTTCGCATTAGCTCTCCTGCGACTCGTACTGGTCTTTCAGCTTCGCCACGACGGCCGGATCCGCCAGCGTCGTCGTGTCTCCCAGCGTGCGACCTTCCGCGATGTCCTTCAACAATCGCCGCATGATCTTGCCGCTGCGCGTTTTGGGGAGATCGGCGGTGAAGAGGATGTCGTCGGGCCGCGCCAGCGCGCCGATTTTCTTGGCGACGTGTCCCTTCAGCTCTTCGCGCAGCGCATCGCTCGACGCCTTCCCTTCCTTCAGCGTCACGAACGCCGCCAGCGCCTGACCTTTGAGGTCGTGGGCGCGTCCCACGACCGCCGCTTCCGCGACGGCAGGATGATCGACGAGGGCGCTTTCGACTTCCATCGTCCCGATGCGGTGCCCGGCGACGTTGAGCACGTCGTCGACGCGTCCCAGAATCCAGTAGTAGCCGTCGGTGTCCCGTTTGGCCCCGTCGCCCGGGAAGTAGATGCCGGGCCAGCGGCTCCAGTACACCTGCTGGTAGCGCTCGTCGTCGCCCCAGATGGTGCGCAGCATGCCGGGCCACGGGCTGGTGATCGCGAGGTAGCCCCCGCCGACCTGCACTGGTTTGCCATCACCGTCGAGCAGCTGGGCGTCGATGCCGGGGAAGGGGATCGTCGCCGAGCCCGGCTTGCAGGTGACCGCTCCCGGCAGTGGCGTGATCATGATTCCTCCGGTCTCCGTCTGCCACCAGGTGTCGACGATGGGGCAACGCCCGCGACCGATGTTGGCGTGGTACCAGATCCAGGCTTCCGGGTTGATCGGCTCGCCAACCGTGCCGAGCAGTCGCAGCGTGGAGAGGTCGTGCTTCGCCGGAAGGTCGGTCCCCCACTTCATGAAGGCGCGGATCGCCGTCGGCGCGGTGTAGAACACGGTCACCCCGTGACGCGCGCAGATCTGCCAGAAGCGGTCCTTGGCGGGGGAATCGGGAGCGCCTTCATACATCACTTCGGTGACGCCGAGCGCCAGCGGACCGTAGACGACGTACGAATGCCCCGTCACCCATCCCACGTCCGCGGTACACCAGAACACATCCGAGTCGCCGAGGTCGAACACCCATTTCGTGGTGGCATAGACGTGGGTGAGGTAACCGCCGGTCGTGTGCAGGATGCCTTTGGGCTTTCCGGTCGTGCCGGAGGTGTACAGGATGTAGAGCGGATCCTCAGCGTCCATCGGCTCGGGGGGGCAGTCGGGCGACGCCTTGGCCATCAGATCCTCCCACCACAGATCGCGCCCCGCCTGCATCGGCACTGCCTGGCCGGTGCGCTTCAGCACGACGGACTTCTCGATGCTCGGCGTCCCGGTGAGGGCTTCGTCGGCGTTCTGTTTCAGGGGAACGATGCTGCCACGGCGGTACCCGCCGTCGGCCGTCACCAGCACCTTCGCCCCCGCGTCGTTGATGCGGTCGCGCAGCGACTCGGCCGAGAAACCGCCGAACACGACGGTGTGCGGTGCGCCGATGCGCGCGCAGGCGAGCATCGCCACGGCCACTTCGGGTACCATCGGAAGGTAGATCGCGACGCGATCACCCTTCTTCACGCCGAGCGACTTGAGCACATTGGCGCAGCGGCCGACCTGGGCCAGCAGCTCGGCGTAGGTGATGCGGCGCACATCGCCCGGCTCGCCCTCCCAGATCAGGGCGACCCGATCCCCGCGGCCGGCCTTCACGTGGCGGTCGAGACAGTTGGCGGAGGCGTTGAGCTTCCCGCCGACAAACCATTGCGCATGCGGCGGCTTCCACTCCAATACGCGGTCCCACGGCTTGATCCACTCGAGCTCTTTTGCCCAATCCGCCCAGTAGGCCTCGCGGTCCTTCCGGGCGCGGTCGTAGATCTCGGTGTCTTTGACCCAGGCGCGCGCCCGGCAGCCCTCCGGCGGGGGGAAGCTGCGCTGTTCGTCGAGCAGAGTTTCAATACGGTCGGTCATGGCGTCCGGTATCCCATGGTGAAGTCTCCCATCTTGCAGCATGCCCCGGGCCACGCGTCCTGCACGGTCGACGCGGACGGTCGCCACGGCGGCGAGTTGCAACTTCTTGCGGACACGGCGCTTGTCAAGTGACACCGGGTGGCATCAAAGTGGCTTCCTGTGCTTGCGATGTCACCGCCATTGTGGGAGAAGACGCTCGCGGCGCCACAGGCGCTGGGACTTGATTCCCGAACGCTGTTCCGCCGGGAGGCCGCGGCATTGCTGGACGCCCTGCCTGAGGGGAGCGGGCGCCTGGTGATCGACCTCACAGCGACCGAGGCGGTGGATAGCGCCGGCCTGGGGGCGCTGATGCTGATTCAGCGCCGCGCGGCGGAAAAGCGGCAGACCGTCTGCCTGCGCGGCGCGAACGAAGAGCTGCGTTTCCTTTTGGTGCTCACCAAGCTGGACGACCTGTTCGAGCTCGAAGCGGGGCGCGTGTAGCGGGGCCGCGCCGTATATTGGCGAGACATGGCCGCCGCCGGTCCCAAGCGTAAGGTTCTCTTCATCGAGGACGAAGCCGCCTTGCAGACGTCGTACGCGCGCTTCTTCAGCGCGCGCTACGACATGGCCTTCGCCCGCACCGGGGCCGAAGCGATGCAGCAGCTGGAGAGCTTCGATCCCGAGGTGCTGGTGCTCGACCTGCGGCTCCCCGACACCGACGGCATCGCGCTGCTGCAGCGCATTCGCCAGAAGCGCGCCACCATCCCCGTCGTCGTCACCACGGCCTATGTGAGTATGGAACCGCTGATGCACGTGCTGGATCTCGGGCACAGCGCCTACCTCGTCAAACCCTTCGACCTGAACGAGCTCGCCGCCCGCATCGATGCTGTGGGCGCGTGAGCTGTCCCACGCCTTCGGCGCCATCCGGGCGCTCGACGGCATCAGCTTCACGCTCGATCGCGGCCAGACGCTGGTGATCTTCGGCCCCAACGGGGCCGGGAAGACGACGCTGCTGCGGGTCCTGGCGGGGCTGGTCCGTCCTTCGCGCGGCAGCGCCGGCGTGGAGGGCGGGCGGCGGGCGATCGGATGGATCGGCCATCAATCGCAGCTGTACGGTCATCTCAGCGTCCGGGAGAATCTGCGATTCTGGGGAACGCTGTACGACGTTCCGGCCGGTGACCTGGAGCGCCGTGAGGGCGAGCTGCTTGCGCGGCTGGGGCTCGAGGGGCGCGCCGGCCAGCAGGTCCGCACCCTGTCGCGCGGCGAGACGCAGCGCGCCGCGATCGCGCGGGCGCTGGTGCACGACCCCGCGGTGCTGCTGCTGGACGAGCCGTTCACCGGTCTCGACCGGCTGGCCGCGGAAGAGCTGGGGCGCCTGCTCGGTGAGCTGGCGGCGCGCGGGCGCGCCACGGTGCTCGTCACGCACGACGTGAAAGAAGGAACGGAGCTGGCGAGCGACGTGGCGTTCATGCGGAGCGGCCGGTTCGTGGCGTTCGGACCGCGCGGGGGTCGCGATGCGGCTACCCTCACCGCGGCGTACCGCGAGGCGGTGGCGGGTGGCTGAAATCCTGCGGCATGCGTGGCTCATTGCCCGCAAGGATCTGCGGCTCGAGTTCCGCTCGCGTACGGCGCTCGCGTCGGCGTTCGTGTTCACGGCGCTGGTGCTGGTGATCTTCGAGCACGGGCGCGATCCGACCGCCGTTCCAACCATCGATCTGGCCCCAAGCATCCTATGGGTGACGTTCAGCTTCGCCGCGATGCTGGGGCTGAACCGCGCGTTTCAGGCGGAGCTCGAGAACCAGGCGCTGGACGGACTGCTGCTCGCACCGATCAGCCGCACGAGCCTGTTCTGGGGGAAGTTCGGCGCGAACCTCGTCTTCGTGGCGCTGGTGCAAGTCGTGGGTGTGTTGCTCTTCATCCTGTTCTTCAACGTTCCCGTGTGGCGCGTGTGGCTGCCGTTCCTGCTGGTCTGCGCGCTCGCGACGGTCGGCTTCATCGCCGTGGGAACGCTGTTCAGCGCCATGGTGGTGCGCACTCGGTTCGCCGAGCTGATGCTGCCGGTGCTGCTGTTGCCGTTTCTCCTGCCGCCCCTGATCGCGGCGGTGGCGATCACGGTGAAGCTCTTCGCGGGGCGTCCCTTGAGCGAGAGTGGAGGGTGGCTTAGGTTGCTCGCCGGATACGACCTCGCGTTCGTCTCGCTCACGACGCTCCTGTTTCCCGCAACGGTGACCGAATGACCCTGGCCCAACGTGGTCGCTGGATCACCCTCGCTGCGCTGGCGCTGCTCGCCGGCATCTACGTGCGCGCGCTGCGCTTCACCCCGGTGGAGCTGCACCAGGGCCCGGCCCAGAAGATCTTCTACCTGCACGTTCCCGCCGCCTGGTCGGCGATGCTGTCGATGGGCCTCGTGGGACTCGCCAGCATTCTGTTTCTCATCATGAAGGACGCGCGGCTCGATCGCTTCGCCGCCGCCTCGGCGGAGGTAGGCACGACGTTCTGTTGCGTGATGCTGACGACGGGACCGCTGTGGGCGCGGCCGATCTGGGGGACGTGGTGGACGTGGGACGCGCGGCTCACGCTGACGCTGATGCTCTTCTTCCTGTTCATCGGCTACCAGGTGCTGCGCGGTGCGGTCGCCGATCCCAGGCTGCGCGCCAACTATGCGGCGGTCGTCGGGATCTGCGGGCTGATCCTGCTGCCCTTCATTCATCTCAGCGTGTACCTGTTCCGGACGCTCCATCCGCTCCCGATCGTGCTCAAGCCGTCGGCGCCCTCCCTCCCGGCGCCGATGCTCGTGACGCTGCTGCTCTCGTTCGGGGTGTTCACCCTGCTGTACGTTGGATTCGTCATGCAGCGCTACGCGCTCGGCGACGGAGGCGGCCTTGAATGAGACCGTGCCACAGACGGGCAGTTACATGGTGGCGGCGTACATCGTCACCGCCGTGATCCTCGTTGCGTATGCGATCCTGCTTGCTCGCAGAACCGGGAACAGGCACAACTAGACGCAGCAGCCGCACCGGGAGAACAGTTGGAGCAACCAGGTATTCCTGAGTCCCTGTGCTCCGCCTGTTCTCCCCGGTGCATCCGTGTGTCTAGTCTGCCGTTCTCCCCTGTGCGTCTGCGCGTCTCGGTGTGGCCTGTCCTGCAACCTGGAGCTTCATCTCGGTCCTCATCGCAGCCAACTGCCCTGCGCCACCGGGCACCTGCTGCGCCCACAGGGAGAGGGCCTGGTCCGCCGCCGCGTCGTCGCCCGCCTGGAACAGCGCCGCGGCGTTCTGCCGCATCGCGTCGGGGCCGGCTCCGGCGGCGTACGCGCGCGAGAATCGCTCGGCGGCTTCCGCGTAGCGCCCCGAGCGACGGAAGATCTCCCCGGCCGCCAGCGCCGCGTCAGGCCGCTCGGCCAGCGTCAGCGCCTGCTCGAAGGCGGTCAACGCTTCCGGATGTCGGTACACGGCAAGCCACGCTTCACCGAGCAGCATCCACGCTTCGGACTCATCGGGAAATCGCTCGGCGGCCTGTTGCGCCAGGGCGCGCGCGCCCCAGCGGTCATCCCGCTGCCGCAGCAGGTCCGCCAGCAGGCGAAACGACGGGATCAGGGAGGGCGTGACGGCGCACGCGAGCCGGTGCCAGCGCGCGGCGCCGCCCGCGGTGGCGGCGTGGGCCGCACGCTGAGCCGCGAGCCCGGCCAGTGATCGACGCAGGGTGGTGAGCACAGACTCCCCGAGCGGCGGGACGTCAGCCCTTTTCCGGGAGCAGGAACTGCTTCCACATCCATCCGGCCGCCGCGCCACCGATCGCCGGCCCGATCCAGTACACCGCCTGGGCATGGAACGTCCAGCCGATGAGCGCCGGTCCGAACGCCCGCGCGGGATTCAGCGCCGCCCCGGTGAGGCCGCCGGCGACGAGCGCCGACACGAAGATCGCGAGGCCGATGCCGAAGCCGCCGATCTTGGGTGCGTGGGACGAGATCGCGGTCCCGAAGACCGCCGAGACGAGGAAGAAGGTGAGCAGCGCCTCGAGCCCGATGGCCTGCACGAAGGAGATGGTGAGGGAGAGGTGGGGCGCGCCGGCGGAGACGGCGCGGACGGAGGCGGCGTTGAAGAGCAGGCGCACGAGCGCCGCGCCGACGATGCCGCCCACGAGCTGCGCCACCACGTACCGCCCGAGCGTTTTGGCGTCGATCTTTCCCGCTACGAAGACGCCGAGGCTGACGGCGGGGTTGAAGTGCGCGCCCGAGATGTGCATCAGGGAGCTGATGAGGACGGACATCCCGACGCCGTGCGCGAGCGCGATCCCGAGGCTCGTGACCCCGCCGTTGGTGACCGCGTTGGCGACGACGCTGCCGGCACCGATGAAGACGAACAGGGCCGTGCCGAGAAACTCCGCCAGCAGCGGCCGGTATTTGACGTTCACCAGAGACCTCCGAAAGAGTGTGCGGGCGCCAAAGCTATCCGCGTGATCAGGCGCGCCGCAACACCAGCGTGGCGTTGATGCCGCCGAAGCCGAACGAGTTGCTGAGGATCGCGCCCGGGCGCGCGGCGCGTCCCGCGCCGGGGAGGCAGTCGAGGTCGCAGGCCGGATCGGGCTGGGTGAGGTTGATCGTGGGCGGGAGCCACCCGTGCGCCAGCGTGAGCGCGCAAATCGCCGTTTCGATGGCGCCGCTCGCGCCGAGGGCGTGGCCGTAATATCCCTTCGTGCCGCTCACCGCGAGGCGGTAGGCGTGGTCGCCGAACACCTGTTTGATCGCCATCGTCTCGGTCGAATCGTTGAGCGGCGTGGACGACCCGTGGGCGTTGACGTAGCCGATCTCGCCGGGCGACACGTCACCGTCAGCGAGCGCGATCCGCATCGCGCGGGCGGCCTGGCGCGCATCGGGCCGCGGGGCCGTCATGTGATAGGCGTCGTTGGTGCAGCCGTAGCCGACGATCTCGCCGTAGATCGGCGCTCCGCGCGCCAGCGCCCGGCCGCGCTCCTCGATCACCACCACCGCCGCTCCTTCGCCCATCACGAAGCCGTCGCGGTCCACGTCGAACGGCCGCGACGCGGTGGTCGGATCGTCGTTGCGCGTGCTCATGGCGCGGATATTGGCGAACGCCGCGAAGGTGAGGGGGGCGAGCGGCGCCTCCGCCCCGCCGCAGATCATCACGTCGGCCAGGGCGTCGCGCACCGCGTGGAATGCCTCCCCCACCGCGATCGTCCCCGACGCGCAGCTCATCGCGTTCGTGGCGTTCGGTCCCGTCGCCCCGAATTCGATCGCGATGTTGCAGCTGGCCGCGCCCGGGAACACCGCCAGCGCCAGCGCCGCATCGAGCCCGCGCGGCCCTTCGCGCATGAAGTTGCCGACCTGCGATTCGGCGAACGCCACCCCGCCGAGCGCCGACCCCATCATCGAGCCAATGCGGTCGGGGTCCTCGCGGGCCGGCTCGAGGCGCGCGTCCGCCACCGCGAGGCGGGCGCTCGTGACGGCGAGCTGCGAGAAGCGGTCGAGCCGGCGGGCGCGCTTCGCCTCGAGAAAATCCTGCGGGCGGAAATCGGGGATCTCGGCGGCGATCTTGGTGCGGAACGGCGTCGGATCGAAGCGGGAGAGCGTGCGCACCGCCGACGTCCGCGCCTCGAGACCGGTCCACAACCCGTCCGCGGCGGTGCCGATCGGCGTCACCGCCCCGACCCCTGTGATCACGACCCGGCGCTTCACTCGCTCGGTCATGCGGCCTCCGCCGTGTCCCGGATCCCCGCCAGCGTGCGCGACGCGATGCCGTGCACGAACACCGGCCCGATGACGAGATTCGCCGCCAGGCCGCCGACGAGCGGCCAGGCCGGTCCGCTCCACTGATGCACGATCTCCACCGCTACGCCCCCTCCCGCTGCCGTCGTGAGCTGCCAGCGCACATCCATTCCCGACGTGATCCCGTCGACGTGCCGGTAGCGAATCACCGGTTGTCCTCCATCGGGCTCGACCCACATCTCCGACACCCACCAGGTGGGGTAGCGCAGCGGTGCGGGCCCGAACGGCCGCCACGCCGCCATTTCCACCCGGCCCCCGTCGGAGCGGCGCTCCAGCATTCGCACCCAACGGTAATGGGGCAGGATCTCGGGCCAGCGCTCGATGTCGCGAGCGATGGCGAACACGCGATCGAGCGGGGCGCGGATGCGGATGCGGTCGATGGTATGCATATCAAGAGGCGTCATGAGTCATGGGTAT
>DATFTG010000004.1:0-9510 GCA_035262265.1 Gemmatimonadales bacterium
GCGATCTCTTCCTGAATCGCGAACACGTCCTCCATGTCGCGATCGTAGCGCTCCGACCAGAGATGGTAGCCGTCCGCCACGTTGATCAGCTGCGCCGTGATGCGCAGCCGGTTCCCCGCCTTGCGCACGCTCCCTTCGAGCACCGTTCCCACTCCGAGCTGCTCGCCGACGCGGCGGATGTCGAGGTTCTGCCCCTTGAAGGCGAACGCCGACGACCGCGATGCGACGCGCAGCGCCTGAATCTTGGTCAAGGCGTTGAGGATCTCCTCGGCCATCCCTTCGCAGAAGTATTCCTGGTCGCGCTGCGGGCTCATGTCGGCCAGGGGGAGGACGGCGATCGATTTGGCCGCTGCATGCACTCCGGCGGCGCTGGGCACCGCACCGGGAGGGGTCGACGCTCCCGCGGGCTTCAACGCCTGCGCGAACTGATTGGCCGACGCGAATCGCTCGCCCGGTTTCTTCGCCAGCGCTTTCGCCACCGCCGCGTCGAGCCAGTCGGGGAGGTCGCTGCGCCGGTCGCGTAACGGCGGCGGTGGATCGGTGAACAGCTTCGCGATGATCGCCTGCGCGGTCGGGCCCGCGAACGGGACCTGGCCGGCGAGCATCTCGTACAGCATCGCGCCGAGCGAGAAGATGTCGCTGCGCCCGTCCAGCTCCCCCTCTCCCGCCGCCTGCTCGGGACTCATGTACGCCGGGGTGCCGATCGCGGCGCCGGTCTGCGTCAGGTTCTCCGCCGCCGCCGCGCTCACGGCCTTGGCGATCCCGAAATCGGTGACGACGGCTTCGCCGTCGTGGAGCATCACGTTCTCGGGCTTGATGTCGCGATGCACGACCTGGTGGCGGTGGGCGTAGTCGAGCGCCGCGGCGACCGAACGGGCGATCTGGACGGCGTCGTCCACGGAGAGCTGCTTGGCGCGCTCGAGACGCTGCCGCAGGCTCTCTCCTTCGACGAACGGCATCACGTAAAACAGCAGGTCCTGAGCCTGGCCGGAGTCGTAGAGTGGGACGATGTGGGGATGCTGCAGGCCGGCGGCGATCTGGATCTCTCGGAGGAACCGCTCAGGACCGAGGCTGACGGCGAGCTGCGGATGCAGGACCTTCAGCGCCACGGGGCGGTGGTGTCGCAGGTCGCGCGCCAGATACACCGTCGCCATACCGCCGCGGCCGACCTCACGGTCGACCTGGTAGCGATCGGCAACCGCGGTCCGCAGATGTTCCAGCAGATCGGTCATGGGGTGTGGGGAAGATACCGGACCCGGCACCGCCCGGCGAGGCACGGAGGGGATAGAATACGCTGCGATGGACGAACGCGACGCTGTCTCCCTGATTGCGGGTGCGATTCCAAGGACTGCGGGCGTTTGGGCGGACATCGGCGCCGGTGCGGGAACGTTCACCCGCGCACTCCTGCAGCTGCTCGGACCGGGGAGCCGCGTCTACGCGATCGATCGCGATCGCAAGGCGCTGTCGCGTCTCACGAGCGACAGCGTGATCCCGGTCGTCGCCGATCTGGCGCAGCCCTTCGAGCTCCCGGGCGATCCTGCTCCGCGGCTCGACGGGATAGTGTGCGCCAATATCCTGCACTACTTCAGTGATCCGGGTGAGCTGCTCGGACGCCTTGTGCCGTGGCTCGGATCCAACGGTCGCGTGGTGATTGTGGAGTACGACGGCCGGCGACCCAACCGGTGGGTTCCCTATCCGATTCCCCGTTCTCGACTGTCCGATCTCGCGCGGAATGCCGGATTGCAGCCACCCACGATCACCGCCGAGCGTCCGTCGTCGTATGGAGGGACGATCTACGTGGCTGCGGTGGAACGATGACTTCGCCGGAAAGCTACGACTTCCCGCGCGGGCATCCGCCGAGGCAGAAGTCGAGCGGCTGGGCAATACGCGCACGCACCGGCCGGCCTTCACGACATGCGGGCCAGTAGGTCACTCCACCGATCCAGCGCAGGGCCTCGCGGTCGATTCCGGGGTCGACCGTGCGAAGGATCTTTACCGAGCTGGAATCGGGCGCGCCATCGAAGCCGACGACCAGGCCGAGGACGACCCGTCCATGGATGAGGAGCTCCCGTTCCATCGGCGGGTAGACGACCTCCGGAGCCGTGTGTACCACAGGGCGCTCCGTCACCTGCGTCGTGTCATAGACGGTGGAGTCGGTGCTGGCGAGCCCGGCGCACGACGTTGGGTGATCATTGACGAAGGCCGTCCTCGTACCACCCAGCGCAATCGTGAATCGCACGCCGAACGCTCTCGACGAGCTGCCCCCCGAAATGTGTGAAATCGTAGGAGTGATACTCACGTCGCGCCCGATCAGAATGCCGACGCCGAAGTCGACGATGTCCACCCACCGGTTGTTTGACGCGACGAGTGCGCCGTTCGAATCGGTGAATCGATTGTGCGCGTGCGTCCGCTCGTATGAGGCGGTCGGAATGATCTTGATCAGATGGTTCGAGCGATTGGCCTGGAATCCGAATGCGGCCCCGAGCGTATAGTCGGTTTCACGGTAATGAACACCCGTATCGTAGACGTCATTGGGGCCGAGCGCGAACGAGACCGCGGCGATCGGACAGAAGTGGGCCGTGCCGTTCGCGGCCAGGGGCACCTGCAAACCCCCGACACCACCCACCGTGAACGCCGAGGCGCCGAGATCCTGTATGCTGACCCCCTCGACGTCCAATTCGCCGAACGCGGCGGAACCGCCGACCTGCAGACCGCCGCCGTACAGGTTCGTCGGGTCGCTGAACGAGCCGCGCACCAAGAGATGAACCGGGCGATTTTCGAAGGGTGCGAAGCCCAGACAGTTCTGCGCGACCGCCGTGGAGCTGCCGAGGGCGCAGAGCAACAAGGCGGACGCGAAGCCTGGGCGCATGAGGAGAGAGGCGCCGGACGGAATCGAACCGTCGGATGGAGGTTTTGCAGACCTCTGCCTTACCACTTGGCTACGGCGCCGGAGAGCCGGAAAGCTAATCGTTATTTGATCTTCTTGAGAATCAGGACGATCGCGACCTGCCCTTCAGTCGGGCCGTAGCGGCTGGCGGTCTCGTTCTGGCTCAGAAAGCGCATCTCCTGCACGGTTTCCGCCGCGACCGACTTGAGATAGTCGATGTCGCCGACGTTGAAATCGTTGAGGTACACCCGCACCTGCGCCGGCTGAACCGCCTGGCCCGCCTCCCCGGACGGCCGAAACACCATGTCATGCGGATTGAGCCACATCGGCCGCAGCCGCGCCACCGCGTCGTACGCGGTCGTGACCTGCGCCCCATTGGCGATCTCGTCGGCCGTCAGCACGTTCCGCTTGTAATGCTGCGCCGCGGCCGGGCGGCTCAGCGCCAGGGTAGCGAGAGTGAGTGTGGCAACACACAGTATGCGCATGGTTCCCCCCTGACGACGAAGAGTCGGACGGCGCCGGCACCCGTAACATAGGCCGTCACCCGAGGGCGGCGAGAGCGCAACCGCCCACAGGGGATATTAGTTGACAAAGTCAAGTAATTGAAGATACTTCCCGATCATGGGGACGCGGACTCCCGTCGGCCGCATCGAGGCCGTGCGCCGCTTCAATCGATTCTATACCCGCCAGATCGGCGTGCTGCAGGAACATCTGCTCGCGAGCCCTTTCTCCCTCACCGAAGCGCGCGTCCTCTACGAGGTCGCGCACCACGACGACACCACCGCGCGCGCACTCGGCGCGGCATTGCAGCTCGACGCCGGTTACCTGAGCCGCATCCTGGACACGTTTCGCAAACGCGGACTCATCGAGCGCGCACCCTCCGCGACCGACGGGCGGCAACGACTGCTGCGCGTGACTCGGCGCGGGCGCCAGGCGTTCGCGACGCTCGACGGTCAGTCGACGCGCAGCGTGCGAGCGCTGCTGCTGCCGCGGGCCGATGAGGCGCAGGCTCGGCTCATCGACTCGATGCGGACCATCGAAGCGATCCTGGGAGCGCAGCAGCCGACTCCCCCATACGTCGTGCGGTCGCCGCGGCCTGGCGACATGGGCTGGGTGGTGCAACGACACGGCGCCATCTACGCCCGGGAATACGGCTGGGATGCGACCTTCGAGGCCCTCGTCGCGGAGATCGTGGCGAAGTTCATCCGTCAGTTCGACCCAAAGCACGAGCGCTGCTGGATCGCCGAGCGCGATGGCCTGAACGTCGGCTGCGTCTTCCTCGTGCGCAAGACGCGTACGGTAGGGCAGCTTCGCCTGCTGCTCGTCGAGCCGAGCGCTCGCGGACTGGGGATCGGCGCCCGGCTGGTGGAAGAGTGCTCCCGCTTCGCGCGCCGGGTCGGCTACCGCCGCATCGTCCTGTGGACGAACAGCGTGCTGCACGCGGCACGCCGCATCTACGAAGCCGCGGGGTACCGGCTCACGGAAGAAGACCGTCACCACAGTTTCGGGAAGGACCTGGTAGGGCAGAACTGGGAGCTGAAACTGTGACGCCGTGCCCCTCTCCCGAACGGGAGAGGGGAACTGGGGGTGAGGCTACGGCGTCACCGGTGTTGCGACGTACGTCACGAACTTCTTCGTCACGTGATCGATCAACCGGCCGGTGATCTGACCGCTGCCGTTGATATCCCGCGCTGACCAGAGCAGGTCGGGTGTGCCGCCGCTGATGAGATCCTGCAGCCGGTACATCGCGCCATCCTGCCACAGCACTGCCTTGCACACGTCGGCACAAGACACGCCGACGATCTGTCCGGAGTCGTTGACGCCGAGCGCCTCGCTGAACTGGTCGCCCGCGAACCGGCCGAGGTCCTGCATCCCGCCGCTCCGGGTCCACACGAACGCCCGCAGGCTGTCGCCGTCGAAATCGCCGTCGGGAGGATTGGTGAATCCCACCACAACGCCGCTGTTGTTGATCGCCATCGGCGTACGCCAGTAGTCGCCACCCAGGCTGCCGAGATCGATGATCGACGATCCGTCCCACAGCACCGCGTGCGTGCCGCTCTTGCGGCCCACCGCGACGTCGCACTCGCCGGAAAGGCCGACTACCTGGCCGCGCTGGTTGATCGCCGTCGCCGCGGACGTCGAGTCTCCCGGCAGCGGGGGCAGCTGGCGCTTCGTC
This sequence comes from Gemmatimonadales bacterium, assembly GCA_035262265.1. Classification (GTDB taxonomy): domain Bacteria; phylum Gemmatimonadota; class Gemmatimonadetes; order Gemmatimonadales; family GWC2-71-9; genus DASTHG01. The sequence goes on from DATFTG010000004.1 coordinate 5,064, forward strand.
CCCTGCTTCGGGTCCCATACCACGGCGCGGAATTGCAGCACCTGCGGCGCGTGGCAGGTCGGATCGTGCACCGCCGTCTCCGCCCAACCGACCACCTGACCACGGTTGTTGACCCCGGCGGCGAAGCCGTTCTCGCCGCCCAGTGTGGGCAGCGCGGTCATCACCCCCGACTGCCACGCGAAGCCGAGACAGACATGCCCGTTCGCGGCGATGAACGCCGCGCAGCTCCACGACTCTCCCAGTGTGTCGAGCGCGTCTGTGTGCGAGATGCCGACGACCATCCCGTTGTCGTTGATTCCCGGCCACTGCACGTTGCTGTGCAGCCCGGTTCCCGCGCCCAGGGTGCCGAGATCGGTGATCACGCCGGAGCGCCACAGCGCGGCGTGGCGCGTGCCGTCGGACCGCCCGGAGTACCCCGCAACGGATCCGGGATTGTTGATTCCCCCGCCCTGGCTGTTGCCGAACAGGGTGGGGAGCCTGTCGATACGATAGGACGGTGGCGAGCCCTGTGGGGTGAGGGCCGGCCGCGGCGGAGTGACCGGTGCGTCGGTCGCGCATCCGGCAACGGCCGCGATCAGGATCACGAACGAGACTGCACGCATGTGACGGCCTCCGGTGTGAGAGGGTAGTGTTCGATCATGACGCAACGCGGGGCGGCGCGCTCGCCGGATGCGGACGGGGAATTCGGAGTCGAATTCGGCGTCCGAATCCGGCCAGTCGCGGCGGATCGCTGGGGTACCATCTCAACCGGGATGCGACTCACGGCCGACATCTGCCAGCGCGCGCTGCGCGCGCGCGACGCACGCTTCGACGGGATCTTCTTCGTCGGGATCACGACGACCGGCATCTACTGCCGGCCGGTGTGCCCCTCGCGATCGGCGACCCCGACGCGACGGCGCTTCTTCGAGTCCGCTGCGGCGGCCGAGCACGCGGGGTATCGTCCCTGCCTGCGCTGCCGCCCCGAGCTCGCGCCGGGGCGCTCTGTGATGGATGCCGTTCCGCGCCTGGCGCAGGCCGCCGCGCTCCGCATCGCCGCCGGGGCCTTGAACGGACATAGCCTCGCGGATCTGGCGCGCGAGCTGGGAGTGAGCGAGCGCCACGTGCGCCGCGCCCTGGAGCGGGAAATCGGTGTCTCACCGATCGCGCTCGCCCAGACGCATCGCCTGCTGCTCGCCAAGCGCCTGCTCGCCGACACCGATCTCCCGGTCACACGCATCGCGTTCGCAAGCGGTTTCCAGAGCCTGCGCCGTTTCAACGCCGCGTTTCGGGAGCACTATCGGCTGAGCCCCAGTGCCCTGCGGCCGCGGCCGGTGCGCCCCCCTCCCGAGACCGACCTGGTGCGGCTGACGCTGGCCTATCGGGCGCCGCTCGCCTGGGACCCGCTACTCGCGGTTTTGGAGCGCAGTGCGCTGCCCGGCGCCGAGGTGGTACAGGCCGGCGGCTACGGGCGGACCATCAGACTCGACGGCACCACGGGAGTCGTGTTCGTGACGGCGGACCCCGAGCAGGCCCATCTGCTGGTGGACCTCACGCCATCCCTGCTGCGGGTGCTCATGCCCCTGCTCGTACGGCTGCGGCACCTCTTCGATCTCGACGCCGAGCCCTCCGTGATCGACGCCCACCTCAGCGAAGGTGGACTCGGGCTCCTGGTGCGCGGCACTCCAGGGCTGCGCACCCCCGGCGCCATCGATGGATTCGATGCCGTGCTGAGTACGCTGCTGCTCGGCTGGGGACGGTGGGGAGCGGCGTCGCAGGAAGTGGCGCGGCGCATCGTGCGCGCCTTCGGCATGGCGTTCGACAGCGGTTTCCCGGCGCTCTCGCGGATCACGCCGACGGCGGAACGCATCGCGGAAGCCGGAGCGGAGCGGCTCACGGCCCTGGGCGTGCCGTCGCGCCGGGCGGAGGCGCTCGTCGCCGTCACCCACGCGCTGCTCGACGGGACGCTCAGTCTGGAACCGGGAAGCGATCCCATCGCCGCCCGCCGGGCGCTGGTTGCGATCGCGGGTATCAGCGAGCGCTTCGCCACCACGATCGTCACGCGGGCGCTGTACTGGCCCGACGCGTTTCCGGCCGCAGACCCCGCCTTGCGCCGGGCCGTCGGGGTCGCGACTCCCGCCGAGCTCAGGGCCCGGGCCGAGCGGTGGCGTCCCTGGAGGGCATACGCCGCCATGCATCTGCAGCTCAAGTCCGAAAAAGAACAGGGCCGGTGGTCCCCACCGGCCCTTCCTCCTGACGACGCCGTTTCCCTACCGCTCCAGCACCAGTAGCGCGAAGGTCCCCGGCAGGATGGGCGGCCGCGGGCGTGGCTGGTCGGCGCTGGGCGCCGGCGGCTGCCCGAAGTCGGCCGACACCGTGTACACGACGTGCGACGTGAGGTCGACCTCCATGGTGCGCGCGCCACGCTTCGTCGCCACGGTGCCCACGACCGTGTACTTGTCCGGGGCATCCTCGTGCACCACCGTGATGTTGCCGTCTCCCGTCGACGCAAAGGCGAGCTGCGTCCCCGGATCGAAACGGTCGGCATCTACCCCCTGCCCGATCGGAACCGTCGCGACGACCTTGCCGGCCTGCGCATCGGATATCGCCATCACCTTATTGTGGCAGCCGCTGAACAGGCGATGATGCTCGCGATCGATGGCGAGCCCGCTGGGGGACTCGCACGGTGCGAGCGGCCAGCGTCGCAACACCTTCATCGCCGCCGCATCGATCTCTACGACGGCGCTCGAGTCTTCGAGGTTGACATAGAGTTTCCCGTCGCCCGCGGATACCGCGAACTCCGGGCCGCCGCCCAGGTCGATCGTCCCGATCTTCCTGCCCGACGCGGCATCGATGACCGATGACGACCGGGAGTCGCCGTTGAACGTGAAAATGCGTTTGGTCGACGGGTCGAACAGCACTGCGTCGGCGTCGGGAGCGGCGATGGTGCGTCCCGTCACCTGTAACGTCTTCAAGTCGAAGATCACGACCGAGCTGTCTCCGCCCGATGTCGCGAATCCCTTGCCACCGGCGTAATCGAACGCGACGCCGTGCGCCCGGTTCAGGCCCGGGATCTCGGCGAGCAGCTTTCCGCTCGCCGGATCGAGCACCATGACGCGATCCTGACGGGCGACGAACAAGCGGTGCCCCACCGTGTCGAGCGAGAGGTAATCCCACCCACCGGCGCCGCCCAGCGTGTAGGTGTGCGTGACGTGATATGCCTGCGACTGGAGACCGGCGGTGGCACCGGTGAGCAGCAGGGTCGAGAAAATCAGAGTGTGAGTGCGCATGGATGGAAAATAGTCCGTGCCAACCTTACGAGAAGCTTGCATGCAGGCGTGACTCGACTGTTACCGCATCGTCGCCGAACCGGCAGCGAAAACGGTGCAGCCTCAACAGCGGAGGGATAACCAGGAGAACGCATGTCCACTCGTCTTGCGTCCGCACTCGTGTCCACCGTCGTCGGCACTCTCCTCCTTCTCACCCCGATTCGCAGCGTCTCGAGTCAGTCTGCGAGCGGCGCGATCTCGGGACGCGTCATCGATTCCGCAGGTGTCAGCCTTTACGCCGCGAACGTGCGCATCGTCGGCACGGCCTTCAACGCGGCCACCGAGCAGTCGGGGGCGTTCCGGTTCTCGGGCATCCCGGCCGGCTCGTATGTGGTCCGCGTGACGGCGCTGGGATACGCCCCCGAATCGTCGCAGGTCACGGTGGAAGGCAACCACACCGCGACGGTCGCGGCGCGGCTGCACCCGGCCGCCGTGCTGCTTTCGCCGGTGGCGATCAACGCGCAGCGCATGGGCGAGACCAAACGCGCCGCGCTCAATCATCAGCAGACGTCGGCCAACATCCTCACCGTGCTGTCGGGCGACGAGATCCGCGCTCTCCCCAACGCCAACGCCGCCGAAGCGGCGGGGCGCATTCCCGGCGTGGCCATCGAGCGCGATGAAGGTGAAGGAAAGTTCGTACAAATCCGCGGCACCGAGCCGCGGCTGTCGAACGTGACGATCGACGGGTCCCACGTCCCGGGCACCGAGCGCGGCGATCGCATCCCCAAGCTCGACGACGTCCCCGCCGACGTCCTCGCCGCGATCGAGGTGAGCAAGACGCTCACCGCCGACATGGACGCTGATGCCATCGGCGGATCGGTCAACCTCGTCACGAAGACTCCAGAGGGCCGTCCGCGCGGTTACGTCTCGGGCCAATTCGGCCACATCACCCTGCTCGACCATACCACGATGCAGGGCGGCCTCGCGTATGGCGGCCGCTCCGAGGATGGACGGCTCGGCTACCTGCTCGGCGGATCGATCGACCGTTTCAACCGCGTCATCAACGACGTGGAGCCCGCCTGGGCCGTCGACGGAACGGGACGCTCCTACCCGGTGGAATGGAGCATCCGCGATTACGCGTACTACCGCTCGCGTTTCGGTCTTGGCGGCGACCTCGACTATCGCTTCGCCAACGGGTCCTC
>DATFTG010000005.1:0-6250 GCA_035262265.1 Gemmatimonadales bacterium
ATTCGGTGTGCTCCTACGTCGTGTCGCTGCTGCGGCCCGAGATCATCCGCGACCTCGATCTGCCGCGCCACGGACTCGAGATCCTGCCGCTCGAGAGCACCGTCACGCCGCTCGACAACGGCGACTACCTCGCCGCCTGGGGCGACCCCGACAAGACGCGCCGCGAAATCGCCCGCCATTCGCTGCGCGACGCGGAGGCGATGACGGAATTCGGGCGGCTGATGCATCACATGGCCCAGGCAGTGAAGCCGATCCTCGGGATGATTCCTCCCGACCCGACGTCCCTCTCGCCGCGCGAGCTGACCGGCCTGCTGCGCTTCGGCCGCCATTTCCGGGATCTCGGGGCGGAGCGCTTCCACGCGCTCTACAAGCTGATGACGATGAGCTCCGCCGATTACCTCGACGAGTGGTTCGAGACCGACGCGCTCAAGGCGACCAAGTCGGCGAGCGGCATCATCGGTACGTTCCTGGGGCCCCGCTCCCCCGGCACCGCCTACGTGCTGTTGCTCCACTACATGGGGGAGATCGACGGCTCGTTCCGCGCCTGGGGCTTCGCCAAGGGCGGCACCGGCGCCATCAGCGAGTCGATCGCGGGCGCGGCGCGGCGCTTCGGCGCCGAGATCCGCACCGAGGCCGCGGTGAGCAAGATCCTGGTGCGGCGCGGCGGGACATCGGGTGTGGTGCTCGAGAACGGCGAAGAGCTGCGCGCGCGGACCGTGGTCTCGAGTCTCGATCCGCATCGCACCTTCCTGCAGCTCGTCGGGGACGATCACCTCCCCGATGAATTCGTCTCGGACATTCGCCGCTACAAGTTCCGCGGCTCGTCGGGAAAGGTGAACCTCGCGCTCGGCGAGCTGCCGAACTTCACCTGCCTCCCTGGTATGGGCCCGCACCTGCGCGGGGCGGTTTCGATCTCGCCGAGCATCGATTACCTCGAGCGCGCCTACGACGACGCCAAGTACGGCGAGTTCTCCCGGTCGCCGTACATGGACATCATCATTCCGTCGATGATCGATCCCGGCATGGCGCCGCCGGGGAAGCACGTGATGTCGATCTTCGTCCAGTACGCCCCGTACAACGTCACGGGCGGTTGGACCGACGCCAAACGCGACGCGTTCGGGGACGCGGTGGTCGACACGCTGACGCGCTACGCGCCCAATCTCAAGCAGGCGATTCTCCACCGGCAGGTGGTCACCCCCGCCGATATCGAGCGCACCACCGGCCTGACCGAGGGCAACATTTTCCAGGGAGAGCTGTCGCTGCACCAGCTTTTCTTCCTGCGGCCGGCGCCGAGCTGGGCGCAGTACCGCACGCCGATCCGGCGGCTGTACCAGTGCGGCGCCGGAACGCATCCCGGCGGGGGCATCATGGGGGCGTCGGGACGCCTGGCGGCACTACGCATCCTGGGTGACGGCAGATGACGCGCGAGCTGATCATCATCGGCGGCGGCATCAACGGCCTGGTCACGGCGACCTACCTCGCCAAGGCCGGCGTGAAAGTGCTGCTGCTCGAAGCGCGCGACGTGCTGGGCGGCCTCGCCGGAAGCGCCGACGAGATTCCGGGCTACCGCTGCGATGTCGGCGGATGCGACGCCGGTTGGCTGCTCTCCGACATCGTCGCCGATCTGCAGCTCGACGCCGCCGGTCTCGAGCTCGTGAGTCCGCAGGCGTGCGTGTGCAGTCCCCAGGAGGACGGGCGCGCCCTGACGCTGTGGGCCGACCCGGGGCGCAGCGCCGAGGAGATCAGCCGCTTTTCGCCCGAGGACGCGCATCGCTGGCCCGAATTCACGGCCCAGGTCGCGCGCTTCGCCGCGGTGCTCGAGGCGATCTACGCCGTCGCCCCGCCGCACGTGCCCGACGCCAACGGCGCCGACATCGGCACGCTGCTCAAGCTGGGACTGAAGCTGCGCCGCCTCGGCAAGCGGGAGATGGTGGAGTTCCTGCGCGTCGCCCCGATGTCGGTGGCGGAGTGGCTCGACGACTGGTTCAAGAGCGACGCCCTCAAGGGAGCGCTCGCCGCGGGCGGCATCACCCGCATCTTCCAGGGTCCGCGCGGCGCCGGTACCGCCTTCGTCTTTCTCCACCACCAGGTGGGGCGTCCCGCCGGCGCGGTGCGTGGCGCGCACTACGTCCGGGGCGGCCCCGGCGCGCTGGCGGCGATCCTGGCGAACGTCGCCAAGGGATACGGCGCCGACATCCGCACCACCGCACCGGTGCGCGAAATCGTGGTGCGCGACGGCAAGGCGATCGGCGTCGCGCTCGAAACCGGGGAGCACCTCGCCGCCCACCAGGTCGTCTCCAGCGCCGACCCGCGACGCACCTTCGCTCGTATGGTAGACGCGGGACAGCTCGATCCCGAGTTCCTGCGGGCGGTGCGCAACATTAAGTGTCGCGGTGCTGTCGCTACGGTGCATCTTGCTTTGAGCGAGCTGCCGAGCTTCCCGGGTGTGAGTGAGGAGGCACTGGGAGGCGCCATCACGATCGCGCCCAGCCTCGACTACCTCGAGCACGCCTACGACGACGCCAAGTACGGCGCCGTGTCGCGTCGGCCCTATCTCGAGGCGCGCATTCCGACACTGCTCGACCCGTCGCTCGCTCCCGCGGGGATGCATCTCGTCACGGTGCAGCTGCAGTACGCCCCGTTCCACTTGCGTCCCGGTGGTTGGGATGAGCGGGCGCGGAGCCAGGTGTCGGATCTCGTCGTGGAGACGCTGTCGGCCTACGCTCCCAACCTGCGTGGCAGCGTGGTCGGGCGGCACGTCACGACGCCCAGGGATCTGGAAGACCGCTACGGGCTGACCGAGGGGCACGCCTACCACGGCGAGCTCACCCTCGACCAGATTCTCTTCATGCGTCCGGTGGCGGGATGGGCGCGCTATCGCACACCGGTCGAGGGATTGTATCTGTGCGGTGCGGGGACGCACCCCGGCGGCGGACTCGCGGGCGCGGCCGGCCGCAACGCGGCGCGCGAGATGTTGAAGGAGCGACGGGCATGAACTCGTTCGTGAAGACCGTGGAAGCGTACAAGCAGGGCGCGCGCACGATGCCGGGACGGTACTACACCTCCGCCGAGGTGCTGCGTGAGGAGCAGGAGAAGATCTTCCGCCGCCACTGGATCTCGGTAGGCCGGACTGCCGAGCTGGCGTCGCCCGGCGACTATCGTACCGTGGAGATCGGCGGCGAGTCGCTGATCGTGCTGCGGGATCAGCAAGGAAAGCTGCGGGCGTTCTTCAATATCTGCCGCCATCGCGGCACGCGACTGTGTACCAACGATCGGGGCCGCCTCTCGGAAACGATCCAGTGCTCCTACCATGCGTGGACGTATGCGCTCGACGGCCGGCTCATCGGGGCACCGCACATGCAGGAGGTCGAAGGGTTCCAGAAGGCGGACTATCCGCTGCACCAGGCCGCGCTGGCGGAGTGGCAGGGGTTCTACTTCGTCAGTCTCGACCGCGAGCCCGAGCCGTTTGGCAACGTGTTCGCGCCGCTGGGGAGCCGGTTCGACCGCTTCAACCTGCCTGCATTGGTGACGGTGCGCCGCATCGTTTACGACGTGCGGGCGAATTGGAAGCTGATCATGCAGAACTACTCCGAGTGCCTGCACTGCCCCACCATTCATCCGGAGCTGTCGACCAAACTGCCGTACACGAGCGGCGCCAACGATCTGGTCGAGGGACGGTTCCTGGGCGGGTACATGGACATCAAGGCGCCGAACGAGAGCGCGACGATGACGGGACGCGCCTGCGGGCTGCCGCTGGGAGAGCTGTCGGCCAATGACCGCGCGCGCGGCTACTACTACACGTTGTTTCCTTCGATGATGCTGAGCCTGCACCCCGACTACGCCGTGTACTACACGGTCTGGCCGCGCGCGCCGCAGGAGAGTCAGGTCGTGTGCGACTGGATGGTGCACCCCGATTCACCGCGGTCGCCGGGATACAACATCACGGACGCGGAAGAGTTCTGGGATCGCACCAACCGGCAGGATTGGGACATCTGCGAGCGCAGCCAGCTCGGCGTCGCGTCCTCGCGCTACGAGCCGGGTCCCTATTCACCGCGCGAGAGCATGCCCGCGGCATGGGACCGCGAATACCTGCGGCAGATGGAAGGTTAGGCGCGCTCGGCGGGATCCTGGCGGTAGAATCCTTGCAGCTCGCGGTATAGATCGGGATAGCGCTCGCGCATCGCGACAGGGCGCTCGAAAAACAGCTCCGTCGCCACGGCGAAGAACTCGGCGCGATTGGTGGCGCCGTAGGCGTTCAGCAGATCGGGCTCGCCCTCCTTCGTCTTCTGCTGCAGCTCCTCGAACCGCTCGCGCAGCACCCGGGCCCAGACGCGCGTCGACTGCGGCGGCTCGAGCAGGGGAATCCCATCCACGTATCCGTCCTCCTGGTCGAGCTCGTGAGCGAACTCGTGCAGCACGACATTGTGCCCATCCTCAGACCCCGCCAGGCTCTGCCGCACGCCGTCCCAGGACAGCACGATGACGCCGCGCAACGATTCCCCGAGCAGCGGGGCCGACTCCTCTTCCGGCTCGATGCCGATATGACCGTCGAGCCGCGGCACCTTGGGGACGAATGTGCCGGGATAGAGGATGATGCTCTTGACCCTCGGGAATGGCCCCATGTCGAGATGCAGCAGAAGCAGGCACGCCTGGGCCGCGACAGTGACCTTGATCTCTTCAGTCACGGCGAGGCCGTCGATCCCCTCGAAGTTCTTTTCCCGCACGAACTCGCTCACCAGCCCGAGCAGGCGATTCCATTCCTCGGCGGTGAGCGTGCGGGTCAGAGGGACGCGGGACTCGATCAGCGCCCGCCAGGCGCCGGGGACATCGGCGCGTGGGCGCCGCGAGCGGGACGGCCGCCAGCTCCGCACCAGCGCCCAGCCGACCAGGAGTCCGGCGAGCAGGATCGCGGCCGCCGCCGGGACGACGAGCGGCTCCATCAGGCCGTCGTCCCGCCTCCGGCAGGGAAGAGACGCGCCAGGGCACGCAGCAGCTGTCCCTCGGGGGATCCACCATCCGGCGCTTCGGCGAGAACGACGGCCAGCCGCCGCCGCAGCAGCGGATCGCGGCACGCCTGAGCGGCGAACTGCATCGTGAGAGGAATGAACCAGGCGGCCTGTCGTGCTCCGGCGCCGGCGCGGGCGACCGCGGCGTATTGCTCGAACAACCCGAGCAGGAACGCTCCCTTGGAGGGGAATTGGCGGTAGATCGCCCCCTTGGTGTACCCCGCGGCACGGGCGACATCATCCAGCGTAGCGAGGTCGAAGCCGCGATCGGCGAAAACCTTGAGACCGGCCTCGAGCAGCAGGCTTCGCGTCTCTGCCTTGCGGCGGAACTGAGTGGAACTCATCCGTATCTAAGATACCGATTGGTACCTTCGAGACAACCAGCTGGTCGATGGTCGCCCTTCATCGATACCGGTTGGACTCCTAGATTCTCATCGGTATCTTTCTACCGCGACCTTGACGTGCGCGACCGACTCTCTAGGTTCCCCCCCTTCTCGGGAGATGCGTGTCGATGTCGTACATCATCGTCGAACCCTGTATCAACGTAAAAGACCGCTCCTGCGTGGATGTCTGTCCGGTGGACTGCATCTACGAAGGAGAGGACCAGCTCTACATTCACCCCGACGAGTGTATCGACTGTGGCGCCTGCGAACCCGAGTGCCCGGTGACCGCGATCTTCCCCGAGGAAGATGTCCCGCCGCAGTGGAAGTCGTTCATCGCGAAGAATAAGGACGTTTTCCAGAGCGCCAACCCGCCCGGCAAGCCGTCACCCGAACGAGGCATGAAGTAGAAAGTCTTCGAGCGCCTCGTTGACGAGCTCCGGGCGTTCGAGCGGTGTCAGGTGACCCGCCTCCGGCACCTCCACGTACTTCGAGCCGCCGATCCGTTGTGCCATCTCCCGCATCCCCGCTGGCGGGGAAATCTCGTCTTCACTCCCGCCCAACACGAGCGCAGGGACGTCGATCTGCTCCAACAATGGGCGGGAATCGGGACGCTCGCGCATCGCCCGCAGCGCTCCAATCAGACCTGGTACGAGCAGCCGCGAGGCCATCGCGCGGACCAGCGCCACCACGTCCGGGCGCTGCGCCCGCGTCGTGGCGCCGAGAACCTTCGGCAGCAGCCGTTCCGCGATCGCCGCAGCGCCGTCGCGCTCCGCCACGCGCATCAGCTCGTCGCGCCCCGCCTTCCCTTCCGCGGTATCCGGCTCGGGCTTCGTATCACACAGGATGACGCCAAGCACCCGC
>DATFTG010000006.1:0-47190 GCA_035262265.1 Gemmatimonadales bacterium
CGCCACGCGCGACATCGGCAGCTCGAGCAGCCCCGGACGGACTTGTACCACCGGCTGCTCGGGATCGATCGCGGTCGTGAGCTGGCCGTAGCGGTCGTGCGCTTTGAAATCGTAGAAGCTCGAGTCGTACCAGTACCCGGCTTCGGCGAGGTAGTCGAGCACGGCGTCCGAGATCGAGAACATCGGGGCGCGGATGCCCCACACGCGCGTCCCCGCCAGTTGCTCGAGGGTGTCCCGGGCGCGCGTCAGATCCTCAGCCAGCGCCTGGCGCGACAGGCTATAGAGTCGTTGGTGCGTGTCGGAGTGGCTGGCGATCTCGTGCCCTTCGGCCACCATGCGCCGCACCAGCGCGGGGTACTGCCGGGCTACCCACCCCAGAACGAAGCAGGTCGCCTTGGCGCCGGCACCGGCCAGGGCATCGAGCAGCTCGTGCGTGTTGGCCTCGACGCGGGATTCGAGGCGAGTCCAATCGGTAGTGGGAAGCGCGGCTTTGACGTTTTCAGCGTGGAACCACTCCTCGACATCGAACGAGGCGAGGAAGACCGGACCACTCATATCATGCGCTTGCCCTTGGCGCGCAGCTGCGCGACATCGGCGGGTGTGGGGAACTTGAAGTAGCGCTTCCGGGACATGTCGACGACGCTGGGGACGGGCCAGTCGGGTGTCTCGAGTCGCGCCAGGAGCCGGGCGACCTCGCGGCCCGCGATCTCCTTCGCCCGGGCCGACAGGTCGAACTGCGAGTCCCGCGGTGTGATCGGCACCGGGTATTCGGCGAGCACCATTCCGGCGTCGAGCTTTTCGACCATCGTGTGCACCGTGATCGTCACCTCCGGCTCGTCGTGCAGCAGCGCCCAGAAGGTCGGCATCATCCCGCGATAGAACGGCAGCTTGCCATTGTGGATGTTAATCGCATGCGGCGTGGCGTGCAGCGCCGCGGCGCGGAAGATCTCCGGCGCCGAGACCGAGAGCAGCACATCGACCTGGCGCTCGCCGAGGGTCCGCAGATAACTCTCGTCGTTGATCGACGCGAGTTGGCGGATCGGCACGCCGGCGTTGGCGGCCAATGCCGCGACCGAGCGCGGGCGTCCGGTCAGGTCGCCGAGGCGGGCCATGCCGTAGCGTGCCAGCAGCCGGGTCAGGTCGACGGTGCCGTAGAGGCGCTGGAACCGTTTCAACAGGGTCAGCCGCGGCTCGTTGAAGTTGCGCAGCAACACGATCTCGAGCAGCCGGACACGGCTGCCGTTGATTGCGGCGAGGAACGATTCGAAGAACCGGCCCGTGAAGAAGGGGTCGTCCTGGGTGACGGCGACGACGGTCACCGGGCGGGTCGGAGTCACGTTGCGATCGTCTCGCGCTTCGAGTGTGGGCGAACCAAGGTACATGGTGTGGTTGTTGGGTGAAATGTTGAGGGGCGCCGAAGCGCCCCTCGTTGGCAACTGGTCAAGCCCGTCAATGCCGCTTACCAGCCGCCTTTGCGCAGGACGACCACCGGGACCGTCCGCAACATGATCTTGAGGTCCTCGGTGAACGACTGTTTGCCGATGTACTCCAGATCCAGACTCACCTTGCGCTTCACATCTTCGATCGAGGCATCGTAGTGGTGGTTGATCTGCGCCCACCCCGTGATGCCCGGCCGCACCTTGTGGCGCAGCGGGTAGTCCGTGATCTGCTGCTGCAGGTTGCTGACGATGCTCGGCTGCTCGGGCCGCGGGCCGACGATGTTCATGTCGCCCAACAGGACATTGAACAGCTGGGGCAGCTCGTCCAGGCGATACTTCCGCAGCACACGCCCCACCGACGTCACCCGGGGGTCGTCGGGACGCGCCCAGACCTGCTCCGTCTTGGGCTGCACGTGCATGGTCCGGAACTTGTAAATCCGGAAGGGCTTCCCGCCCAGATCGAGCTGCCGTCGACCGTTGCCTGCGTCCTTGGTCAGGTCGCGGCGGTCGAGACCAACACGGGTCTGCACGAACACCACCGGGCCGCGCGACGTCAGCTTGATCAACGCCGCGACTACCAGCATCACCGGAGCGGCCACGATGATCCCGATCATTGCCACGAACACGTTGAGCGCCCGCCGGGCACCCTCGGCCTGTGGCTCGGACGGGCCGAGTCCGCGGACCAGGGCGATGGGCGGCCGCACAGTAAACGTGTCGGCGGCAAGGTTCGAAGCGGTCATCGGGCGGCTGTCCCGGTTCGAGTGGTTGCTGCGAGCTAACGGGGCCTGTCGGCCCCCCGTAGCGTCCACAAGCAAGGGTCGTGCGCAGCCGTACCGGAATAGGCCACAAGCGGAAGTACTTATGTTTATTGGAGTTACGAATTCGTTACGAAACCGTCGCCGATCGGTGATGAATCCGCTCTGCAGCGCCGCTCCGGTAGTTGTGGGGAAGTCGCTACAAGAGAACTTCATGCAAGGGCTTAGGTCGATAAAGCCAAGGGGGGGAGCGGATGCTCCCCCCCAACTGAATCCGTGCCCAGACGGTGTTACTCGGACGCGGTTGCCAGGAGATTGCGCTCCAGGCCGTGACGCTCCATGAGACGATAGAGCGTCGTCCGATCGACGCCGGCGATGCGCGCGGCCTTCGACATGTTGCCCCCCGCCTGCTGCACGAGACGCGTCAGGTAGCGGCGCTCGAATGCCGAGAGCAGCCGCTCCCGGGCGGCGTGATAGCTCTCTCCGGGCGGTCCTTCGATCTCCAACCCATTCGCCGGCTCGGCGGACGCCGGCTCGACGGCTCCGTCCTTTTGCTCCCCGATGAAGGGGATGTCTTCGGGCTGGACGTCGGCGCCCGGCTCGAGCAGCACGACGGCGTGCTCCACGACGTTCTGCAGCTCCCGGACGTTCCCGGGCCATGAGTGCGTAGAGAGGGCCCGGATCGCCGCCGGCGTCCACGTGGGGAGCGGCTGGCTGGCGTCGCGATGTCGCTTCCAGTAGTAGGACAGGAAGTGGTTGGCAAGCAGCGGAATGTCTTCGGGACGCGAGCGCAGCGGCGGCATGTGAATCGGCACCACGCGCAGTCGGTAGTAGAGATCCTCGCGGAGCGCCCCGGAGGCGACCGCCTCGTCGGGATCGATGTTGGTCGCGGCGATGAAGCGCACGTTCACGACGGCGTCGGTCGTTTCGCTGCCGACGCGCCGCACCACGCCGTCCTGAATCACGCGCAGCAGCTTCGCCTGGATCGGCTTCGGCATTTCGATCAGCTCGTCGAGGAACATCGTGCCGCCGTTGGCGGTCTCGAGCAGGCCGGGCTTGTCGCGGACCGCGCCGGTGAACGCGCCCTTCACGTGCCCGAACATCTCCGATTCGAGCAGCGCCTCGGGCAGCGCCGCGCAGTTGATCGCGACGAGCGGCCGGCTGGAGCGGCGGCTGTAGTGGTGAATAAATTGCGCGATCAGCTCTTTGCCCGAGCCGCTTTCGCCGGTGATGAACACCGAGGCATCGGTGGCCGCCACCTTGCGGGCCAGCGCGATGATCTTGCGGAAGGCGGGGGCGCTGCCGAGGACGTTGAATTTCTCCGACTCGCCCTCGGTCTTCTCGAGCTGCGCCTGCATTTTCTGGGATTCGCGCGCCACCATGACGGCATGGGCGGCGCGTCCGATCAGGATCTGTAAGTGTGTGGCGGAGAACGGTTTGGGAAGATAGTCCCAGGCCCCCGTGCGCAGCGCCTCGAGGCTCGAGTCGACGCTCGGGTTCCCGGTCATCACGATCACGATCGTCTCGGCGTGCGTCGCGAGCGCTGCGCGCAGCAGCTCCATTCCCGGGACCTGGCTCATGTAGAGATCGACGAGGACGATGTCGAACGCCCGGCGCTTGATCGTTTCGAGCGCCTTATCGCCGCGCGAGCAGATCGTGACGTTGTAGCCTTCGGCCTCGAGATACGACGCGCAGCTCTCGCGCATGACGCGCTCGTCGTCGACCACGAGAATGCTGAGGCTGGCGCGGGCCCGGGGATCTACCTGGACCAGCTTGGATACGTCACGACCGAGTGTCGGGTCTGTGGTGTTCACGGACACGGGCGTCTGTTCCCTCGTGGCAAGAGTCCATCGTCGCGGCGCCGCTGCGTCGCGCTTGTCAGGTGCCGGCAATGCAGGGATCGGGCCTGTCAGCGCCGCGTGCTGTAGATGGTTGTGCAGCCACGATATATGGTTGCCGAGCCGCAACAAAGCCGTTGCACGCAAGCGTCAAAGTGTTGCATATTTGCAACGCTTTGTGGTGTTTCGCAAGTTTGGGATCGTACCGGCGCATCAGCGCTTGCTGCAAAAGAGGGCGATGTAACGGGGCGGTCTGGACCTTGCAACAGTTGAAGCCTAGCGTTTAAAGGCTTGACGCTTTTCCCCCTGGCGCAGGGATTCTTTCGTAGAGTCTCTGGCCATTCCGCTTGAGGTCTAGACTCGATGCCGAACGAATTGCCGGTTCCACCGCCGGTCCCGCAGCCTGTCCCGCATTCGACGGCGCTGCAGGCCAGCCAGGGCCTTCCTGCGCCGATGCTGTATGGCGACGCGCAGCTGCCGGGTGGCGGTCCCGACTGGCGCCGGATCTTCACATCGGTCATGCGATTCAAGTGGCTGGTGCTGGGGGTCGTCGTCGCCGGCACCGCGGCGGGGTGGGGCCTCTCAAAATTCCTCTTCAAGCCGATGTACGACGCGCGCGCGACGGTGTGGGTCGACGTCGTGCAGCCAGGCAGCCATTCGGGCACGACGTTCAACGATCCAAGCACGCTGCCAATCTCCACCGGCTGGACCGATCTCCTCACCTCCGACGTCGTGATGGATTGGGTCGTACGGGAGCACCGGTTGTATCTCGGCTGGGCGCAGGCCGGTGATTCCGTGTTGTTCGGCAAAGCCTTCGATATTCCCAACACCGGGCGGTTTCGCGCTGGCGCGTACACGCTGAAGGTCGACAGCACGGGCACGCACTACACGCTGGTCGACTCCGACGGCAACAAGGCGGAGACCGGCTTGGTCGGGGATTCGATTGGCCGGACGCAAGGATGGCTGTGGCGGCCCGCGAAAGAGGCGCTGCCCAAAGGGCACGTCGTGGTCTTCAACGTCGCACCGCCGCATGAGACGGCGCTGTCTCTCGCCGTGTCATTGTCGGTCCGCACCGACGAAGACGGCAACTTCATGCGCCTCGATCTCAAGGATCAGGACCCCGAATTCGCGGCGTCGACGCTCAATGCGATCATCGAGCGGTTCGTGGCGCAGGCCGCTGACATGAAACGGGAAAAGGTCCAGGCGCTGAAGGTCATCCTGAACGAACAGGTCGACCGCGCGCGCGCCAAGAAGACGCTCGCGGAGCAGGCGCTGGCCGCATTCCGGACCCGCTACGCCACCCAGCTGGCGATGCAGGGGCAAAACGGCATGCCGGACGCTCGTGATCCCACCACCAACGTGTTCTTCACCGGGCAGGTCACCCTGGAGCAGCTCCAGAGCGATCAAAAGGTCATCCAGCGCGCCCTGCAGCAGGTCGACTCGGGGATCAACGCCGAAGAGCTGGAGAACGTCCCCGCCGTGCAGCGCTCGACGGAGTTGATCGCCGCGTTGCGCGAGCTGACGTCGCGCGAAGCCGATCTGCGCACCTTGCGCTATCGCTACACCGACGAGCAGCCGTCGGTGAAGCGCTTGATCAGCGAGATCGACGATCTCAAGAAGCACACGATCCCGGCCATCGCCCAGGCCCTGAACGCGCAGCTCGGCGTGCAGATCAGCGATCAGCAACACCGCCTCGCCAGCGGATCCAACGTCATCCAGGGCATTCCGACCCTGGCGATCCAGGACGCGCGACTGAGCTTCGAAGTGACTTCGGCGACGCAATCGCTGCAGCTGCTGCAGACGAACTACGACCAGGTCAACATCGCCGATGCCGGCACGTTGCCGGACGTCAAGATTCTCGATCCGGCCGTCGAGCCGAAGCGCCCCGTCGGCAGTCTCGCGCCGGTCCTGATCGCGCTCGCCTTCCTCGGCAGCCTCGGAGCGGGAGTCGTCGGGGCGGTGCTGCTCGACAAGACCGACACGCGGTTCCGCTATCCCGAGCAGGTCTCGACGGACATGGGGCTCACCATCCTCGGCGTCGTGCCCCGGGTGAGCCGCGAGAACGGCAACGGCCGCAACGCGCCACAGGTCATCGAGGCGCTGCGCTCCATCCGTCTGGGCGTGCAGAACGCCTACGGCACGGGCCCGATGGTGCTGACGATCACCAGCCCGGGCTCGAGCGACGGCAAGTCGTTCATCACCTCGAATCTCGGCCTCGCGTTCGCCGACGCCGGCCTGCGGACGATCGTGATCGACGGTGACATCCGCCGCGGCCTGTTGCATCGCGTGTTGAACGCCAAGCGCAAGCCCGGTTTGATCGATCACCTGAGCGGCAATGCGGGTCGTGAGGAAATCATCCAGAAGACCGACTTCCCGCAGCTCAGCTTTATCGGATGCGGCCAGCGCACTCCGAACGGGCCGGAGCTGCTCAGCTCCCCCGCCATGGCGCAGCTCATCACGTCGCTGCGCGCCCGCTTCGACGTCATTCTGGTGGATTCCGCGCCGATGGCCGCCGGGGTCGATCCCTACGTGCTCGGCACGCTGACCGGCAATCTGTTGCTGGTGATGCGGACCGGCGTCACCGATCGCGAGCTCGCCCAGGCCAAGATCGACCTGCTCGATCGCCTGCCGGTGCGCGTGCTGGGCGCCGTGCTCAACGACGTCGAGGCGGGAGGCGCGTACCGCTACTACGCCTACTACCTCGCGGGTTACGAAGTCGCCGAGGAAGACGCCGAAAAGAAGCTCGTCCGTCCCGGTTGACTCGATGCGGGGTACCAGCCTGTCGTGGCCCCAAACTTGAAGTATCGGGCGTTTCGTTGACACGGAACGCTGGTCACGACGGGTTGCGGAGGACCTAGACGCGATGTGTGGCATTGTCGGATACAGCGGCACGCGTGAAGCGGGGCCGATTCTGCTCGAGGGACTGCACCGGTTGGAGTACCGCGGCTACGATTCCGCGGGCGTCGCGGTGCAGAACGGCACGGGCGTCGTGTTGCGCAAGCTCGCCGGGCGCGTGACCCGGCTGCACCAGCTGCTCGACGCCGAGCCGGTGCGCGGGCAGAGCGGCATCGCCCACACCCGCTGGGCCACTCACGGCGCGCCCACTCGCACCAACGCCCATCCCCACACCGACTGTACCGGCGCGATCGCCCTGGTGCACAACGGCATCATCGAAAACGCCGACGCCCTGCGCACCAAGCTGCAGGAAGACGGGCATGAGTTCGGCACCGAGACCGATACCGAGACGCTGGCGCATCTCATCGAGGAAGCGCCGGGCGATGCGCTCGAGGATCGCGTCATCGCCGCGCTGGCCCAC
Organism: Gemmatimonadales bacterium; assembly: GCA_035262265.1. Lineage (GTDB taxonomy): Bacteria > Gemmatimonadota > Gemmatimonadetes > Gemmatimonadales > GWC2-71-9 > DASTHG01. Next base: position 7,349 of record DATFTG010000006.1, read on the forward strand.
GTCGAGGGGACCTACGGACTCGCGGTGATCTCCTCGGCCGAACCCGGCAAGATTGTCGTGGCGCGCAAGGGCTCACCGGTGCTGCTCGGCATCGGGGAGAAGGAATACTTCGTCGCGTCGGATGCGTCGGCGATTCTGCAGCACACGCGCCAGGTCGTTTATCTCGACGACGGCGACATCGCCGTGGTGACGCCCGAGGGGTACCGCGTGCTCGATCTCGAGCAGCACGACCAGGAGCGCGCCGTCAGCGATATCGAGTGGGATCTCGCCGCCATCGAGCTGGGCGGCTACCCCCACTTCATGCTCAAGGAGATCTACGAACAACCCGAGACGGTCACGGCGACGTTACGCGGCCGCCTGTTGTTCGACGAAGGGACCGCGCGGTTGAACGGCCTGAACCTCACGCCCGAGGACTGCGCGGCGATTCAGCGCATTCTCATCGTGGCGTGCGGCACCTCCTGGCATTCGGGACTGGTGGGCCGCTACGCGCTGGAAGAACTGGCCAGCATTCCCGTCGACGTCGAATACGCCTCCGAATACCGCTATCGCCCGCACCTGCATCAGCCGGGGACGCTGGCGATCGCGATCTCTCAATCGGGCGAGACCGCCGACACTCTCGAAGCGATGCGCGCGGCCCGGGCGGCTGGGTGCCGCGTGGTGGGGATCGTGAACGTGGTAGGCAGCACGATCGCCCGGGAGTCGGACGGCGGCATCTACCTGCACGCCGGCCCCGAAATCGGCGTGGCGTCGACCAAGGCGTTCACGTCGCAGATCACGTCGCTCCTGCTGCTGGGACTGTATCTCGGACGGCAGCGCGGCGTGCTCTCCGAAGCCGAGGGACGCGAGTTCGCCACGCAGTTGTCCAATCTCCCCGAGCTCGTCAAACGGGCGCTCGAGCTGTCGGCGGGCGTGGCGGAGATCGCCAAGAGCTATGGCGACGCGCACAACGCGCTGTATCTCGGCCGCGGCGTGAATTTCCCCGTCGGCCTGGAAGGCGCGTTGAAGCTGAAGGAGATCAGCTACATCCACGCCGAGGGCTACCCGGCAGCGGAGATGAAGCACGGGCCGATCGCGCTGATCGACGAAAACATGCCGGTGGTGTTCGTCGCGCCGCAGGACCAGGTCTACCAGAAGGTGCTGGCGAACATGCAGGAAGTGAAAGCGCGCGGGGGACGCATCCTCGCGGTGACGAGTGAAGGCTCTGGCAACCTGGGAGGGTTGGCGGAGCTCGAGCTGCATGTGCCGCCGTGCGCGCCGCTGTTGTCGCCCGTCGTGACGGTGATTCCGCTGCAGCTGCTGGCCTACCACATCGCCGTCCTGCGGGGCTGCGACGTCGACCGGCCGCGGAATCTGGCAAAGAGCGTGACGGTCGAGTAGGCTAGACGCATAGACGTGTGGACGCATAGACGCGTAGTTGTCCCGAACCCTATATTTCAGGACCCAATGATTCGCACCACCCTGGTGGTTATGGGCGCAGCTCTGCTGCTGTCTTCGAGTGTCGTGGCGCAGCAACAGACACAGCAGCCGAGCGACAGCGCGGTGGCCGCACGACTCACGGTCACGCGGGACACGCTGCAGGCGATCCTGCAGCGTATCGACTCGGCCGGCGGCTCCGATACGACCAAAGGCGACCAGAAGCAGCGGGCGCTGGCCCAGCAGATCCGGGCGCGCATGACCCGGGGTGACTTCCTGCCGGGCGATCGCATCAAGCTCGTGGTCGACAGCGAGCCGCAGCTCTCCGATACGTTCCCGGTGGGCCCGAGCCAGGAATTGGTGCTCCCCATCGTCGGCGTCATTTCGCTCCACGGCGTGCTGCGCTCAGAGCTGCAGGCGGCGATGACGCGCGAATTGGGGCGGTTTCTGCGCGAGCCCATCGTCCGCGCTACGCCCCTGATCCGGCTGTCGATCGCCGGTGAGGTCGCGCGGCCGGGCTACTACATGATGTCGCCCACCGAGGTGCTGTCCGACGTCGTCACCGCCGCGGGCGGAACGACGCAGAATGCCGAAGTGGAGAAGATGTACGTGCAGCGCGGCGACAATCGGCTCTACGAGGGCAATGCGCTGCAGGGGCTGATCTCCGAAGGGCGCACGCTGGATGAAGCCAGTATCCGGCCAGGAGACAAGTTCGTGATTCCCACCCGGAACACCGACAGCGTCTTCTATACAGTGCGCACGATCTCCATCCTCCTGAGCATCCCGCTGACGATCTACGCCCTGACCCAGGTCTTCAAGAAGTAGTCGTTCCGCCCCGAACCAGGCGAAAATTGACCCCGGCATGACCTGCCGGGGTATTTGTTAGGACCCCACAACCGCTGTGGACATCTAGGCAAGCCGTTGCGCTGCTTGTAAATTGGGCGTCCCCGGTCCTACACAGGTTTTCCACAAGAGGAGCCGTCCGGTTGGAATCGTCGGTTCGTCCGTCCCCATCACCGATCGAGCCCGCCGTCGACTCCACCCAGGAGCCCGTCACACACGGGCGGCGCTGGACCACGCCGGCCGCCGGCTCACCGGTTCGGCTGCGACTCGATGTGCAACGGCGTGCGTATGCCAATCTGCAACGCCACGTGGTGCGCGCGGCAACGCGCTTCGTGGTCCTGGTCGCCGCCGACCTCGCCTCATTCGGGGTGATGCGGGCCCTGATCCGGTTCATTCGCGATCCGAGCGTGTTCGGCTCCGGGCTGACCGCGTTGGCGCAGTTGGTCACACCGCCGGGGGTGCTCAACGGCTGGCAATACGCTTCGGCGCTGTTTGTCAGCCTGCTCGTGCTGGGCTGCTACGGAACAGGAGATCGGCGCCGCGACGTGCGGCGTCTGTTCGCCGCCGCGGCGCTGGCTACGGCGCTGCCGCTGTGGATGACGATCTGGACGCGCGGGCTCGACGTGACGCTGCTGCAGTTCTCGCTGACGACCATTCTCGTGTGGGCGGGACTGGTGGGCGAGCGGCTCACCGTCGACTGGGTGATCGATCGCGTGCGCGCGCCGGAGCGGGGGGCGCGGACGCTGTTCGTCGGCAGCGCGCCGCGCTGCGCCGAGGTGCAGGGCACCCGGGCCTTCAGCGATCCGCGCGAGTTCGTCTCCGTCGGGTTCGTCGACACCGACGTCCCACCGTCCCCGGACTCGCGCGGGCATCTCGTCGAGCTGGTGCGAGTGCTGCACGATTCCCGCGCCGAGGCGGTGGTGACGTGCGGGCAGCTGAGCGAGCCCCAGCTCGAGGAGGTGGCGCGCGCCGCGCTGTCGTCGGGCTGCCAGCTGCTGACCTTGCCGCGCGGTGTGGACATCCCCGGAGTGGTGCCGGCGATCGTGTGGCGGCGCGGACAGGCGCTGGTCACGCTCACCGCTCCGACCCTGCAGGGATGGCAACTGGTGCTGAAGCGCGCGGTGGATGTCGTCGGCGCGGCGCTGCTCACGGTTCTTACCGCGCCGCTCATGGTGGTGATCGCGATCGCGATCCGGCTCGATTCGCCGGGGGGCATCTTCTTCCGGCAGGAGCGGGTCGGTACCGGCGGGCGGCGCTTCCAGGTGTTCAAGTTTCGCACGATGATCGCCGGGGCTTCCGACGCCGTGCACCGCGACCTCGTGAAACGGATGCTCGCGGGCGACGAGGACACGACGGCCTCGGCGAGCGCGGGCGGTCCCCGCGTGTACAAGCTGCTGCGGGACGACCGCGTCACGAGGGTCGGCCGCTTGCTGCGTCGCACGTCGCTCGACGAGCTGCCGCAGCTGTTCAACGTGCTCCTGGGACAGATGAGCCTCGTCGGTCCGCGGCCGCCGTTGCCGTACGAGATCGAGGCCTACGCCTTCTGGCAGTTCGACCGGCTGCAGGTGCGGCCGGGGATCACCGGGCTGTGGCAGGTTTCGGGACGCAACCTGCTGACCTACCGGCAGATGTGCGAGCTGGACATCGCCTATGTGCAGCGCTGGTCGCTGTGGCTCGATCTCAAGATCCTGCTGCGCACGATCCCCGTAGTGCTGTTCAACTCGGGTCGCGCCGCGTGACGCGCGCGTGGCGCGTAGGGGTGATCGGGTGCGGGTACTGGGGCCCCAACCTGGTGCGCAACTTCGCGCGCCATGCGCACAGCGAAGTGCAGGCGGTGTGCGACGCGCGCTACGAGCGCGCCACGCGCGTTGCCGCGGAGTTCCGCATTCCCACCGTCACCGACCGCGTGGACGAGATCGTCGGCGCGCCGGACATCGACCTCGTCGTGATCGCGACGCCCTCGTTTACCCACTTCGATCTGGCGCGTGCGGCCATCGCGGCGGGCAAGCACGTCCTCGTGATGAAACCGCTCACCACGCGGACCGACCAGGCAGAAGAGCTGTGCGCGCTGGCCGAGCGGCAGGGGGTGCTGGTGGCGGTCGACCACACCTTCGTGTTCACCCCCGCCGTGTGCAAAATGCGCGAGCTCCTGGACCGCGGCGAGATCGGGGACCTCTACTATTTCGACTCGGTGCGCATCAACCTGGGTTTGTTTCAGACCGACATCAACGTCATCTGGGATCTCGCGCCGCACGACGTTTCGATCATGGACTACCTGATCCGCCAGGATCCCGTGGCGGTCGCCGCCGCCGGAGCTTCGCACGGCGGCAGTCCGACGGAGAACATCGCCTACGTCACCGTGCGCTACGCGGGATCGTTGCTGGGGCACATTCACGTGAACTGGCTCGCCCCCGCCAAGGTGCGCCGCACGATCGTCGGCGGCTCGAAGCGGATGCTGATCTACGACGACATGGAAGTGAGCGAGAAGCTGAAGGTCTACGACAAAGGCTTCTCCGTGTCTTCGTCACCCGAGAGCGAGTATCACCTGCTGATCAACTACCGCACCGGCGACATGCACGCGCCGCAGCTCGAGACGCGCGAGGCGCTGGCGGTGGAAGTCGACAACGTCGTGCGCGCGCTCGAAGGGAAGGAGCCGCTCATCGCGGACGGGCGGGCCGGGTGGCGCGTGGTGCGGATTCTCGAAGCCGCGCAGCGGTCCATTACCGAGGGCGGATCGGCGGTGTCCGTCGCTTCGTCTCAGCGGGTGCCGGCGCGCGACGCATGACCGAGCGGCCGGACCACGATGGTCGGTTCGTGCGCATCGCCCCGGATGTGCGGCTGGGTCGCGACGTGCGGATCCACGGGTTCGTCAACCTGTACGGATGCGAAATCGGCGACGAAACGTCGATCGGCACGTTCGTGGAAATCCAGAAGGGCGTGAAGGTCGGCGCGCGCTGCAAGATTCAGAGTCACACCTTCATTTGCGAAGGCGTGACGATCGAAGACGAAGTGTTCATCGGCCACAATGTGAATTTTCTGAACGATCGTTATCCCGCCGCGACGACAGGTGACGGACGGCCGAAGAGCGAGTCCGATTGGCGGCTCGAGCGGACGTTGGTGAAGCGCCGGGCCGCCGTGGGGACGGGGGCGATCGTGCTGCCGGGCGTGGTCATTGGCGAGGGCGCTCTGGTCGGTGCAGGGGCGGTGGTAACCGAAAATGTGGCGAAGGGAGCGACCGTCGCCGGGAATCCGGCGCGGGAGGTGTCGAAAGGAAGCAGCGACAAGCCGTAGCAGACTTGTTTGCGGTATTGCGTTTTTCGCCAGTTTTACCAAATTGGCCTACCGAGTTCTTCTTCGTTGAGTTGTTGCCGCGTATTGAGTTAGCAAAGTCCATAACGGTTGTAAGGAAAAGGCTCACTTCTTGCCGAGAAGGCGAGCCTGCGGCGAGACGTCGCCGTACCGCGCGGGGGGCGCGGGCAGTCGTGGTCGGCTTCACCGCCTCCCCATAACGAATTACTTGAGGAAGCCCCAGGTCAGGGCCGGATTCCAACGCGCCGGCCCCGGCCTCGTCTGCGGAACGCCCGATGACGCTCTGGGGACGACGCACTGCTCTGGCAGCCGCGGTGGTGGCGACGGCGTGCCTGAACGATCCGGCCTCACCGGCGGTCGACCGGGTCGAGGTGCGGCCGGACACAATCCGCTTCGTCGCGCTACATGACACACTGCGTCCCCTGGTCGTCGAGTACTACAGCACTATCGGTCCGTCGCCGCTCCACACCGCCTCCTATCGCATCCTCGACACGACGATCGCCACCGTAGCGGCAACAGGTTTGATCACATCGCGGGCGGTCGGGTGGACGCGCCTCTTGGTTCGGTCCCCAACCGGCGCGAGCGATACGGCTGTAGTCCTCGTCACGCAGAAGTTCGCTCGACTGCGGGCGGTACACGACACCGTCACGCTCGCTGCGCTCGAAGCCCTCGAGCCGCTCGGGGTCGTGGCGACAGATCCCCTCGGCTCGACGATTCCGAGCCTCACGCTGCAGTACAATGTCGCCGACACCGCGATTGCCAGCGTCGCGAGTCCCGGAATCGTTCGCGCCCGTGCCAACGGCACGACGACAGTGTCGGTCTCCCGCGATGACCAGTCTGCCGCCATCGTCGTGCGAGTGGCGCAACGGGTCACTCGGATCGCGACCGCAGGCGACACGATTCGATTCACTGCGCTCGAAGAAGCGATTCCCGTCGCCGCGCACCCGGTTGATTCCATGGGTTACCCGGTCACCGGCGTGGGCGGGCAGATCAGCCTCGCGGACACGACCATCGCCGTCGTCGAGGGCTCCTCCATCCGCTCCAAACGGAATGGGACGACCCAGCTGCAGTTCCAGGCGGGTGGACTGGAAGCCATTCAGGTCGTCGCGGTGGAGCAGGTGCCGGCCGGAATCGCCGTAACGTTCGACGACACCGTATCGATCCACTCGGTGTTCCTGGACTCCCTGATCCCCGTCAATTGCCGCGTCGTCGACGCCAACGGCTACGCGGCTTCCGGCACACCGGTCGTCTTGCCCTCGAGCACTGGTCGGTGGAGCGGGTCGACGTGTGCGAGTCTCCGCGCGCAGGCGTCGGGCTGGGACACGCTGCGCTTCGCATTCGATTCCTTCGCGGCGAGCCTGCCCGTCGTCTTAGCGGTGCGACCGATCGTCGGGGCGGTCGCACCTCTCGACGTCGACCAGATGCCGGCGGCGGCGGTGTGGGCGCCGTCCGCACGCCGCAACTCTCTGGGACAGATCGAAGTGTATTTCGCGGGCTACGCGATCAGCCCCGACTCGACGGGGCACCAGGCGGCTGATCTTTACCGACTCGTATCGGACGACGGCCGGCGGTTCCGCTACGACAGCGTGGCGCTCACGCATGACCCGGACTACTGCGACCCGAATGGCTCCGGGATCGAGAGCGTCGCAATCGTTCCGCGCAACGATGGCCCGGGATGGAGAATGTTCTATGCCGGCGGCAGCTTCGATTGCTACGGCTGGCAGGTGTTCTCCGCCGTCTCCACCGATGAACGCACGTGGACGAAGGAGCCGGGGGTGCGCGTGAGCAACGGAGGATCCCTGCCGCCGAACCCTCCGAACGCCGCAGCGTGGCCGTCCGGCGAAGGGATCGTGATCGACTCGCAACCCGACGGCACCTGGCGCATGACGGTCGGTTCCTACGAGCCCGTCATCCCGCGTGAAGACAAATTCCAGATCACCGAGTGGCATTCCAGCGACCAGCTGAGCTGGGTCTACGTGCGCAGTCTGGTGACGACGCGGCAGCTGCCGTCAGAAGGGCAACGCTCCGCCTACAGCCCGACGATCGCCCAGATCGCCCCCGGTTTGTGGCGCATGATCTTCACCGCCGACAATCTCAACCAGGCGGGCGGCCGCAGTCGCTTGTGGAGCGCAGTCAGCACCGACCGTGTTCACTGGTCGATCGAGGGCGAGATTCTCGGGGCTCCGGGCCTCAACTACCTTTATAGTGCGTTGGTCGGCGATCAGTTGTTCACGCTGCAGGCTCCTCAGGGGCCGCTGGTCAACTCGACGACGCTGGTGAGCGCCACGGTGCAGATGCCCTAACGTCGCGGATAACCAGGACGGGTATGCTCGACTCTGCAACTGCCGACTCGACGACCGCTGTCCCGTTTCTGGATTTGGTCGCGTCGCATCGGGCGCTGGAGCGTGAGTTGGTCGACGCCTTCCGCCGCGCCATCAAGACGGCGACGTTCGTGGGCGGCGCCGAAGTCGACGAATTCGAGCGGGAGTTCGCTGCGTTCGTCGGGTCTCCGGGCGCTGTCGCCGTAAGCAGCGGCACCGACGCGCTGCGCTTCGCCTATCAGGCCCTCGGCGTCCGTCCCGGCGACGAAGTCATTACCGTCCCCAACACCTTCATTGCGACGACCGAGGCGTTGACGCAGGCCGGTGCTACGTGCCGCTTTGTCGACGTCAGACCGGACACCCTGACCATCGATCCCGCTGCCGCTGCCGCGGCGGTCGGCCCTCGCACGGTTGGGATCGTCCCCGTTCATCTCTACGGCCAGATGGCCGACCTGGATCCGCTGCTCGAGCTGGCAGCCCGGCGCGGACTGTGGATCGTCGAAGATGCGGCGCAGGCACATGGGGCTAGTGACGGTGACCGATCCGCGGGGACGCTGGGTGCACTGGGCGCATTCAGCTTCTATCCGGGAAAGAACCTCGGTGCGTGTGGCGAGGGTGGGGCCGTGGTCGGTCGGTCGGCGGCGCACCTCGAGACCGTCCGCCGCTTGCGCGAGCATGGCCAGTCCCGCAAGTACATCCACGAAATCGAAGGATATAACGGCCGCATGGACGCCATTCAGGCGGCATTCCTGCGCATCAAGCTGTCCCATCTGGCCGAATGGAACGCCGCCCGCCGTCGTGTGGCCGGATGGTATTGCGAAGCCCTCGCTGACGTAGCGGAGATCCGCCTGCCTATCGAGCGACCCGGCGCGACACACGTCTATCACTTGTTCGTCATCCGCGCCGAACGTCGCGACGCCCTGCAACAGCATCTCACGGCCCGAGGCATCGGCACCGGCCTGCACTATCCGGTGCCCTTGCATCTGCAGGCGGCCTATGCCGGGCTCCGTCTCGGGGTAGGAGCCTATCCGGTCACGGAGGCCGCTGCCCGGGAGATCCTTTCGCTGCCGCTCTATCCGGAGCTCACGATCGACCAGATCGGTCTCGTCGCCGACGCTATTCGAGTTTTTTACCGCTCATGACGGCGCCGCTGGCGCTGTTCTTCGGCACGCGTCCTCAAGTCATCAAGGCCGCCATTCTACGCGAGGCGCTCGCGAGCGCCGGTCCTGTGCTCGCTGTCGATTCCGGACAGCACTACGACTACGCGATGCATCAGGTGCACTACGACCAGCTGAACGTGCGTGCACCGGATGCTTTTCTCGACGTTGGCGCAGGTTCGCACGCGTCTCAGAGCGCGGCGCTGCTCATCGCATGCGAAGCCTGGCTGGCAGCGCATCCGGTGCGGCTCGCCGTGGTGATCGGCGATACGAATACGACGCTTGCGTGCGCACTCGCCGCGGCGAAGCAACGCGTACCGGTCGCGCACGTGGAAGCCGGGCTCCGTTCCTCTGATCGTCTTATGGCGGAAGAGATCAACCGGCGCGTGGTGGATGCGGTGGCGCAATGGCTGTTCGCCCCGTGCGCTCGCGTCGCGGATGTGCTGCGTCGTGAGCAGCCCGGGGCGCACGTGGTCGACAGCGGTGACGTCGCGTACGATGTGCTGTGCCGGGCCTTGCCGAAAGCTCCCGCGATCGAATCCGTTCCCGGGTATCGCGCGGCGTGGGGTGGAGAATTCGTGTACTGCACCCTGCATCGAGCAGAGCTGGTGGACTCCCCTGATCAGTTGCAGGCCGTGATCGCGGGTCTGTCGCGATCGCCCCTCCCGGTGGTATTGCCGATCCATCCGCGCACCGCGGCAGCGCTCGACCGCAGCGGGATCCGGCTCCCGGAACAGGTCCAGCGCTCGGATCCGGTAGGGTATCTCGAGAGTCTTGCTCTGCTGCGAGGCGCCGCCGTCGTGGTCACCGACTCCGGCGGACTGCAGCGCGAAGCATACTGGCTCGGCCGGCCGTGCATCACCGTCCGCGCTGAGACCGAATGGAGGGAAACCGTCGAGCTGGGGGCGAACCGCCTGCTGCCGCCGGAATCCGCGTCACGGCTCGGGGAGGAGATCGCCGCGGCCCGCGGGCGACAGGCGACCTGGGAGCGGAACGCCTACGGGACGGGACACGCCGCGCAACGTATTGCCACTCACCTGGCGGTCGCCTAGCCAGCCGCGATCAGCTGCTCGTACGTCGCGATCAGCCGGCTGCGCTCGCGATCCCACGCGATATCCTGGACGTCTGCCTGCGCCCGTGCGGCACGGGTCCGGCGCTCCTCCGGGGTCGCTCGCGCAAACAGCGCGATTGCGCGAGCGAAGGCATCCGGGTCCCCTGCCGACCAGAACCAGGCCGCATCGCTGCGAAGGTACGCCGCATAGCTCGGCAGCCCCGCCGCGAGGACCGGCACACCGAGATGGACGTACTCCAGCAGCTTGTTGGAGAGGGAGTAGCGAGTCATCGCGTCGAGCCGTGTCGGGACGACGCCGGCGTCGGCGCGCGTGAGCCGCTCAGGCAGGGCGTGTCCGGAAATCGGGTCCTCGAACGCGACGAATCTGCCGGCACCGAGGTCTCGCGCCAGCCGCTCGAGCGCGTTGCGCTCTGGACCGTCCCCCAAAATGGTGAAGCGCGCGCGCACGCCACCGTCCACGGCCATTGTCACCCCGCGAATCGCGATGTCCAGTCCGTACAGGCGGGTGAGGGTGCCGTGGTAGATCAGTGAGATTCGCTCGTCCGGCCGGCCACGGTTGTCGGGAGCGCGCGCCGGCCCGAAATCGGTGGGATCCGTGGAGTTGTGAACCAGGATGATACGCTCCTCCCCATCCCGGCCCGGGCCGCGCGTCGCGAGCAGTGCGGCGATGGGCCGGTTGACCGTCACGACGACGTCCGCGCGGCGCCGAGCCTGACGCTCCAGCGCGCGCGCGATCCAGAACGCCAAGCGGCCGAGCGGGCCGGGATACTTCGCCAGCGCGAATTCGGGGAAAATCTCGTGCAGGTCGAGAATGATTCTGGCACCGCGCCGCCGGGCCGGAGTGGCAGCCCACACCAGGAAATCGGGGAGGGTGTGGACGTGGACGATCCGCACCTGCTGAAAGCGTTCATCGGTGGCGAGGAGGCGCCGGCAGCGCCTCACGAACGCGAGATATTCGAGCAGATAGCGGAGCGCTCCCCGACGGGTTTTGGCGCCGGGCAGGCGCACCACGCACAGCGGTCCGATCGCCTCCTCCGCCGGCTCATCGCGCTCGCGGTAGCAGACGACGGCGACCGCGCGGCCCGTCGCCGCTGCGGCCGTTGCTTCTCGCCGCACCCGAACGTCCGCCGGGAACGCCGTGAACGCGAGGTGGACGATCTCGAATCCCGGCTTCGTCACCGCAATGGCCTGCATGGCATCGCGCAAGAAGGGTAACTTGTGGCTTGACCGGAACCTAGCGAGCAGGAGCGGAAGCGATGTGTGGGTTGGCTGGGATCGTACGAGGATCCGGGGCACCGCCGACGTCGGACGCGGTCACCCGATCGCTGGCCGCGCTGGCGCATCGCGGGCCCGACGCCCACCGTGTCTGGCGCGAGGGGCCGTGTACGCTGCTGCACACCCGGTTGCGCGTCATCGACCTGGCCCCCCGCTCCGACCAGCCGATGGTGCGTGCGCGCGACCGGGAGGTCGCGATGGCGTACAATGGCGAGATATACAATTATCGGACGCTCCGCTCACAGCTCGAGCAGCAGGGTTGGAGCTTCTCGACCTCTTCTGATGCAGAAGTGCTGCTGCAGGGTTACCTGGCGTGGGGAGTGGACGTCTTCCGGCGCGCACGCGGAATGTGGGCCGTAGCTTTCTGGCATTCCGCCGAACAGCGACTCGTTCTATCCCGCGATCCCCTCGGGAAGAAGCCGTTGCTCTACGCCGCCCGGCCCGGCGGCATCGTCTTTGGATCGAACGTCAGTGCGATACTCCCGTTGCTCGAGACGCAGCCGGCGGTGGATCGGGCGGCCATCGATTGCTACCTCGCTCATCTCGTCGTGCCGTTCGAACACTCTGTCTTCCAGGGCATCGACAAAGTCCCTCCAGGAACCGTCGTCTCGTGGACGGCGCAGCTTGGTCCGACCGTCGAGCGCTTTTGGCGCGTCCCGGAGAATCCCGTTCCCGGAAACGGCGATGCGGTGGGTGAAGTCGAGCGGCTGCTGCGCCAGGCGGTTCGCCGGCGGCTGGAGAGCGACGTGCCCATCGGGGTGTTCCTCAGCGCCGGGTACGATTCGGGACTTGTTGCGGCGCTCGCAGCGCAGGAAAGTCGGCGGCGGTTGCTGGCAGTCACGGCCGGCACGCGCGGGTCCGGGTACGATGAGCGTGCGGCTGCCCGGCCGATCGCCGAGCGCTACGGACTCGAGCACCAGGAGCTCGAGGTCCCGCCGCTCTCGGCGGCGCATCTTCCGGCTCTGCTCAGCGAGCTCGGGGAGCCGTTCGGTGATGCGTCGCTGCTTCCTTCCTATGAAGTGGCGCGCGCGGCCCGCCGACAGATAACCGTCGCGTTGACGGGCGATGGTGGGGACGAGGCATTCTTCGGATACGGAACGTTTCGCGCCGCGTACTGGGCCGTGTGGTATCGGCGTCTGGTCCCGGGAGGGGTGCGACGCGTGCTGGAGGCGTCCACCCGCGGCATCACGGGCGATTCCTGGCGCCGGCGTGCCGCTGCGATGTTCGAGTACGGCGCCGACTCCCTCGCAACGACGTTCCGGAACCGGATGGGGTTCGCTTCAGAGCAGCGAACGCGTTTGATGGGCGATCACAGTAGCCCGGGCGCGCACCGCGCGGAGCACGTGTATGCCGAGCGGCTCACCCACTGGAACAGTCTAAACGACGCGGACGCCCTGCGGCGGACGTTCTTCGAGACGTTCCTCCCTAACGACTACCTCACCAAGGTCGATACCGCGACGATGGCGGCGTCGCTCGAAGCGCGCAGCCCCTTTCTCGACGTGGACTTGGTGGAGTACGTGCTGCAACTGCCGCTCGAAGTCTCCTTTCCGCGGGGGCGCCTCAAGGCCCTACTGCGACCGATCGTCAGGCGCCACCTCCCGCTCGAAGTTCTGCATCGGCCCAAGACAGGGTTTGGAGTGCCGGTCGGGGATTGGCTCCGAGGGCCGCTCGGCTCGGCCTTCGAAGAATTCGTATGCCGGCCGGGAACGCTCATGGCGGATCTCGTCGCTCCCGATGTGGCGCGAGAGTTTCTCCATGAGCACCGGCTTGGCGCGGACCACGGCACGCGGTTGTGGACCCTGCTCGCCCTGGGCGTGTGGGCCGCTGTGGTCGGCGAGGGCCGCTGGGCGCCGGACGAGCCGCTCCCAATAAGCGGCCCGGCCGCCGTGCGTTGATACCGCGGTCCATGCGGGTCCTCGCCGTGACGAACATGTATCCAACGTCCGATGATCCAGGATTCGGGGCGTTCGTCGCCGACCAGATGGACTGGGTGGCGCGCGGCGGCGTTGACGTGGCCATCGAGTTCATCGACGGGCGCGATAGCCGCGGCGCCTACTTCCGTGGCCTGGCCCACGTGCGACGACGGGCGGCGGGAAGCGGGTTCGACCTCGTCCACGCTCATTACGGGCTGGTCGGGTTTCTGGCCAGCTTTCAGCCGCTCCCCCTGGTCGTGTCGTTTTGTGGCGACGACCTGCTGGGGACTCCCGACGGCGCCCGGGGCATCACGCCCATGAGCCGGCTGCAGCGAGCGCTCTCGCGCTACGCGGCCCGACATGCCCAGGAGATCGTGTGCAAATCGGACCAGCTGCGGGACTCGTTGCCGCGCCAGCGCGACCGGGCTCGCACACATGTATTGCCGAACGGCGTCGACACGACACGTTTTCGCCCCGGGGAGCGCTCAGCCGCGCGACAACGACTGGGCCTGCATCCGAGTGAGCTGCTCGTGTTGTTTCCCCATACGCCGGGTGTCGCGCGCAAACGCCTGGATCGAGCACAGGCCGCCGTCGCCGCGCTCGCGCGGCGTGGGACCGTGGCGCGGCTGTGGGTGGTGCAGGGAGTCCCGCACGCGCGGATGCCGGACTACTACCAGGCCGCGGATTGTCTCATGCTCACGTCGGAGCAGGAGGGCTCACCGAACGTCGTCAAGGAAGCGTTGTGCTGCGATCTGCCGGTCGTATCGGTGGACGTGGGAGACGTGCGCCGCTGGATCGAAGCCAGCAGCGGCTCTGTGCTCGTAGCGCCCGAGCCCGAAGCGATCGCCGACGGCCTCGCGCGCGTGCTGACCCGACGCGCGCCCCCGAACGGCGATCGCGTGCGTGAACAGCTGTCGGCATCCCGTATCACCCAGCAGTTGATCAGCGTGTACCAGTCGGCGATCGAGCGAGCCAGGGACTGACGATATGTGCGGAATCTGTGGAGTCGTGGCGCTGGACCAGCGATCGGACGTCGGCCCGCAAGTCGATCGGCTCATGGATGCGCTGTCGCACCGCGGACCGGACGGAGCCGGGATGCGGTCCCTCGGTGGCCGCCACGCCGTCCTCGGCCATCGCCGGCTCAGCATCGTCGATCTGGTAACGGGCGCGCAGCCGATGGAAAACGAGGACGCGTCGGTATGGGTCACCTACAACGGCGAGATCTACAATCATCGCGCGTTGCGCACCGAGCTCGAGCGCCTGGGTCACCGGTTTCGGACACAAGCCGACACCGAGGTGCTCGTGCACGGCTTCGAAGCCTGGGGGCCAAGCCTGTTTCCGCGGCTGAACGGCATCTTCGCCTTCGCATTGTTCGATGGTCAATCTCCCGGCGGAGCAATCTGGCTGGTGCGCGATCCGGTCGGAGCCAAGCCGCTGTATGTCGGTGGCAACACCGAGCGGTGGTGGTTCGCGAGTGAGCTGGCTGCGGCGCGCAACGCCGGACTCGTGAGCGAGGACCTGCGCGCGGAGGCGATCGAGGAGTTTCTTGTCTATCGATTCATTCCGTCACCCGGTACTCCGTTTCGCTCGGTCTGGAAGGTTCCCCCGGGGCACTACTGCCGGGTGCCCATGAACGAGCCGCTCGACACGCCGCAGTTTCACCCATACGAGTCCGCTTTCACCCCGGCCAGCATCCCCGGTGCCGCGGGTGAGTGGCAGGAGGCTCTCCAGGGCGGTCTGGAGGGAGCCGTTCGCCGCCAGCTCATGGCTGATGTTCCCGTCGGGTCTCTGCTATCGGGAGGAGTCGATTCTACGGTCGTGACACGGCTGATGCGCGAGCACCTGGCACAGCCGCCACAGGCTTTCGCCATCGGCTTTGGCTCACGCGACGGACTCGACGAACTGCGCAGCGCCCGCGCCGCCGCAGCGGCTCTGGACGTTCCCCTGGTCGAAGTACAAGCCGACGAACGGCAGTATCGAGAGCAATGGTTGTCGTCATCGACGCCGTTCGGCGAGCCGGTTGCGAACACCGGCATGCTGCTCGTGGCGATGCTGTGTCGCCGCGTGCGGGAGACGCACAAGGTCGTCCTGTCGGGCCAGGGCGCCGACGAGCCGCTCGGCGGCTATCCCCGTCACGCGGTCGAGCGATGGTACCCGGTCCTGCGACGTCTCCGCTGGGTGCTCCAGGCAGTGCCCGAAAGGTGGGCGGAAAGTGATCGGGTAACACGGACCCGGCGCGTCGTCGCAGAGCCCGAACGGGCGCGTCGCTTTGCTGAAATCCTGGCGGTGTTCAGCCCGGCGGAGGTCGAGCAGTTGACGGGGCGGAAGTGCGCAGACCGTCTGACGCATCCTGTGCAACGCTGGTTGAGTAGAGCGGATCGCGACGACCCGGTGAACGCGCTGCTGTACGTCGACGCGCGGCTGTCGCTCGCCGACGACCTGTTGCTCATCGCCGACCGGATGTCCATGGCGTTTTCGGTCGAGCTGCGCGTGCCGTTCCTCGACCTTGAACTCCTGGCGCTACTCGAGCGCATGCCGAGCCGCTACAAGCTTGCTTGGACAGGGGCGCGCAAATGGCTCTACCGGCGGGCTATCCGCGGGGGGGTGCCGGCCGAGCTGCGGGCGGAGCTGCTCGGGTGGGCAGCACGCACCGGTCGCAAGCTGGGATTCACGACCCCGCTGTCGCGCTGGGCGGATGGATGGAGCGGTGATGCCGCGCTCGAGTTTCTCACGGGCAGGGATGCGGTCGTCCCGCAATTCGTCAGCGTAGAGCGCGTCCGCGACTTTCTGCGTGCCACGCGCGGTCGCGCGCGGGAACGTCAGCTTGCGGCCCTCTTCGTGCTGGAGACGTGGTTACGTGGTGTGCACGATGGCCGGCATCCCCGCATTGGGGTCGGCGCTCTCGCGCTCTGACGTACACCCGGCCGATGACTTCCTCGCCTCCCCGAACGGTTGTCACCGATGCGCGGATGCTGGCCTATCCGCTCACCGGAATCGGCCGATACGTGCTGGAGCTCTTGAAGCGGCTGGTGGCCCGCCCGGGGACGCATTGGGTGTTGCTGAGCGCTCGTCCGGTGCCACCGGCGTTGCGCGCCGAATTCGTCGGAGACCTGGAGTGGATCGAGGGGAGCCCGTCGCAGCGCGCCGAGCTCTGGACGCAACGGCGCGCGGCTCGCGAGCTGCACCGCAGGCCCGAGGCGATCTATCTCGGGCTCGCGAATTCGGTCCCCTTCCTAGCCCCCCGGCGCCGCATTCGCTGTCTCGTCATCTACGATCTGTCCTTCCTGGTAGTGCCGCGCCTGACGGACGCGTTTGACCTGGCGAAGGCGTTTGTCGTGACCCTGCCGTCGATCATGGCGGCGACGCGCATCGTCGCGATTTCGCGGGCGGTAGAGCACGAGCTGCTGCGGTATTTCCCAGGGCGGCGCGGGCGCACCAGCGCTCTCCCATTGGGTGGAACACGGATCGGCTCGGGAGCCGTGGAACCGTTCGAGCGCCGTTCCGGGTTTCTCGCAGTGGGCGCTCACCGACGCAAGAACGTGGGACTGCTGCTGCGGGCCTATGCACAGTTGCCTCCGGCGCTGCGCGCCCAACACCCGTTGCACATCGTCGCGCGTCGTCTGCCGGGACACCTGGAGCGGCTCGTGAAGCGACTAGGGCTCGCACCCGACGTGCGACTCAGTGCCGATCTCGACGACCGCGAGCTGGGAGCCTTGTATTCGCGATGCCTCTCGCTCGTGTATCCGTCCGCTTACGAAGGCTTGGGGCTGCCTGTCGCCGAGGCGATGTTGGCGGGCCTGCCATCGATCATTCCCGCAGGTACACCGATGGAGGAGTTCCTGGATGGGGCGGGGATCGTCGTGCGATCCCGGGACCTCGGGGCTCTCGTCGACGCGATGCGTTCGCTGGCGACCGAGCGTGAAATCTGGAATCGGTGTGCGACTCGCGCGGCGGCTGCTGCGGCCAACCTTGGATGGGATCGGGTCGCCGATGCCGCTGCCAAGGCCATCGGTATCTGAGCGAGATCACTTGGTGGCGACGCACAGCAGCGAAGGCGAAACGTCGTGCAAACCGGCTGTAGCCAACCAGCGCAGCGCTCCCGTCACCAGCTGCCGAACGGGCATACCGCTGCGCCAGCCGCGGACCCGGACGCTGGTGAACCGGGCATCCATGGCGAGCGCTCGCAGCAGGGGCTCGGGGTAGGGGCGGACGTGCGTCGGGTCGACCCAGAATCCTTCCCCGGCGACGTACAGATTGCGCGGATTCGGGGTGAGGATGACGAACCGCCCCGTGGCCCGGAGGACCCGCCAGACTTCTGAGAACATCGCGCGCGCGTGGTCGGAGGAGAGGTGCTCGACGACGTGCCCTGCGAATACGGAGCCGTATGTTCCATCGGGCGTGCGCCGGAGCGTTTCGAGCAAGTCTCCCTGCTCCGCTTTCCCGCCGCGCTGCCGGACGGCTGCAATCGCTGTGGCCGAGGCGTCCACTCCTCGTGAATCGACTCCCAGATCTCGCAAGGTGTCGAGCAGCGTGCCGGAGCCGCACCCCAGATCCAGCACGGGAGGGTAAGCCGCCAGCTCGAGGGCCAGCGCTCGATACTCTGCGACGACGTGCGATCGGTCGTACCCGATAGCGCGGCGCATGACGTCGTCGAGCGGCTCAGGCATGAATGGCGATTCCGAACATGGCGAACCCGGCGATGAGACTAATCCCGGCCACCCATATGGACCAGGACTTCGGCCCCAGCCCGGCCGCGCGACTCTGGAGGAACGTGTTCCCGCACTCCGTGCAGACCACGGCCATCGCGGCTCCTGGCGGGCCGCTGATCTGAAGGAACACCGTCAGCGCCGCACCATTCACGACCAGGTTCAGCACTGCGATTCCCAGGACGGTCCGAAACCGCCCTCTTCCATACAGGTGGGCGGTGAGCAAGCCGTTCACGAACATGACGGGGAGCGCCCAGGCGAGTACGCGCGTGGTGGCTACGGCCGGCGCGTAGGACGCCCCGAACAGGATCGGTAGCAATGGCGCGCCGGCGACGACCACGGTACTGATCAGGAGCGTTGGTGGGGCGACGCGCTTCAGAACGTCGTTCAGCAGCAGCCGGGTGCCCTCGACGCCCTCGTTGCTGTCGATGCGCGACGTGACGGCGTAGGCGGAGCCGGAGACGGCACTGCTGGCGAGTAGAAATATCTCGACGACGCGGTACGAAACCCCATATTGCGCGACCGCGACGGTTCCCCAGAAGATCGCCAGCGCAGCCACGCCGAGCCGGGCATAGGCCGTGCCGAGGATCCCAATCGCGCCAATCGGGATCGCCTCCTTGAGGGCTGTCCAATCGGCCTGGCTGGAAACGGATGTCCGCCAAGGAGGGAGCGGAATCCGGGTGTAGGCGAACATGATCGCGCCGGCGGCCGTGTCTCCGAGTCCGACGGCGATCGCACCGGCGACCGGGGTCCCGATCAACCGAGCCAGAGCCGTCACGACAACGAAGAAGACGAGCCCGGCGACGGCCTGGTATGGAATGAGTCCCCGCGCATCGAGCCGCGCGGTGGCAATCGCCTGCGAGCTTCCGGTGAGGGCCACTCCTACGAGGCCGACCGACAGGGCACCCAACAGCGCCGTCCCGTTTCGTCCGCCCGTCGAAAAGGCAAGCAGCGCCCCCGCCAGGGTCGCGACGGCGTACAATCGAAACTTGAGCCAGATCGTTTGGCGGGCCGCGAGCTGAGCGCCGCCCGGATCCTGGGCGGCGAGCCGGATCAGGCGGGTATCGAGACCCGCTTCTCCAATGACGCGCAGCATCTCGTACCCGGCGAGACCGGTCGCGAGCTGGCCAAACCCATCCGGACCGAGTGCGCGCGCCATGAGCAGGATGCCGGCGGCACGGCTGAGTCGTGCGCAAACGACGCCGATGAGCTGCGCGACGGAGTTGGACCAGAGGACCCTCGCCCGGTCCGACGAGGCATCCGGTGCGCGGATCGGCGGATCAGTCGGCACGTGGCCCGCGCATCGTCGTCACCACGGCCAATTTAAGCGAAAACAGTCGGATGGTGACGGAAGATGGTACGGTGGACCCACAAGAGCGTATAGTATGGCGTGACCTCCATTCAAGAAATGTCCGTCCCCTGGATGCGTCGAGGTCATCAGGGGCTGTGGATCGTGATCCTCATCTGCTGGGCTGGGGCCTCCGCCGCGTGGCCGCGGGTCGCCGGACTCGGTGGGGTCGCGCTCGTCTGTGCGGTGGCGTGGCGCTACCCGCTTGCCGTCATGCATCTCGCCTCGTTCGCCGCGCTCGCGATCCGGCCTGCGCTCGATTGGCTGAGCGAGCGCCGGCTCGGTCTGGGTCCGTTCACCATGAGCCCGGCCGTCATTTTCGGCGGGCTCATCCTCATCACCGGGGCTGTCCTGGCCCTGCGGCGCGGACATGACGGCCGCCGGCTGTGGCCCGATCGTCCACTTGCGACTGCACACGTCTGGCTGGCGATTGCCTACGCGATCATGGCGGTCTCGGGCTGGCGCCTGTACGACGGTGAGGGACTCGCCGAGGCTGTTCGAGAAGTCCTGCGGATGGCGAGCGTGGTCGCGGCGTTCTTCATCATGTACTGGTGGCTGGACGAGGATGCGAGCGCCCGCCGGCGGGCGTGGTGGTACCTCGCCCTCGGCGCTGTGCTTCCCATCGCGGTTTCGCTGGAACAGCTGGTGACGGGAACCGGGTTCATCGAGCCGGACGGGACGTTGCGGATCCAGGGTACGTTCTCCCATCCCAACTCCTTCGGCCAGTATCTCATTCCGTTCGTCTGTGTCCTGGTCGCGGGACGCGGCCATCGTCCCGCGCGCCTGAGTCTCGCGGTCGCGTTATCCATCGTCGTCGCGCTGACCTACAGCCGAACGGCGATCCTCGCGCTCGCGGCCGCGTTGGTCATCCTGTTGCTGCTGGAGAGCGGGCTGGACGTGCGCCGGCTGGTCCGCGTGGTCGTCGCCGTGACGATGGTGGCTGGTCTGGCGTGGTTTCTGGTCGGCGGAATTATTACGCGGCGGTTTAGCGGAATCGCATTCAACAGCGCTGCGTGGCAGGACGCGCTGGCGGGCCAATCGGAAAACTCCTTCCAGTGGCGCATCATCAACTGGTCGGGGCTGGTCCTCCTCGGGCTGAACCATCCCTGGCTCGGCCACGGCGCGGGCATGACGACCGTGCTGAATCCTCTGACCAATTCGGATAACGGCGTTCCGTTCAATGCGCACGACGACTACGTGCGGCTCTTCTTCGAAGGTGGCGTGGTTTCACTTGTGTGCTATGTGCTCTATCAGATCTTGCTCATTCTGTGGGTGATTCGGCGCTCGCGCGCGGCGAGCGAACCGGAGCGCGGGTCGTCCCTCGCGCTGGGAGCCTCGTTGTGCGGCATGACCGTGTTGACGGCGGGGACGACGGAGCTGTCCCTGCAGACGGCAAACCTGTATGTGCTGTACGGTCTTCTCGCGATCGCGAGTGCGGGTCGGTCGCTCCCGACCGGGAGCACGTCCGCTAGACGGGACGCGGCGTCGTGAGCAACAGCCGCGCGAGGGACAGGGTGAATCCGACCGCGAGGCCGAGGACGACACCCAGTCGTCGATTGGGCCACGAGCGGCGGACGGGCAGGGTGGGAGGGTCGATCACGCTCACGACGGGGGTATTGCGGACTTCCTGCAGCCCGGCTTGCTCAGCCTGCATACGCAGCTGCACGTAGATCTGTTGCGCCATGTCGACGCTGCGCTTCAGGCGCGATTCCTCCATTTGCAGCTCCGGGCTGCTCGTGATCCGGTTCCGCTGGTAGAAGGCCGCCAACGCCAGCTCCGCGGAATCGAGCCCGCGGCGGGCCTCGGCCGACCGGTCTGCCGTAAAATCGTGCTCCGCTGCAGCGCGGGCACGTCGCAACTCGATGTTCGCTTCGTTGAGCTCCGCTAACGTCGATTCAGCCAACGCCTGCGCCAGCTCCGGAGTTCGCGCCTCGATCGAGACGCGCACGACGTTGGTGCGTCCATTCACGTCCAGCGCAATTGCCGTGCGGAGTCGCTTGATGGTCCGATACTCGCGCATCGCCGGCGCGTCCTGGTCGAACTCGTAAATGGTGGAGAGGGGAGTGAGCCGCCCCTGATAGGGAAACTGCGCCCGGGCCACGCGATGCAGCACGGCGTCCGTGGTCACCAGGTCACTGAAAAACTGCGGGCTGTTCTGCGGACTCGAGAGCGATACGTTCCCGAGCTGCGAAGCGAGTCCGGCCAGTGCGCCCGAGAGCTGGGTTTGCGGCGTGGACTCCGCCTGGAACGCCGCCGTCGATGTGTACGAGGAGGGGAGAATCAGGACCACGGCGACCGCGACCGCGCCGCCGATCAGGGTGTAGGTGAGCACGAGCCGCCAGCGGGCGCGAACGATCGTGACGAGATCGCGCGCGATCTCGTACCAGGAGCTCGAGGGTGTAGCGGTCACAGTTTGGTGGTGACCACGGCGATCGTCAATGCACTGGCGAGGATCTGGGCAATGGCACCGAGCAACGCCACGTAATCGGTTTTGTGGGCGGTGGGGTCCTCGGCTGGTACGAAGACCTCGGAGCCGGGGCCCGGCTTCGGGTCCCCGTGGAACAACCCACGGCCGCGCGTGCGCACCTCGCCGTTGGCGAAGCGCACGCTCACCCCTCCCTTGTCGGCCCGTTGCGCGAACCCTCCCGCGGCACTCAGGTAGTATCCCAGATCCGCGCCGCGACGCCACAGCACACTGCCCGGGGAATTCACTGCACCGCTCACTTTCACGCTTGGCTGGTACTCGGGCAGGTAGATGGAGTCGCCCGGTTGTAGCGTCAGATTGGCCGACGAGCCCGTCTCCCGCAGCGCGCGCACCAGGTCGACGTTGATGCGGCCTACGTCATTCTGTGTGCGGATGAACCGGATGCCGTCGGCGTACGCTTGCGCTGTCAGGCCACCCGCGCGGCCGATGACCTCCGACAACCGATCGTTCTTGGTTTGCAGCGAGTAGACGCCGGGATAGCGGACCTCTCCCAGCACCGTCACCGTGCGTTGGTAATCGAAGTCGGGCTGCCGCAGCACGAGCACGTTGTCGAACGGTTCGAGGGGAACCTCGGGAGCGCCGCTGGCAGCGAACGGCAGACCCGGCGGCCCGATGTACCGGCCCAGAGAGTCCCGATCGATGAGGTAGGTCGAGTCGAGCGGCACCCGAATCGTTGTCGCGAGCTGCCCCGCCGACCGGTCACTCGGCAGGCGAGCGATTTCAGCCTCTTTGAGATACGCTCCGATCCGCGGTCCACGGGCGAGTAGCGTCAGGTCGCGCAGCGTCATTCCCGGCCGCCACGGAAACACCCCCGGCTTGTTCACCATGCCGGCAATCCCGACCGTGTACTGCGCGGACAGCGGGGGCAGGGAATCGACGACGATCGAGTCGCCGTCTTCCAGCGTCACAGAGGGAATGGCTACCGGGCCTATCGTAGCTCCCCCGCTGTCGGCGGGCGCGAGGGCGATATCGATGGCGCCGCGCGCCAGCGGTGGCTGGCGCCGCTCCGCGATCGGAAGGAAGCGGAAGATCGTCACGCGCGTCAGGGCGGCGTCGGGCCGGAACCCGCCGGCCGCGTGCAAGACGTCGGCGAGGTGTTCGCCAGACTTGATGGCGTATATGGCCGGGCGGCTCACCGCGCCTGTCACCTGCGCGCGCTTGCCGTGCGCCGGCACGAATACCACGTCTCCGGTCTCGAGCCGCTTGTCGCGATGGGTGTCGCCGCTGAGGAGGTAGTCGTACAGGTCGAGCGTATCCACAACCTGTCCACCGCGACGGATGAGGACCTGGCGAACGTCGGCGCGATCCGTCACCCCTCCCGCGGCGTAGAGCGCGGTGAGCGCGGTGCCCAGCGAGCTGATCTGGTAGGCTCCAGGCTGATTCACTTCGCCGGTGACGTACACTTGATTGGCTCGGACGTTGGCCACCGACACGTCGAAGTGTGTCGTAGGATTCGTCCGTCGAACACCCGAGTACACACGGCTGAGGCGCGTGTATAGGACGCTGCGCAGTTGGTCTAGCGTCATGTTCGCAACGAATACCTGGCCGACCTGTGGAATCAGGATGAAGGCTTCGCGCGTTACGAGCAACGAATGGGTGGTCTCCACGTCTCCGGTGAGAATCAGGACGAGCTGGTCGCCTGGACCGAGCTTGTAATCCGGGGGGACGGGGCCGGAGAGGAGCGGGAGGAACTGCGTAGTCGTGCGACGGAACGCATCGACGCCGAATACTTGATTTGCCGATTCGGGCCGTGCGCGCGTCGCTCGAACGGCACGGATGAAGCCCGTGTCGATCGGGAGGTTCACGAGGTTGACGGAAATGGGGGCCAGGCCGAGAGCCTGGACGGCGGCCACCTGATCGACGGAGACGCGCGTCGCGGTTCCCGACAGCGTATCGCCGCCCATGAACGCGTCGAGTAATGTCGGCGGATATCCCGCGGCCTGCAGACGAGCCCGTACCTGATCCGGAGTCATCCCGGATTGCATGAGCCGATTACGGATCTGCGTGCCGAGCGCCGGGTTTTGCTGCAGTGCCTGCTCGAGCGCCGACTGTGCCTGGGAAGCTGGGGGTAACGGAACCGGCGGATTCTGCCCGGGGGCGGCGGACGGCACGACCAGGAGCAACGCAGCGACAATGAACCTCAAGTACGACCTCCGCCAGCAGAGTGGTGAGACCAGGGTGGCTAAGATGCCAGCTAACTGTAGGCCCGTCAAGGTGTTAAATCGTTTGGGGCTATGTCAGGTTCGCATCAGACCATCGAGCTAGTTTCTTTGGCCGACGCCCGACGATTCGGGAGCATGCGGCTTCGACTCGCTTTGCTCGCTGCGGCTATCGCCACATGGGCCTGCCTCGATCCGGCTGGCGCACCGAATTCGCTCCCCCCGGGTGGGTCGCGGGGCATCCTGGAAGAGAACCTGCGACCCGGGTCAAACTCCTGGGATACTGAGAACACAGCGCCGGATTCCGCTCTGAGCGGATTTGGCCTGCCGTTCAGCCTGCTGGGTGGAGATACGCTGCACCTGTTCGT
Source organism: Gemmatimonadales bacterium (assembly GCA_035262265.1). GTDB lineage: Bacteria > Gemmatimonadota > Gemmatimonadetes > Gemmatimonadales > GWC2-71-9 > DASTHG01. The sequence continues at coordinate 31,718 of DATFTG010000006.1, forward strand.
CCGCGCGCTACGTCCTCCGGTGTCGATCACGATCTATCGCATGGGTTGGTATGGAGGAGCCGGTGCCCGTCCCGTGGCGCACCACGACGGTGTCAGGGCCGTGTCGCAAGGCGCATGCACCCCGCTCGCGCCGGGACCGCAGGTCTGTAACTGGATCGAATCCGACCGAGTCGCCGTCACTCCCAATTGGATTCCCGGTGTCTACGTTGCCGCGCTTACCGACTCCGTGGGACGGGTACGAGGATTTCCGTTCGTCGTCCGGTCCGCGGATCCAGCTGCGTTTGTCGTCGTCTTGCCATTCGCGACATACCAGGCATACAACACCTGGGGTGGCGCGAGTCTGTACGGCGGTGCCGGAGCCACCCGTGCGGAGATTTACGCCAACCGGGCGGTTCAGGTGTCGTACGCACGCCCGTTGAGTGATCCGGATTTCCAGAGCAACTTTGTTGGCATCGATTACCTGCTGGTCCGCTGGCTCGAGCGGCACGCGTACGACGTCAGTTACATCACCGACTACGATTTTCACCTGGGTCGCGGCGCCGATCCGGGTACGGCCTGGTTGTTTGCAGGCCATTCGGAGTATTGGACCTGGCCGATGTGGCTGCGCGCGAATGCGAGTCGGAATTCCGGAATCAGCCTGGGATTCCTCGGCGGGAACGACATCTACTGGATGGCCCGATTCGAGAGTGGACAGATGGGCGGGCTTGATGCCCCTACCGTCGTCTGCTACCGGGACGCGTCGCTCGACCCGGACGGGGCGACGCCAGGCCTCGCCACGGTGCTGTTTCGCTCTCCACCAAACGGCACTCCCGAAAACTCGTTGATGGGAGTAATGAGCGGTCCTTTGGAGTTGATGCGCGCTCCCCCCGTCGACCTCGTGGTGGCCAACGATACCGATCCCCTGATGGCTGGAACCGGCTTGCGGATCGGCGAGCACATTCCGCGTGTCGCGGGATGGGAGGCCGACCGCATCGTCAGCAACGGTCGCACGCCGCCTGGAATCCGGACGCTGTTTCAGAGTCCCTATGTGCCGATGTGGGACTCGACGGCAACCGAGATGATGCACATGACCGTGTATACGTGGGCACCATCGGGAGCGATGGTGTTTGCCGCGGGGGAACCCGGATTCGCGTGGGGACTGGAAACCTTCCGAAGCCGGACGGCGCGGCCCCAGTTGGAGCGGCTGCTGCAGAATGTGCTCGCCGAGTTTGTTGCTGCGCGGCAGCCCCGGCGGTGAATACTGGGCAGCTACTTCACTCCGGGGGGAGGCACATAGGTCCGCCAGCGGTCCGCGACCGTTTTGAACCATGGATCGGCGGTCCTGGAGTAGAATGCATCCATGATCAAGATGCACAGATGATGATATGCGACGGTGTTGTATCCGCCACTTCTCGAGTAACGGGTCCAAGACCCGGTGTCGTAAAAGGGAGTGTAGTACTTCAGCGCGTCGATGCCGCGTGAAAAGAGCCGGGCGATCTCGGGATCCGCGGTAACCTGCGCGGCGTAGCCGACTCCTAAAAGGGCCCACGCTGACCCGTTCCAGACCTGCACCGCCGGATGAAACTCTTCCCACCAATAACCGTGGGTCGTATCGGGCAGCAGCACGCCGCCATCCTGCCACGAGACGTAGAACGCGTTCAACAGCTCGTACATCCGAGCGCGCCAGCCTGGGTCGCCAGTGCGACGGTACGCCTCAGCGAAGAGGGCGAGGGCCAATCCCTCGGCCATTCCGGATACCCAAGGCGCGGTCACACTCACGCCGCCGGATGTCCAAGGAAATTCGTACTCCCAGACCGGGAACCGACGTCCATCGGCGGTGCGCCAGAGGGCGTAGTGATAGAGTGCGGCGCCCACGCCCAGGATGGTATCGGTTGGTGTGGAGGAGCTCGGCAGCAACCATTCGACATCCAGCAGCGTATTCACGGGTTGAAACTGGACGCCAAGTCCTGAATAGACATGCCAGGACAACCATGGCGTTCTTGCGGGAAAGATCTCGCCGTCATGATCCGTCAGCTGCCCGCGGACGTGATCCAGTGTGACCCCGAGGTGATCCAGCAAGCGGTGAAAACGTGCGCTATCGACGAACTGCTGCCGGCCGTAGAAGTCGCCGACATGTTGCAACGCTTCGGTGACTTCCAATGCCTGGCTGGTCCGGTATGACCCACCGCCAGTGTGAAGCGAGTCGCGTACCGCTATCGCGGAATCGATCAGGTTGATAGCGACGACGGCGTCGGTGGAGCTGATGTACGCCTGGTTCTTGAGGCAGGTAGGGATCAACTCCGGCGTCGTCAGCGATCCGTTGCGGCAGTCCGGCGGCACCGCCGGATCGAGGCACGCGGCGAGCACGAGCGTAACGAACATAACGTCAAGCCGTGCCATCAGAGGAATTTCCGATAGACCTCAGCCGTCCGCTCCGCCGTCCGCCGCCAGGTGAACCCCTCGGCGCGGTGCATCCCGAGCGCGATCAACGCCTCACGCCGGTCCTGATCCTCCGACAACTCCACCAGCGCCTGCACGTACGCAGCCGGGTCGCGCCCTTCGACGATCACCGCCGCGTCTCCCGCCACTTCCTTCAATCCGCCGGCATCCGAGGTGACGACCGGCAGCCCCGAGGCGAACGCTTCGAGCACCGGAAACGCGATCGTTTCGTACAGCGAGGGGAAGAGCAGTACGTCCGCGGCGCTATAGGCGCGGCGCAGCGTCGTCTCATCGGCAGCCGGGACGCTGCGCAGCATCGGCCGCAGCCCGAGCCGGTCGATCAGCTGCTCCTGATCGGCCGTGAGACGCCCGCCCACCTGCAGCAGATAGACGTCGACCCCGACCTCCATGCGCAGCCGCGCCACCGTCTGGATGACGAGCGGCACGTTCTTCCGCTCCACGGTACTGCCGACGTGCAGCACGACGAAAGCGTCGGCGGGGAGGCGCCAATCGCGCCGCCCGCGCTCGCGCCCGCCCGGCGCTTCGCGGAAGAACGAGCGATCGACGCCGAACGGCACCACGTGGATCTTGCGGTCGTCCCCCAGCCACGTCGCCAGCTCGCGCCGCAGCCACTCGGTCCCGACGAGAAACGCGTCCGCCTGGCGCAGCGCCTTCAGCGTGCGCAACAGCAGCCGATTGCGGAACGACTCCGCGATGCCGCCGGTCGGCGAGCGCAGCACCGTGACCGGCATGAGATCGTGCACGGTGATCACGACGGGACGCTTGCGCGCCTGGGCCAGGAGATGCGCGTAGGAGTGGTCGAGGATGTGCACCAGGCTGGCGCGTTTCGCTTCGCGGCCAAGCCGAGCGGGATAGAAGAAGTACCGCGCCGCAAACCCCTGCGGTCCGCGCAACGGTCCCGGGAGCACGAACCGCTCGGGATCGATCGGCTGATTCCACCAGCGCCGGTAGTAGCCACCCGACGTTCGCCGGCCGGGGCCGGCGTCGCGTGTCAGCTCGCCGATGTGCGCGGCGAGCCGCACCTCGAACCCCGGGTCGCCGCTCTCGAGCCAGTCGTGCAGCCGGTGGGCGTATTTGTCCATCGCGGCAGCGCGGTCGAGCGGCAGATCGGGTACGAGCAGCACACGGGGCAAGGGCGTAACTCCATCCGGGATCAGTGCGACGGTTTCCTGCTGATACGCTGCCAGAACGCGACGGTCTGCTCGGCGACGGCGTCGTCGCTGTAGAGCTCCAGCGCCCGCGCCCGCGCCGCGCGCGCCAGCGGCAGGCGCACGCCGGGGTCGAGCATCATGCCGATGGCATCGCGCAGCGACTCGGCGTCGTTCGGCGGCGTGATCAGCCCGGCGGCGCCGATCAACTCCGGCAGCACACCCGCCCGCGAGCCGATCACCGAGACCTCGTGCGCCATCGCCTCGAGCAGCGTCACCCCGGTGGGCTCGTTCCACGTCGCCGTGGGCCGCGACGGCACCACCAGCAGATCGAGATCGGGCCACAGCTCGGCGATCCGCTCCGGCGGCAGCGCGCCGACCCAGCGCACTCGGGCGGGGAGCCGCAGGTCGCTCGCCAGACGCTCGAGCCGCTCGCGCTCCGGGCCGTCCCCGGCCACGATGAGTCGCCACGGTGCGTCGCGATGCTGGGCCAGCGCCTGCAGCAAGGTATCGAGGCCGCGATGGGGCACCAGCCGCCCGACGAACCCGATCACGAGGTGGTCGTGCGGGGTGTGCGCCGGCGTCGCGGGCACGGGCGCGCCCTGGGGGGGGACGATCCCGACCGGCAGTTGGGGCGCGTCGCGACGCACCAGGCGCGCGGCACCGTCGCTCGCCGCCAGAACACCCGCGAGGCGGCGCAACACGCGGCGGCGCCGCCAGCGATCCATCCAGCTGCGCTCGCCATCGACGTTCGCCTCGGTCACGATCACGGTGGGCACCCTGAGCCGCGCCGCGACGCGCACCAACTGACGCGCCAGCGCCGATTCGGGCTCCGCCTCGATCTGCACCAGCTCGGGTCGCTTGTCACGTACCAGTGCCGCGAGCGGGCGCGTGCCGAATCGCATCTCGGCCGGCTCTCCGGAATTACTGACGGGGATCGGGAAGATCTCGAGGGCCTGGGTCCGTTCCCAGGAGGTTTCGCGGGTGCGGTCGAGGAGCGGGTCGCGCCACCGCTGCGGCACGGCCACCGTCAACTCGAGGCCGCGGCCGGCGAGCGCGCGCAGCTTGCCGCGGGCGGTGGGCTCCACGTAAACGTGGGAGGCGATCAGGACGCGATGCATGGAATGGCGGAATGCAGAATGAAAAATGCAGAATCAGGAGAGATGGAGACCTCGTGGGCAGGGCGCGACGTCTCACCCATTCTGCATTCTCCATTCGTCATTCTGCATTGAAAGTGGGCGGTACAGGACTCGAACCTGTGACCTCCGGTATGTGAGACCGGCGCTCTAACCAGCTGAGCTAACCACCCGAACTGCTGGACGCGTAGACGCAAACGACGCATCGACGCGCGGAAAAAGCAAACCGCTCATCAAGATAGTGACGGCCTAAAAGGCCATCAACGGCAGGAAGGCGGCGACGTTGGTACAGTAGATCCGGTGCGCACCGGGGCACAGGGCGCAGCGGTTCGACATCTTGCGGCACCCGCTCTGCTGGCGCACGTGGTCGAGATACACCATGAAGGACGGGTACCTGGCGACGTCGGCACTGTCGGGGGTGAAACGGTCTTCGATCGCCCCTGACAGATCAGCACGGGCGATGATGTCCGGCTTCTCCTGGGAAAGCCGGTCCTCGAGCACGGCGTACACATCGGTCCGCTTCTGAGCAGCCACCGCCTCGGTCGGCGCCAGACCGTACCACACCTCGAGACCGTCGTGGTCCCGGCACGCCATCCCCTGAATCTTGTTGTGACTGTAGGCCCCGTCCTGGCACTTGGCGGTGGCACCGCCGGGGCCGACTCCCTGGGCCACGAGCCCGGGAGCGAACGTCACAATCGCGCCGATGACGACGAAGCTGTTCACTCGCATCACCTGTTCTCCCCTGTGCGTCTATGGCCGTTCACCGTTTGCCGACTTCCAGCCTCACAGTGGGCCCTCCAGGATTTGAACCTGGGACCGACGGATTATGAGTCCGCTGCTCTAACCGCTGAGCTAAGGGCCCGGGATGAGGGGGAAGTTAATACGCAGGGTGAGAAATGCTGAATGAAGAATGCGGCTGCAGAAATTCAATATTCTACATTCATCATTTGCATTCATAGCAATCCTCCCCTCCGCAATCTCCCCAATTGATCCTGTTGGAGGTCGAACGCGGCCAGCAGCTCCTCTGGTGCGACGGTGGCGACGCCGGCCTTGGCGACCTCCACGCCAGCGGCGTAGGCCGCGACCTGTGCCGCTTCGCGCGCGCTGGCACCAGCCGCAAGCGCCGTCCCCACCCATGCCGTCACCGTGTCGCCCGCGCCCGACACATCGTACACCTCGCGCGCGACCGTCGGGATACGCGTCAGGGCTTGATCCTTCGTCACGAGCACCATCCCCTCGGCGCCGAGCGTGAGCAGCAGGTTGTCGACGCCGAGCTGGTCGAGTGCGGCGGGCAGGGCATCGGGGTGGGCGAGGTCGAGCGTCGCCCCCATCGCCTGTTCCAGCTCGCGCCGGTTGGGCTTGAAGACCGTCGCTCCCTTGTACGAGAAGAAGTGACGAAATTTCGGATCGACGACGACCGGAACACCGCGGCGGCGAGCCGCCGCCATGCTGCGGGCGATCACCGCTTCCGTGAGCGCGCCTTTGTTGTAGTCCTCCACGAGCAGCGCGTCGGCATCGGCGATCGCACGGTCGAGTGACGCGCCGAGCTGCTCCGCGGTGCGGTCGGGGACGGGGTCGTCGACCTCTTCGTCGATCCGCACGATCTGCTGGCCGCGTGCGACGACGCGCGTCTTCGACGTCGTGGGCCGGTCGGGGACGACGACGAGCCAGTCGTCGCGCAGCCGGTGTTGCGCCAGCTCGCCGCGCACCGAGTCGCCCCGCGCATCGTCGCCGATCACCGTCACGAGCCGCCCTTCGGCGCCGATCGCCGCGACATTGGCCGCGACGTTCGCCGCGCCGCCGAGCGCGATGCGGCGCTGCTGCACCGCGACCACCGGGACCGGCGCCTCCGGAGAAATTCGCTCCGCCTCGCCCGCCAGGTAGATGTCGAGCATCGCGTCGCCCAGCACGACGACGCGTTGCGCGGCCATTTTGCGGACGAGCGCCTGGAGACGATCGCGAGTGAGGTCCATGGGAGGGGTAACTTATCCCAAAACAGTTATCATTTCCGCTCCCTTGGATACCAGCCTCCGCATCGAGCAACGCCGCGGCGATCGTACCGAAACGGTGCATCGCGTGCACGTGGCGGTCGTCGACGCCCAGGGCGCGCTGGTCGCGCGCGCCGGCGATCCCGACCTCGTGACCTTCTGGCGCTCGGCCGCGAAGCCGTTTCAGGCGTTGCCGATCGTACTCGACGGAGCGGCTCAGGAGTTCCAGCTCGACGCCCGGCATCTCGCGATCGCCTGCGCGTCCCATTCGAGCGAGCCGGCCCAGGTCGAGCTGGTACGGGAGTTCCTGGCCCGGATCGGTGCGCAGGAATCAGATCTGCAGTGCGGTCCTCATACACCGCTCTCGGATGCCGTCGCCCGGAACTATCGCGCCCGCAGCGTGGAGCTCACCGCCATCCACTCCAACTGTTCCGGAAAACACACCGGGATGTTGGCGCTCGCGCGCCATCACGGCTGGCAGATCGCCGACTACCACCGGCTCCAGCATCCCGTCCAGCAACGCTGCCTGCGTGAGGTGTGCCGCTGGACCGATATGAATGAGGCCGCGATCGGGACTGCGGTCGACGGATGCGGCGTGGTGTGCTACGCGCTGCCGGTGCGGAAGATGGCGCTCGCGTACGCGAGGCTGGCCTCCGCGAAGGTGATTCCTCAGGCGATACTGCAGCACCCCGAGCTGATCGCCGGCGAAGGCCGCCCGTGTACCGACATGATGCGGGCGTTCCCCGACCGCCTGATCGCCAAGGTCGGAGCCGAGGGCGTATACAGCGGCCTGATCCTCCCGGAGCGGCTCGGCGTGTCCCTTAAAGTAGAAGACGGCCACGGACTCGCCGCCGCGTTGGCGATGGCGAGCATCCTCGGCCAGCTGGGCCTCACCCCGCAACCCGACTCCCTCCACGCCCGCACCAACTACAACACGCGGGGCGAGGTGGTCGGCGAGCTGCGCGTTTTTGGCGCCCTGGAGCGATAGAACGATGACGGTCGATCGACCCGCATCTCCTACCTTGTCGCCCACGCTGGATCCCCACACCCTGGCGCTGGTGCGCGTCGCTATGGCGATCGCTCGCGGCGACGAGCGGGCGCTGCGCGACCGTATGCAGGCCGCCCGCGGGGCGGGAGTGAAGCAGCTCTGGATGGAAGAGCTGGTGCTCCAGAGCCTCCTCAACGTGGGGTATCCCCTGGCGCTGGCGGCGTTCGGCGTCTGGCACGACGTCGTGGGCGACGAGCCTTGCGATGGCGGAGAATCGCTGCTGCATGGCGAGCACGGCCGCTGGGCGAAACGGGGCGAGGAAAAGTGCGCCGAGGTGTACGGGCGCACGTATCACAAACTGCTGGTCAATCTGCGGACGCTGCACCCCGCGCTCGAGGCATTGGTGGTGGTCGATGCTTACGGCAAGCTGCTCGGCCGTCCCGGGCTCGACTCGGCGCGCCGCGAGATCTGCACCCTCGCGGCGATCACGATGCTCAACGCGCCGCGGCAGCTGCACGCGCACCTGCGCGGGGCGCTGAATCTCGGATGGAAGAAGGAAGACGTGGACGCGGTGCTCGTGCTCGCGGAGAAAGAAGTAGGGCCTCAACAGGCGCTAAAGCTGTGGGAACTCTGGGCTGATGTTCGCGAACGGAAACTGTGATTGACCGATGTTCATCGATCGCGCTGTTGTGCGTGTTCAAGCAGGAACCGGTGGGTCGGGAGCATCTTCCTTTCGTCGCGAAAAGTTCGTTCCCAAAGGCGGGCCCGATGGCGGGGACGGCGGTCCCGGCGGCAGTGTCTTCGTGCGCGCCGACCCGAACCTCACGACCCTCCTCGACTACCGCTATCACACCGACTGGAAGGCCGAGCGCGGCCAGCATGGCAAGGGGAAGAACATGACGGGACGCTCGGGGGCCGATCTCACGCTTCCCGTCCCGCCCGGTACGGAGATCCGCGACGCATCAGGCGAGCTGGTCGGCGAGCTCGTGGCGTCGGGAGAGACGCTGCTCGTCGCCAGAGGCGGACGGGGAGGGCGGGGCAACGCACGCTTTGCCACCCCGACGCACCAGAGTCCGCGCGAGTGGGAGCCCGGCGAACAAGGAGAAGAGCGGACCCTCGAGCTGGTCCTCAAGCTGATCGCCGACGTCGGGCTCCTGGGTGAGCCCAACGCCGGCAAGAGCACGCTGCTGTCGGTCGTTTCGGCAGCGCGTCCCAAGATCGCCGACTATCCGTTCACCACGCTCGAGCCGCATCTCGGCGTGGCGCAATTGTCCGATCTCCGCACGCTCGTTCTCGCCGACATCCCGGGCATCATCGAAGGCGCTCACGCCGGCAAAGGACTCGGTCTCAAGTTCCTGCAACATGTCGAGCGGACGCGGCTCGTCGCGGTGCTGATTCCCGCCGACAACCCGGAACCGCAGGCGACCTACGAGCTGCTGCGGCGGGAGGCGGCGCTGTACAACGCGGAGCTGGCGGCGAAGCCGCATGTCGTCGTCGTGACGAAGACCGACCTGCTCGGTCCCGGCGTCACCCCGGCGGCGATTCGCACCGTCGACGGCGCGCCGGTTTTCGCCGTTTCCGCGGTCACCGGCGCCGGCGTCCCGGCGCTCCTCGAGACGCTGTGGCAGAGGCTGCGCGCTCCGGTACCGAGCTAGCGGCCTACCTGGCGCTGGCCCAGATCCCCGGGATCGGACCGGCGCGCCTGCGCACTCTGCTCGATGCATTCGGCAGTGCCGTCGGGGCGCAGACCGCGCCGGCCGGCGCGATCGCCGGACTGCCCGGGTTCGGGCCGGCGGCGGCGAACGCCGTTCGCACGGCGGGCAGAGCAGGCGGTGACGAAATCCTGCAGTCGCTCGACCACATCGGCGCGCGCGTCCTGCTGCCGGGCGACGCGGACTACCCTCCGTTGCTGGCCGAGATCGCAGAGCCTCCGGCAGCCCTCTTCGTGTGGGGCGATGCGGCCATCCTGTCGCGTCCCGCGGCGGCGATCGTCGGCAGCCGCGACCATACGCCATACGGAGCGAGCGCGGCGCATCTCCTCGCGAGCGGTGTCGCGCGTGCGGCGATCGTCGTGAGCGGCATGGCCCGCGGGCTCGACGCCATCGCCCACGCAGCGGCGCTCGATGCCGGCGGCACGACGGTCGGCGTGCTCGGCAACGGGTTCGGAGTCGTGTACCCGGCTGCCAATCGCGCGCTCTACGAGCGGGTTTCCAGAGAAGGGTGCCTCGTCAGCGAGCTGCCGCCCGGCGAGCGGCCTCGCATCAGCACGTTTCCGCGCCGCAACCGCATCATCGCCGGACTCGCGGGCGTCACAGTGGTCGTCGAAGCCGCGGTCAATTCGGGGGCGCTGATCACCGCCGATTGCGCGCTGGAACAGGGGAGAAGCGTGCTCGCCGTGCCGGGGCCGATCACCAGCCCCACCTCCGAGGGGTGCAACAAGCTCATCCAGCAGGGAGCTAAACCGGCGCTGTGCGTCGCGGATGTCCTGGAGGAGCTGCACCTGCCTCTCCCGGTCGAGGCGCGGCCGGCGCCGGGGCGTCGCTCCGGGGGTAACGCACCGGAGGACCTCACTCCGCTCCAACGAAGCCTTTGGGACTCTCTGTCTTCTCAACCGACGCACGTCGATGCCCTCGTCGCCGGAGCGGGCCACGAAGTCGGCGTGGTCCTGACGGCGCTGACGGAGCTGGAGCTGCGCGGGCTCGTGCATCAGCGGCCGGGGATGATGTTCGAGCTGAAAGACAAATGACGAATGTCCACTGTCCAATGTAGAATGTAGAAATGGTGAATTGATCATTTCGACATTCGTTCTTGGACATTCGACATTTGTCTTTTCAGCACCTATACATCCACGTTCCGTTCTGCACGCGCCGCTGCTCGTATTGCGACTTCTCGATCGCGGTCCGCAGGCAGGTCCCGGCCGACGATTTCGTCGCGAGCATCACCGCTGAGCTGAAGCACGTCGAGCCGCTCGGGTCGCTCGAAACGGTGTACTTCGGCGGCGGCACTCCGTCGCTGCTTCCTCCTGAATCGATTCGTACGATTCTTCTTGACGTCGTTCACTTGACGCCTTCTCTCGACGGTGTTGAAGTCACCCTCGAAGCCAACCCCGAAAACGTCACTCCCGTCGCCGCCCGAGGCTGGCGCTCCGCCGGTGTCAACCGCGTGTCGCTGGGCGCGCAATCGTTCGACGATCGCGTGCTGGAGTGGATGCACCGCACGCACGACGCGGCGCAAATCGGGCGGGCCGTCGCGATGGTGCGCGAGGCGGGGATTCACGACATTTCCCTCGATCTCATCTTCGCCCTGCCGGAGTCACTGGAACGCGATTGGGACCGGGATCTCGACCAGGCGATGGCGCTCGCCCCGTCGCATCTCTCGCTCTATGGTCTTACGGTGGAGCCGCGCACGCCGCTCGATCGCTGGATCTCGCGCGGCGCCATCCAGGTGCCGAGCGACGACCGCTACGCCGACGAATACCTGCGCGCTCACGAGCGGCTCAGTGCGGCCGGGTTCGAGTTCTACGAGGTCTCGAATGCCGCCAGTGGGAGACGGCGCTCGCGCCACAACAGCGCCTACTGGTCCGGCCGTCCCTACCTTGGCGTCGGCCCGGCGGCGCATTCGTTCGACGGTCGCGCGCGGCGCTGGAACTACGCGGCGTGGGAAGCGTACCGGAGTGCGATTGCCGCGGGCGACTCGGCGGTCGATTCGCGAGAGGAGCTCTCGGACGAACAGCGCGAGCTCGAACGCATCTATCTCGGACTGCGCACGGTCGAAGGAGTGACGTCGACCGCCTTCTCCCGCCCGCTCCCGCCATTGTCCCGCTTCGTCGAGCAAGGATGGCTGCTCACCGACGGCTCCCGCCTCCGCTGCACCCCGGCCGGCTGGCTGCGCCTCGACAGTCTCGTCTCCGCCTTGACCGGGAACCTTACGACTTCGTAATTTGTTTTGGCGAAAGGGGTTGGAGCATTTGACGACACTGCTGACCGAGCGCGAGCGCGCTGTGCTGGGCGCCGTGATCGAGACATACGTACAGACCGCCGAACCCGCAGCGAGCCGTACTATCGCCAAGCGTTTCGGCCTGGGACTCTCTCCCGCCACGATCCGCAACACGATGAGCGATCTGGAGGAGAAGGGGTTCCTCTTCCACACACACACCTCGGCCGGGCGCATTCCGACCGACCGCGCCTACCGGCTCTACGTGGACGCGTTGATGCGGCCGTCGTCGCTGACGATCGACGAGCGGCACCAGCTGCACGAGGAGCTGGCGGCATCGCGCACCAATGCGCTCGATCAGATCCTCGGGCGTGCGGCACAGGTGCTCGGCGTGCTGACGCAGGAGCTGGGGATGGCGGTGGGCCCGTCGCTCGATGACGCCCTCTTGGAGCGGCTCGAGCTGGTCACGGTGTCGAGCGAGCGGTTGCTGCTGGTGCTGACGCTGAAGAGCGGCGCGGTGCGAACCATTTTCGTCGAGGTGCCGTCGCACATGGCGGCCGAGGCGGTGGTGCAGGTCGCCGTCGTCCTCAACGAGCGGTTGGCCGGGCTCACGCTGCGGGAGATCCGCGCGTCGCTGTCCGAGAGGCTGCGCGACGCCGCCGCCACGCCGCACTCGAGCGAGCTGCTCAACATCTTCATTCAGGAAGCCGATGAGCTGTTCGATGTCCCCGCCGCCGATGCCGGACCGTTCCCCGGCGGGGTGGTGTTGTCGTCGGCCCAGCTGCTCGCGGGACAGCCGGAATTCGCGACCGCGGAACGGCTCCAGGGCCTGCTCGAGGTCACGGAGCGGCGCGATCGGCTGCGCGAGGCGTTGGCGCAGCGCACGGCCCCCGGTTTGACCATCACCATCGGCAGCGAGCATCTGGATCCGAAGCTCGCCGCCTTTACGCTCGTGACGTCGCCCTACCGGTCCGGTCCGCTCTCCGGCGTGATCGGCGTATTGGGTCCGACGCGCATGCCCTATGACAAAGTCGTGGCGCTCGTCGAACACACGAGCCGCCTCGTGCAGGAGCTGCTGCAATGAGCAGAGACTACTACGAGGTCCTGGGCGTGCCCCGGGACGCATCCGAAGCGGCCATCAAGAAAGCGTATCGCAAGCTCGCCATGGAATCGCACCCCGATCGCAACAAGGAGTCGGGGGCGGAAGAGCGCTTCAAGGAGATCGCGGAAGCGTACGAGGTCCTGCACGATCCCGAGCAGCGCGTGGCGTACGATCGCTACGGAGAGGCGGGACTGCGCGGTGCCGGCGCCGCGGCGGGCGGCTTCACGCACTTCGATCTCTCGGAAGCTCTCAACGTCTTCATGCGCGACTTCGGCGGGTTGGGCGGCTTCGACGCGTTCTTCGGCGGCGGCGAGCGCACGCGGCGTGACCGTCGTCGCGGCGCCGATCTCAAGGTCTCCCTGCGGCTGACGCTGGCCGAGGTCGCCACCGGCACCACCAAGGCGGTCAAGCTCAAGACGCTCGACACGTGCGACGTCTGTAAGGGGTCGGGCGGCAGAGCGGGGACCAGGGCGACGCAGTGCCACACCTGCGCCGGCACCGGTGAAGTGCGGCGCGCGGCGCAATCGATGTTCGGGCAGTTCGTTTCCGTCTCGCCCTGCCCGACGTGCGGCGGTGAAGGGACCGTGATCAAGGATCCGTGTCCGGCGTGCCGCGGGGACGGCCGGGTCAAGGCCGAAAAGACCGTCCAGCTCGACGTGCCGGCCGGCGTCGCCGACCACCACTACCTCACGGTGCGAGGGCAGGGGGTTCCCGGCCTGCGCAACGGTCCGCCCGGCGATCTGATCGCGGTGCTAGAGATCGTCGAGGACCCGCGCTTCGAGCGCCACGGCGATGATCTCGTGTACGACCTGCCGGTGTCCTTCAGCCAGGCGGCGCTGGGAGCCGAGGTGGAGATTCCCACTCCGTACGGCAGCGCGCCGCTCAAGGTGCAGCCCGGGACGCAGACCGGCACGATGTACCGGCTCCGCAGCAAGGGACTGCCGCGCCTTGGCGAATCGGGGCACGGCGATCTGCACGTGCGTATTCAGGTGTGGACGCCGACGCGGCTCACGCCGGAGCAGGAGGAGAAGTTCCGCGAGCTGCAGCAGATTGAAGGCGCGCCGCCTGCCGCCGAAACCGTCGGCCGCGGCTTCTGGAACAAGATTCGCGAGGCCTTCGGAGCGTAGTGGCCGCCGACTGCATCTTTTGCAAGATCGTCGCCGGCGAGATTCCGGCGACGCTCGTCAGGCGGACCGACCGCCTGGTGGCGTTCCGCGACGTCAGCCCGCAGGCTCCCGTGCATGTGCTGGTGATCCCCACCGAGCACCTCGCCTCGCTCGCCGATGTGCAGGACGGCCGGCTGCTCGGGGAGATGCTGCTGCTCGCTCGCGACATCGCGCGCGACGAGAAGATTGCCGATGACGGATATCGGGTCGTGCTCAACACCAACCGCGACGGCGGGCAAACGGTGTTTCATCTCCACCTGCACCTGCTCGGCGGGCGGCGCTTGACCTGGCCTCCGGGGTGAGGCTAACTTCCTGAGTCTCTCACATTTAGGACCAGGAACCGCGATGCCGGAAGTCATCATCCACGACGACGAGAGCTTCGAACGCGCCTTGAAGCGCTTCAAGAAGAAGTGCGAAAAGGCGGGGATCCTTTCGGATCTGCGTAAGCACCGTCATTACGAAAAACCCAGCGAACGCCGGAAGCGGAAAATGAACGCGGCACGCCGCAAGAGCCGGCGGCCCCGCTCCTTCTAGAATGCCCAGCCTCGTCGAGCGGCTCCAGGTGGCCCTCAACGAGGCCCGGAAGGCCCGCGATCAACAGCGCACGCTCCTGTTTTCGACGATTCTCGCCGACCTCAAAAACCGCGAATTCGAAGTGCACCATCCGCTGACCGACGAGGACGCGGTGGATGTCGTGCGCCGGGGCATCAAGAAACGGCGCGAGGCAGCCGAACAGTTCACGAAGGTCGGCCGGCAGGACCGCGCGGACGCCGAGCAGCGGGAAGTCGCGCTGCTCGAGGCGTACCTCCCCGCGCAGGTGCTGCCCGACGAGATCCGGACGGCGGTCCGCGCAGCGATCGCCGCGGGCGCGAGCGACCTCGGAAAGGTCATGGGCCAGGTGATGCCACAATTCAAAGGACGCGCCGACGGGAAAGTGATCAACCAGATCGTGCGCGAGGAGCTGTCGGCGCGCGTATGAGCGCGGGAGGCGGGTTCCCCCCTGCCGTCCTGGAGACGCTGGAGTTTCCTGCCGCGCTCGAGCGCGTCGCGGCGTTCGCCGCCGGCCCGCTTGGCGCCGCGCGCGTACAGGACCGCCGTCCGGTCACCGATCCTCCACTGGTCCGTGACGCCCTGGCGCTGGTGGCCGAGCTCGCCGCACTGCTCATTACCGACGATTCTCTCCGCGCCGAGCCTGTGCCCGATATCGGCGAGACGCTCGCGCTGCTCGGCGTTCCCGGAAGCGCCCTCGAAAGCTCGGCACTCGCCGAGCTCGGAACGGCGCTGGTTGCCGCCCGCGTCGTGGGGACGCTGCTCGGCCGGTTGGAGCGCGATGCGCCTCGCACTGCCGCGCTGCAGACGCCGCTCCCACCCAGGCAGCTCGAGACTCGTCTCGCAAGCTCGGTCGCTCCGGATGGCGAAGTGCTCGATGGGGCCTCGAAGGATCTGGCGCGTGCCCGGAGAGCGGTGCGGGACGTCCGCTCGAAGCTCGTCGCACGACTCGAGCGGTTGCTGCAGGGCCTGGACCCGCAGGACCGCGCACCGGATGCGGCCGTGACGCTGCGTGCCGGCCGCT
>DATFTG010000007.1:0-14827 GCA_035262265.1 Gemmatimonadales bacterium
TCGCCGACGGGCTCGATCGCACGCACACGCAGCGCATCAGCGCGGTGGGCGTCGAAGCGGGGCACGGCGCGGTGCGTCTGGTTCTCGCCGCGGAATCCGATCCGCAGGTCGAGCGCTGGGACGCCGAGCGCAAGGCGGGTCTGTTCGCCAGAGTGTTCGACGGCATGCCGTCGTTCGTGTGGTCGCGGGGTGGAGCCGTCCAGCGTAAGCGGACTGCTCCGGCGCGCGGGCGCCGGGTCCCGCTGCGCCTCGCGGCGGGATGAGCTGAGATGGCCCAGGCGTACACTCCGGCGTTCCCCCCCGACCACTATCTGAACCGCGAGCTGTCGTGGCTCGAGTTCAACGCGCGCGTGCTCGAGGAAGCGGGCGACACGTCGAACCCGCTGCTCGAGCGGCTCAAGTTCCTCGCCATCTTCAGCTCCAACCTGGACGAGTTCTACGAAGTCCGCGTCGCCGGGCTGCAGCAGCAGCTCTACGCCGGCATCGAGCCGCAGGATTACGCCGCCGATGGCATGGATCCGGCCCACATGCTCACCGCCATCGACAAGCGGGTGCGCGAGCTCCTGGCCGAGCAGGACCGCCTGCTGCTGGACGAGGTGATGCCGGCGCTCGCGGCCAGCGGCTTCGAATGGGTGCGCTACGGGCAGGTCACCGAGACCGAGCGGCAGCACATCGAGGCGTTGTTCCGGACCGAGATCGCGCCGGTGCTGACGCCGCTGGCGATCGATCCCGGCCATCCTTTCCCGTTCGTGCACAACAAGAGCCTCAACGTGGCGCTGCTGGTCGAGAGCGCCGGGTCGGGCCAGCAGCTGTTCGCCGTGGTGCAGGTGCCCGCGGTGCTCGACCGGGTCGTGCTGCTGCCGCGGACGGAAGAGCGCGTCCGCTTCGTGCTGCTCGAAGAAGTCGTGGCGGCGCATCTCGGCGACCTGTTCGGCGGGTTCAACGTCATCGCCCACACGTTTTTCCGTGTCACGCGCAACGGCGACCTGACGATCGACGAAGACGAGGCCGAGGATCTGCTGCAGACGATCGAAGACACGCTGCGCCAGCGCATGCGCGGCGAAGCGGTGCGGCTCGAGATCCAGGCCGGGGGCGACGAGCGCTTCGCCCAGATGCTCACCGGGGCTCTCGGGCTCGGCGAGCGCGACGTCTTCCGTGTGGCCGGTCCCGTCGATGTCAGCGCGCTGATGACGCTGCAGCGGCTCGAAGGGTTCCGCCCCCTGCGCGACGAACCGCTCGTGCCGCGCGTGCCGCCGGCGCTGGCGAGCGGCGGCAACGTCTTCGAGCTGATCAGGAAGCAGGACATCCTGCTGCACCATCCCTACGAGTCGTTCGGCCCGGTCGTCGACTTCATCGAGCGCGCCGCCGACGACCCCCAGGTGCTCGCCATCAAGCAGACGCTGTACCGCACGTCGGGCGGCAGCCCCATCATCTCGGCCCTCGCCCGCGCCGCCCAGAACGGCAAGCAGGTGACGGCGCTGGTCGAGCTGAAGGCGCGCTTCGACGAAGAGAACAACATCGTGTGGGCCCGGGAGCTCGAGCAGGCGGGCGTGCACGTCGTGTACGGCGTGGTGGGACTGAAGACGCACTGCAAGGCGGCGCTCGTCGTGCGGCGCGAGCCGGACGGGATCCGGCGCTACGTCCACCTGTCGACCGGGAATTACAACCCGACCACCGCGCGCATTTACACCGACCTGGCCCTGTTCACGGCGAATCCGGATTTCGGTGAAGACGTGAGCGCGATGTTCAACCTGCTGACCGGATACTCGCAGCGGCGCGACTGGCGCAAGCTGTGCGTCGCGCCGGTGGACCTGCGCGACCACGTGATCGCGCTGATCGAGCGCGAGCGCAAGCACGCCGAAGCGGGCGGGGCCGGGCGGATCATCGTGAAGATGAATGCGCTGGTCGAGCCGGCGGTGATCGACGCGCTGTATCGCGCGTCACAGGCGGGCGTGCGCATCGACATGCTGGTGCGCGGGATTTGCTGCCTGCGCTCCGGGCTCCCCGGCGCGTCGGAAACGATCCGCGTGACCAGCATCGTGGATCGGTTCCTTGAGCACAGCCGCATCTTTTATTTCGAGAACGGCGGCGATTCCGAGATTTTTCTCGCGAGCGCCGACTGGATGCCGCGCAACTTCTTCCGCCGCATCGAGGTCATGTTCCCGATCGAGGATCCGCGGCTGAAAGCGCGCATCGTCGAGACGATCCTGCCGGTGCTGCTCACCGACAACATCAAGGCGCGCGTGCAGCGTCCCGACGGCAGCTACCAGCGTGTGGCCCGCAGCGCCGAAGAACCGGCGGTGCGCGCCCAGGTGGCCCTGCAGGGACAGGCGCGGGAGTCGGCCCGCGAAGTCGGCGAGACGCCGCACCGGCTGTTCGTACCGATCGTGCGGCTGGCTGGCCGCAACGGGGGCAACGGCGGGCAGGGCGCCGCGGCGCGGCAGCCGAAGCGCCCCGGAACACGGGCGCCCGCCCGGAAGAAGCCGACTCCCGACTAGGCCGGGCGGCGCCCGCTCCAGCGGGGCACGAGCGGCGCCGCCACGGGAATCGGCACTCCCGCCGTGGCCGGTGCGGCCGCCGGCATCAGCGCCTCGACGTCCTTCGCCCAGGTTCGTTTGCTCCCCAGCCACTCCTTGCGCAGCGTCGCGAACAGATCCGCTGCGCGGATCCGGATCCGTTTCGCGATCGCGACGAGCCCCGACTGCCGGCCGCGGCGGCGCGGCGACCGGGTCCCCGGCGCCAGCTCCGCCAGCGTCGCATCGAGCAGCTGCTCGGCGCGCTCCGCGGCGGCCGTCCCCACCGCTGCACGCACGACCTTCTCCAGCTCCTGCAGATCGTGCAGCTCTCCCAGCAGATCCTGGATCGCCTTGAGGCGAGGGATCAGCTCGGCGGCGCCGGAGAGCACACCGCGCACCGGCTCCACGACATAGCGCAGCCGTTTGGCGGCGATGCGGGCGCGATGCGCCGCCTCGTCCGCGGTGTGCTGGATTTCACCGAGCAGCTGGTCGAGCTCACGCGCCTGCTCGACCGCCGCCGACCGCATCGCCCCCGCGAACGACGCGTCGCTGATCGACGGCTCGGTCTGGACGACCTGGCGGTAGGCGGCGAGTCCCTTGTGGAGCTTGCGCGCCGCCGTGGCAAACGAGCGTCGCGTGTCACCGAGGCACCGCTCCAGGTCCTTCGCGCGCCGCGCGTCGATCCGCTCGATCAGCCAGTGCAGACCGACCCGCTCGCCGGGTGTCATGCCGGTGGCGAGGGGGCGCAGCCACTCCAACGCCACTTCCGCTTCGCGCACGCGGTTCGTCCCTTCGGCGATGTCGCCAAGGCGCTTGTGGGGCTTGCCGCGGACGCTGTCCTCGAGCAGTGGCCGGTAGGCGCGCAGCGTCGTCCGCAGGCGCCTTAACGCGACGCGGAAATCGTGCAGCGCCGTGGCGTCGTCGGGGGTGGCGGTGCGCTCGAAGGCGTTGGTGGCGTCCTCGAGATAGCCCAGCGCGATGAGGCGCACGCTCTGCGCCGCCGGCCGCGCGAGGAGGTCAGGGGGGAGGTTCGTCACTCGAGTCCCCGCAGCTGCGCCGACGTCAGCGACCAGAGCAGGGTGGCCGCCGCCGCATCGACGGCATCGGGGAACGACAGCAGCAACGCCGCTCCTTTCTTGATCTCGATGAACGAGCGCTCGCTCCGGGCCAGCAGCCAGCTCGCCACGCGGCCGAGCCCGGGCTCGTGCCCCACGATCGCCACCGTGTCGTGGCGCCGCTCGCCGATCAGCCAGCTGGTCACCTCTGCCGCGGACTGGGCGGGGGCGATCACGGGGACGACGACGGGTTTGAGCCCGTCGTAGGCCGCGCCGAGGATCTCCGCCGTCTGGACGGCCCGCGTGAAGGGGCTCGTCGCGAGCAGCTGAATTTCGGGAACGAGCGTGCGCAACGCCTCGGCCACCCGTTTCATTTTCTTCTTCCCCTCGGCGGTCAGCGGCCGGCCCGCGTCGTCGGGATGGTTGCGCGCGTACTCGGCGGCGTCCTCGGCGATCGCATGCCGGACGATCAGCAGTTGTTTCATGGAAAGATGCCCATCTCTTCGTAGGTGCGTGAGACCTTGTCGATCGCGCTGATGAAGGCCGCGGTGCGAAGGCTGACCTTGTCGGCGCCGTGGCGCGTCTGGATCTCGCGGATCTGCTGGTAGGAGGACACGGTCGCCTCCTCGAGGCCGGAGTTCACCAGGTCTTCCTCGTCCGGCCCTTCCGTGAAGAATCCGATCTGCTGCTCGGTGAATTCCTTGCCGGTGGACTGTGACACGGCCTCCAGGATACGTCGCGCCGCTCCTTCTTCATAGCGCTTCTGCATCCGGCCGAAGCGGACGTGCGAGAGATTCTTGAGCCATTCGAAATACGATACGATCACGCCGCCCGAGTTGAGCCACAGGTCGGGAAGGATCAACGTGCCGCGCTGCAGCAGCACGTCCTCCGCTTCGATGGTGGTGGGCCCGTTGGCGGCTTCGGCGATGATCCTGGCTTTGATGCGCGCGGCGTTGTCGGCGGTGATCACGCGCTCCAGCGCCGCGGGAACGAGGATGTCGCAGTCCAGCTCGAGGGCGTCGGCGGATTGTTTCAGGTCGATGGCGCCGGGGAAGCCGAGGATCGATTTCTTCTCCCTGCGGTGCGCGATGACCTGGTCGATGTCGAGTCCTGCCTCGCGCGCGATGGCGCCCTCGTACTCGGACAGGCCGACGAGGATCGCGCCCGCTTCCTGGAGGAACTTGGCCGCATGGTATCCGACGTTGCCGAGTCCCTGGACGACCACGCGTTTCCCCTTCAGACCCTTCTTCAGTCCCAGCGCCTTCATGAGGTCGGCGGTGTCACACGCCTCGCGGATGCCGTAGTAGACGCCGCGGCCCGTCGCCTCCGTGCGGCCGCGAATCCCGCCCTGCGCCAGCGGCTTCGCCGTGACGCAGGCGAGTGCGTCGAGCTCGCCGCCCGCGAGCGATACGTAGGTGTCGGCGATCCACGCCATCTCCTGGGGGCCGGTGCCGAAGTCGGGGGCGGGCACGTCGACGCCCGGGCCGATGAACTTCTTGCGCACCAGCTCGAAGGTGAACCGCCGCGTGATGCGCTCCAGCTCGCCGCTCGAGTAGAGGCGGCGGTCGATCTTCACGCCGCCCTTGGCGCCGCCGAACGGCACGTCGACGATGGCGCATTTGTAGGTCATCAGCGCGGCGAGCGCCATCACCTCGTCATCCGACATGTCCGGACTGTAACGGATGCCGCCCTTGGTGGGGAGCTTGTGTTGGCTGTGCTCGGCGCGCCATGCGTGCATCACTTCGATCGTGCCGTTGTCGCGCCGCACCGGGAAGCTGACGTAGTAGACGCTGTTGCACGCCTTGATCTGACTGAGCAGCGTCGGGTCGTGCTTCGTGAACGTCGCCGCCCGATCGAATTGCCGGTTGACCTGGTCGAAAAATCCCGCGGACAAGGGTCGCCTCCTGTGGTCACATGCCTTCGGTCGGCGGTCGGGGCGGCGCCGGCACGAAGTGGTTGAGCGGCCCGTGCCCGGCGCCGAGTCCGGGCGCGGCGGCCAGCGCGCGCTGCACGAAGTCTATGGCGTCTTCCACGGCGGACGCGAGCGGCCGTCCCTGGGCCAGACCGGCCGCGATCGCCGCCGAGAGAGTACAGCCGGTGCCGTGCGTCGAGGACGTCTCGATGCGCGGGTGCGTGAAGCGGTGCACGCCGCGCGCGCTCACCAGCACGTCGACCAGCTGGTCGTCCGCGAGGTGGCCGCCCTTGAGCAGCACGACCTGCGCGCCCTGATGCACGAGGGCGCGCCCGGCGCGCTCCATCTCCTCGGGGGTGCGCACCTCCTGCTCGATCAAGATGCGTGCCTCGTCGAGGTTCGGCGTGACCAGGGTCGCGAGCGGCACGAGCTGCCGCACCAGCAGCTTCGCCGCGTCGGGTGTGAGCAGCGCATCGCCCGACGTCGCCACCATGACGGGATCGAGCACGACATTGGGCAGGCGCCAGCGCGCGATGCCGTCGGCGACGGTTTCCACCACCTCGGCCGTTCCCAGCATACCGATCTTGACCGCGTGCGGGGGAAGATCCTGCGACACGGCGTCGAGCTGAGCGGTCACGAGGCTCGTGGGGACCGGCTCCCAGGCCGTCACCGCCTGCGTGTTCTGGGCGGTCACCGCACAGATGACGGTGGTGCCGAACACCCCGAACTGATGAAAGGTCTTGAGGTCCGCCTGGATCCCGGCCCCGCCACCCGAGTCCGACCCGGCGATCGTCAGGGCGATCCGCACGGCCGGCCGGGGGTAGCGGGAAGCGACCGGCGCTTGGAGATGCGGGCCCGGTGCGCGAAGTTAGTAGGTCCGCTCGGAGGAGTGCGCATCGCCACTAATCTGGCGTCCACGATCCGCGATCTCAAACGCCGGAAAGCCCGTGGCCGCCGCGGCCTCGCCCTGCTCGAAGGCGTGCGCCTCGTGGAAGAGGCGCTCGGGTCGGGGACCCGGATCGTCGGCGCCGTGGTGGCGCCGGAGCTGGGCCGCACGACGCGCGGCAGCGCGCTCCGGGTCGCGCTCGAGAGCCATGCGGTGGCGGTGCAGGAGGTGACGGCGCGGCTGTTCGCCACGCTCGCCGACACCGATGCCCCGCAGGGCATCATCGCCGTCGTCGAGCCGCGGCGCTGGACGCCCGAGGACGTCCCGCTCGAGCGCGGGGCGGTCGTGCTGGTGGTCGACGGCGTGCAGGATCCCGGCAACGTCGGAACGCTGGTGCGCACCGCGCACGCGCTCGGGGCGCGCGCCACGATCGCGCTGCGCGGCACCGCCGATCCGTGGGGACCGAAGACGCTGCGCTCCGCGATGGGGGCGACGTTTCGCCATCCGCTGCTCGCGTTCGACGACCCGGGGTTCATCGCCTGGTCGCGCCGCCACGACGTCACGTTGTGGGCCGCGGCCGCCGACGGCGAGCCGCTCGAGCGGGCGGTGGCGGGGCTGAACGGCGGCGGCAACGGCAGCGCCGGGGTGATCGCGGTGATCGTCGGGAACGAAGGGGCCGGAATCCGGCCGCATTTGAACGCCGTCGCAGCGCGCCGGGTGGCGATCCCGCTCGCCCAGGGCGCCGAATCGCTCAACGTCGCCGTCGCCGCCGGGATTCTTCTGTACGAGGTCACGCGTGGGCACTGACGTCATTTTCGGCATCGCCGCTGGCGCCATCGGGCTCTGCCTCGGGAGCTTCCTCAACGTCTGCATCCTGCGCCTGCCGCACGATCAATCGCTCGTCACACCGCCGTCCACCTGCCCGCGCTGCGGCAAGCGCATCGCGTGGTACGACAATATCCCCGTGGTCTCGTGGCTGGTGCTGCGTGGCAAGTGCCGCAACTGCGGCGAGCCGATTTCGCTGCAATACCCGCTCATCGAGGCGCTCGTGGGGGCCTTGTGGGTCGGGGCGTACCTGCTCTGGGGCGTCAGCGTCCACACGGTCGCGGGCGGCATTCTGGGGACGATCCTGCTGGGGATCGGCATCACCGATGCGCGGCACTACCTGATTCCGGACGAATACAACTGGGCGGGACTCGCCGTCGGCCTGGCGGCGTCGCTGACGGGGGGGTGGCAGGGGTTTCTGCAGGCGGTGATCGGGGCGGCGTTCGGCTTCTCGCTGCTGTTCGCCGTCGGCGTGGCGGGCCGCTGGATGTTCGGCGAGGAGGCGATGGGCGGCGGCGACATCAAAATGATGGCGATGGTCGGCACTTTCGTCGGACCGAAGGACGGGGCGGGGTGGTGGCACGGGGTCCTGGGCGTGCTGCTCACCGTCTTCGCCGGCGCGCTCTTCGGCACCCTCATCTTCGTGCCGCTGTCGCTTCGGAAAAAGCGTCTCGTGCCGTTCGGGGTATTTCTCGCCGTGGGTGCCGCCGTGTCGTACATCTGGGGCGACCTCATCTTCGACTGGTACAGGCGATTCGTGAGCGGTGGATGACGTGAGCGATCCGTTGGCGGGGTTGTTCGAAACCGGCGACGTGCTCGAGCGCGTGGGGATCGACCTCACCGCCCAGGCGCGGCGCGGCGACCTCGAGCCGGTGCGCTGCCGCGAGGCGGAAGTGTCCCGGGTGATGGACATCCTGCTGCGGCAGAGCAAGAACAATCCGGCGCTGGTGGGCAAAGCGGGCGTCGGCAAGACGGCGATCGTCGAAGGGCTGGCGCAGCGCATTGCCGCGGGTGAGGTGCCCCCGGCGCTGAAGGACGCCCGGGTCTTGGCCCTCGACCACGTGGCGCTGCTCGCCGGTACGGCGTTCCGCGGCCAATACGAAGAGCGCATCCGGCGCCTCGTCGAAACCCTCGCCGCCGACGCCGATCTGATTCTGTTCGTGGACGAGCTGCACAATCTGATCGGCCAGGGCACCGCCATCGGCGCCGCCATGGACGCGGCCAACATGTTGAAGCCGGCGCTGGTGCGCGGCGACATCCGCGTGATCGGCGCGACGACCGGCGAAGAATACGACAAGTGGATCCGGACCGATCCCGCCCTGGAGCGACGCTTCCAGCCGGTGCAGGTGACGGAGCTCGACGCGATCCAGACGTGGGAGGTGCTGGTGGCGCGCCGGCCGCGGCTCGAGCGCCATCACGCCGTCGCGATCACCGACGACGCCCTCAAGGCCGCCATCGTCCTCACCGACCGCTTCGTTCCCGAGCGCGCCCGTCCCGACAAGGCGATCGACGTCCTCGACGAAGCCTGCGCCCACGCCCAGGCGACGGTGCGCGTCGGCCCCGAGCTCGAGCGGCTGATCCGCGAGCGCCGTAAAGTGGACGCGATGATCCGGCGCGGGCTGACGCACGAGCGCGGTACCGATGATCCGCTGCCTGATCTGGGCACGATGCTGGACCGCATCGGGGAGGAGATTCAGAAACTCCTGGGCGGGGAGGCGCGGGAACAGACCGGTGAGGCCTCGTCCCCCTCGACCCCCGTCTCTCCTCGTCCTGCCCCGTCGCTCTCCGAGCGCCGCGACGAGCTCGATCGGCTGTTGCGCGCCGAGCTCGAGAGCCATGGCGTCGTCGTCACCGGACACGACGTGGCGCGGGTGGTGAGCACCGCCGTCGGCAAAGGCATCGAATGGGCCGGCTGACCCTCCTCGCCGCCGCAGTCCTGGGCGGTGGCATGTGGGGGTGCCGGGAGCGGGTTCGGGCGGTGCAATCGGAGGCATCGCTGATCGACCTGGTGCGCCAGCTGCAGACGCAAGCCGAGCGCATTACCGGCCTGCGCTTCAAGCACCCGGTGGCGGTGCGGCTGCGCTCCCGCTCACAGGTGCGCGACTACGTCACGCACATGTTCGACAAGGATCTCCCGCCCGCCGAGCTGGCGGGCGCGGTGGCCGCCTACAAGCTGTTCGGGTTGATCCCCGATTCGCTCGACCTGCGCGCCACCTACATCGCGCTTCTCACCGAGCAGATCGCCGGCTACTACGACCCCGATTCCGGCGCGCTTTTCATTCCGAGCGATCAGTCGGACCTCGCCCGGGTGCGTCTGACCGCCTCACACGAGCTGGTCCACGCGTTGCAGGACCAGTATGCGTCGCTCGACTCCATTCTCCATCAGCGTAGACACAACGACCGCCTGCTCGCCGCCTCGGCGGTGCTCGAGGGCCAGGCCACCTTCTATCAGATCCCGATTCTGATGCCGGAACAGCACCCCGAGACGCTCCCCGACCACTGGTTCTGGCGGCAGCGCGAGGTCCTGGCGCAGCAGCAGGCGGAGATGCCGCAGTTATCAGGCGCACCGCTGTGGCTGCGGGAGCGCACCATTTTTCCCTACCTCGGCGGAGCCGACTTCATCGGCTGGTACGTGCGGACCCACCACGGGCAGGAGCCGTACGGCGCGAACATGCCGGTCTCGACCGAGCAGATCCTGCATCCCGATCGCTTTGCCACGGGAGACGACCCCGTCACCCTCGCGTTCGCCGCGCGCGTACCGGATACGCTGCGCTACGAGGATGATCTGGGAGAGTTCGAGATCGGGCTCTTGTTCGCGCAGCTCATGGGCGACGCCAACGACGACAAGGGCAGCGTCTACGCGCAGGGATGGGGCGGCGACCGCTACCAGGTGTACGGCCCATCGAGCAAAGCCGACGCGCTTGTCTGGTACAGCGTCTGGGACACGCCCGCCGCACGTGACCGTTTCGTGCGCGGCTTGATCCGAGCCTGGGCCGGGCGTCCCACAGCACGCGCGAGTGGACGCAAGTCTACCGTTGAAGCCGTCACCGTAGACGGGCTTCCCGGGGCTCGGCTGGTGGACGCGCCGGAGACTTGGCATGGTTGGAAAGCTCTGCCAGAGGTGCACGTCGCCCGGTAGGGGTCGTGCGTCGCCGGGAGTGGGGGGCGCCGGACCATTGGCCGCGGGGGCGCTCGACCCGGACCACCTCAGCGCGAGAGCATGCGTTTTCCGCCACTTGGATTCGCCAACCTCCCTAACTAACTTGCGTGGCTTATGTTTACGGCCCTGACCGAGCGATTGTCCGGTGTGCTCAAGCGCTTGGTCGGGCGGGGCGTGCTGTCGGAGCAGGACGTCGCCGACGCGCTGCGGGAAATCCGCCGCTCCCTGCTGGAAGCGGACGTGAGTCTCGATGTCGCCCGCGACTTCGTCGAGCGGGTGCGCGAGCGCGCCGTCGGGGTGGTCCAGCTCAAGACGGTGAGTCCGGGCCAGCAGGTGGTGAAGCTGGTGCACGACGAGTTGTCGGCGCTCCTGGGCGGCACGCGCCGCCCGCTCGAGTTCGCCTCGGTGGGCCCCTCGGTGCTGCTGCTCGTCGGGTTGCAGGGATCGGGGAAGACGACGACCGCCGCGAAGCTGGCGCGCCGTCTCAAGCTCGAGCAGAAGGCGCCGTGCCTCGTCGCCGCCGACCTGCAGCGACCAGCCGCGGTGGAGCAGCTGCAGCAGCTGGGCAGCCAGGTGGGCGTGCCGGTGTTCACCGGGAGCGGGGATGTGGTGGAGGTGGTCCGCGCCGCGGTGCGGGAAGCGGAGAAGGCGCGCTGCCGCAGCGTCATCGTCGACACGGCGGGCCGGCTGCAGATCGACGCGCCGTTGATGGACGAGCTGCAGGCGTTGAAGCAGGCGATCGCGCCGCGCGAGGTGCTGCTCGTCGCCGACGCGATGACGGGGCAGGACGCGGTGCGCAGCGCGCAGGGGTTCCACAATGGGGTCGGGCTCACGGGGGTGATCCTCACGAAGCTCGACGGCGACGCCCGCGGCGGTGCCGCGTTGTCGATTCACGGCGTCACCGGCGTGCCGATCGTCTACCTCGGCACGGGGGAGCGTCCCGACGCGCTCGAGCCGCTCGATCCCGCCCGTATGGCGGGGCGGATCCTCGGGCAGGGCGACGTGGTGGCTCTGGTCGAGAAGGCGGCGGCGACGATCGACCGGGCGGCTGCCGAAAAGCTCGAAAAGAAGGCGCGCTCGAAGCAGGGGATGGACCTGCAGGATTTTCTGACGGCGCTGAAGCAGGCGCAACAGATGGGGCCGTTGCGGCAGCTCGCGGGGTTGCTCCCGGGCGTCTCGGCGAAAGCGTTACAGGGCGTGCCGGCCGATGACAAGCGGCTGCGCCACATCGAGGCGATCATTCTGTCGATGACGCCCCAGGAGCGCGCCGATCCGAAGATCCTCAGCGGATCGCGGCGGCTGCGGGTGGCGAAGGGATCGGGCCGGCCGGTGCAGGAAGTGAATCGCTTGCTGGAGCAGTTCCAGCAGATGCGCAAATTTCTCAAACGGATGTAAGGGCAGACCATGGGAACTCGGATTCGGTTGCGGCGGGTGGGACGGAAGGGCCAGGCTTACTTCCGCATCGTGATCGCGGATCAGCGGGCCGCCCGGGACGGGCGTTCCGTCGCGACGATCGGCCATTACAACCCGCGCACCAACCCCGCCGTGCTCGAGGTGGACAAGGACCAGGCCGTGCAGTGGCTCGCCAAAGGGGCGACGCCCACCGATACGGTCCGGTCGCTCCTCAAGCGGGCGGGGGTGTTCGGCACACGCACCGCGTAGTCGCGCGGCTGCGCCGGCCCCACGGCCAGCACGGGGAGGTGTCGGTGATCCCCCTCGTGGAGGCCCCCGGGGTGGTGTTTCAGCCGAAGGCCGAGGTCTACGTGGTGGACGAAGCGCGGCGGGTGCTCGCGGGCCCGCTGTTCGTCGCGCGGCGGCGGGCGTACCACCGCGAGTGGTTGATCGGATTCGCCGGGGTGACGTCGCGCGAGACGGTGGAGAGCTGGCGCGACCAGCTGCTGGCGGTGCCGGAGAGCGATGCTGGTCCTTAATGTCGTCACGCTGTTCCCCGAGTGGTTCGCGGGACCGCTCGCGGCGAGCATCCTGGGGCGGGCGGCGCAGCAGGGGCTCGTGCGGTATCGGATCGTGCAGCTGCGCGACTTCACGCACGACCGGCACCACACCGTCGACGACGCGCCCTACGGCGGCGGCGCGGGGATGGTGCTGAAGCCCGAGCCGTTCTTCGAGGCGGTGGAGAGTCTGGGCCGTCGTGCGGGGTCCCCGCTGGTGCTGATGTCGGCGCGAGGACGGCCGTTCACGCACGACGACGCGGTCCGGTTCGCGGTTGCGGAAGAAGTGACGTTCTTGTGCGGCCACTACAAGGACGTCGACCAGCGCGTCGCCGACGGGTTGCCGGCCGAAGAGGTGTCGATCGGCGACTTCGTATTGACGGGTGGGGAGCCGGCGGCGCTGTGCGTGATCGATGCGGTGGTGCGCCTGTTGCCCGGCGCCCTGGGCGACCACGAATCGGCGTCCGGCGATTCACATTATGAAGGGGTGCTCGCGGCGCCGTCGTACACGCGGCCGCCGTTGTATCGCGGGCTGGCAGTTCCCGAGGTATTGTTGAAGGGTGACCATGCGGCGATCGCCGCGTGGCGTGCGGCCGAAGCCCGGCGGGTGACGCGCGAGCGCCGCCCGGACCTGTGGCGGCGGTCGGCCGACGCAGCGGACGCAGATGCACCGGACAGTCATTGAGGGTACGGGTATGGAGAATCTGAGCGCGCTCTCGCGTGAGGGCCTGAAAGAGAACATTCCGGCGTTCGATCCGGGCGATACCGTGCGCGTGATGGTGCGCGTGCGCGAAGGCGAGAAGGAGCGGCTGCAGGCCTTCGAAGGGGTGTGCATCGCGCGCCGCGGCGGCGGGATCAACGAGACGTTCACCGTGCGCAAGGTGTCGGCGGGAGTCGGGGTGGAGCGCATCTTCCCGCTGCACGCACCCGCGATCGCGGAGATCGAGCTGATCCGCAAGGGCCGAGTGCGCCGCGCCAAGCTCTACTTCCTGCGGCGGCTGGCCGGCAAGGCGGCGCGTATCCGCGAGAAGCGCGGCACCGCCGGCCTCGCCGAAGCCGGCCCGGCCGGGGGAGCCGGGGGAGCCGGGGGAGCCGGGGGAGCGGGGGCCGCCGGGGCAGGGGCGCCCGAGACGTGAATCGCCGCCCCACGTTCGAGCGCGAAATCGCGCTTTGGAACGAGGGGGCCAGCATCGTCGCCGGGGTCGATGAAGCGGGCCGCGGGCCACTGGCGGGACCGGTGGT
This sequence comes from Gemmatimonadales bacterium, assembly GCA_035262265.1. GTDB lineage: Bacteria > Gemmatimonadota > Gemmatimonadetes > Gemmatimonadales > GWC2-71-9 > DASTHG01. The sequence goes on from DATFTG010000007.1 coordinate 13,546, forward strand.
TGCCGCGGCCGTCGTCTTTCCGGCGGGGATGAAGCCGATCCGCGGCCTGCGGGACTCCAAGATCCTTGCGGCGGCCAAGCGCGAGCGCCTGGCCGTCGTCGTCCGCGCCCGCGCCGCCGCCGTCGGCGTCGGCGCCGCGAGCGTCCGGGAGATCGATCGCTTCAACATCCGCCGCGCCACCATCCTCGCCATGCAGCGCGCCCTGCGGCGGCTCGGTCTCGTTCCCGCCGGCGTCCTGGTGGACGGTCTGTGGCTCCCCGAGCTGGGCCGCCCACACGACGCCATCGTCGACGGCGACGCGCTGTGCCAGTCGATCGCCGCCGCGTCGGTCATCGCGAAAACGGTGCGCGACCGGCTGATGTGCCGGCTCGCGGCCCGCTACCCGGTCTACGCCTGGCAGGAAAACAAGGGGTACGGGACGCCCGAGCATCTCGACGCGCTGCAGGTGTTGGGTCCCACGCGGCACCACCGCATGAGCTTCGAGCCGGTGGCTCAGCTCTCGCTCGCGCTCACCTGACGTGAGCCCCGAGCGGCGGCGCGGCAAGTCGCGGTGGACGATGGAACGCTTCATCGAGGAGACGTTCGGCGCCAAGCCCCTGTTTCAGGCGTACCAGCTGACGCTCGACGCGTTGGAGCAGGTCGAAGAGCTGCGCACCGCGCGCGCGGCGCCGGCGGCGCTGCGCAGGCTCCGGACCCTGCTGGCGCGCATTGAGGAAGCGGCGCAGCTGCATCACTGGCACGACGAGCAGGACTTGATTGCGTCGCTGCAGGTCCGCCGCGTCAACCGCACCGAGCTCGCGCGCCAGCTGAAATCGGGGTTACAGGAGCTCGAACAGCGGCTGCACGATCGCTTGCTGGGCGCCGTCGTCACGCGGCTCGAGGGACGGAGGCGGTAGGCCTACCGATTCCGCTTGAGGTCTTTTCGGAACTGTGCCAGCGGTCGGGTATTGAGAATGTCCGCCGCCTCGAGTCCCGCCCGCCGCGCCAGGTCCACCGCGTACTGCATGTTCGCGAGATTGCCCGGGTTGTGGCTGTCGGTGGACAGCACGAACCGCACGCCATGCGTCTTCGCTTCGGCGGCGAGGGTTTCGGGGAGATCCATGCGCTCCGGGTGGCCGTCGAGCTCCAGCAGGCAGCCGTGATCGGCCGCCGCTCTGGCGACGGCGGCGAAGTCGAGCCGGTAGGACTCGCGTTTGCCCACGCGGCGGCCGGTAGGGTGGCCGATCGCGTCCACGGACGGGTGTGCGATCGCCCCGAGCACGCGTCTGGTCAGCGTGCGCTC
>DATFTG010000008.1:0-22797 GCA_035262265.1 Gemmatimonadales bacterium
TGCCGCAGCAGCTCCCGGGACAGCATCTCCCACGCGCGCTCCGCGGAGCCGCACACGCGCGACACGGCGGGCCAGCGGCGGACGGCGAGCACGAGCCCCGCGAGCTCCCCGATCAGATGATTGTTGGCGGACGACCCGAACGAGCGGCGGCGCCACACCCACCACGCGTGCGCCGGGACGATCTGCTGCGCGAGGCGCAGCTGCGCCGTCCGCAGCGCGGCGTCGCCGCAGCCGCGGATCAGCGCGTCGATCCAGCAGAAATTGACGAGCCGCACGCCCGCTTCGAGCCCGCTCCTCCAGTTGACGCCCACCCCGACGGGGTTGCGCGCGCACCAGTCGTTCAGCCACCGCTGCACCAGCCGCGCGTCCTCGCGCTCCTGATTGAGCCACGCGTTCTGCGCCAGACGCACCAGCTCGCTCCAGCGATTGATTTCCCAGATGTTACGCGGCTCGCTCCCCGCGGCGCCCCCCGGGTCGTGCGCATAGTCGCGCTGCCAGTCGGGCGGGTCGGGCATGTCGACCTCGCGCCAGCCGAACAGCACCCAGCGTCCTGAGCGAATCGCCTGGGCAGCGTTCCGAATCGCCGCCCGCAGCGACGGCGGCGCGTTCAGACGCTCGGGCAGCTGCGGGAACGCGCTGCCGCGGTTCGGCAGCCGCACCTGGGCGAGACTGCGCCGCGACGCGGGCTCGGCCCACCGCAACGCCTGATCCAATACGCGGTGCGCGACTTCCGAGGGCTCCATCGCGCGCAACCGGTACCAGTAATCCGTCACCGCGCGCGCGCCGCTCATATCGTGGGAGGCAGCTCGACGGCGCGATGTTCGCGAATGGATTCGAGGACGGCGAAGGTGAGAACCATGCTGCGCCGCGCCGCAGCGTAGGGCAGGGGGTGCTCCGCCTCGCCGTGCAGGTAGGCGAGCCAGGCGGCCATCTCCTCGCGGTGGCCCTTGGAAGTGTAGGTCGTCGTGCGCGTCTTGCGGCGCCGGTGCAGTGTGAGCGACTGCAGGTTCTCGCATTCCGCCACGAGCCCCGACCCGAAAACGCGGAACGATTCCTTGGGGAAGGACGCGTCGCCCTCGGCGCTGTAGAGCACCTGGGCGGTCGAGCCGTCGTCGAACGCGATCTGCGCGGCGACCGAGTCGGGGAAGGCGGTCCGGCCCGCCGCGGGCCAGGTCGTCTGGGCGAACACGCTGCGCGGCAGGCTCTCCAGCACGGCGCAGGCGTAGTCGAAGAAATGGCATGCTTCTCCGAGCACGCGCCCGCCGCTCTCGTCGAAGTTGGCATACCAGTGATCGGGAGCGAGCGGTCCCGCGAACACGTGATAGGCCAGGGCCTTCGGCCCGGGACTGTCGGCGAGCGCGCGGCGCAGCGCCGCCGTCGCCGGGGCGAAGCGGCGGTTGAATCCCACCAGCACGCTGCCGTTGCCTTCCTGCACGGCGCAGTCGATTTCGCTCAGCTCGTCGAGCGTGAGACACAAGGGCTTTTCCACGAAGACCGCGCGGCCCGCCCGCAGCGCCGCCACGACCATCGGCGCGTGCAGGTGGTGGCGCGTCGCGATCAGGACGGCATGCTCGGGAGGAGCCGCGAGCACCGCTTCCGCATCGGTCGCGGCGGCGGCGAATCCGAACTTCGCCTGCACGTGCCGCGCGGAGAGACCGGTGTGGTTCACGATCGTGCCCAGCGCGATCCGGCCCTGCAAGTGCGGCAGCAGCATCGTGCGCGCGAAATTGCCGGCGCCGATGACGTCGAGACCGGTGACTGGTGACATGTGGCTGGTGGCTGGTGATGGTGTCGGGGTTTTCACCGGAGCTTCCCTGACGCCTGACACCTCACCCCTGTCACCTGACGCGACACCATACTCCAGCACGACGCCGATGTCGCCGTTGGTCGAGGACACGAGATCCGCGTACACCGAAAGGGCATCGTCGAACCGCACGCGGCGCGTCGTCAGCGGCGCGAGATTCAGCCGCCCCGACTCCATCAGCGACAGGCACGACGCGAAGTTGCGATTCTCGGTCCAGCGCACGTAGCCCACCGGGTAATCGCGGCCGCCCCACTCGTAGCCCGCGTCGTACCGACCCGGCCCGTAGCTACGCGAATAGCGGACTTCGATGTCCTTCATGTAGCACGTCTTCCACTCGAGCTGCGCGTCGTAGATCCCGACGATGACCAGGCGCCCGCGGTCGCGCAGGCAGGCGACGGCGAGCTCGGCGGGCGCGGGAGACTTCCCGCCCACGCACAGCAGCACCGCGTCGACGCCGTGTCCGGCGGTCCACTCGCGCACTGCGTCTTCGACGTTCGCGTCGCGCGGGTTGACCGTCCGCTCGGCGCCCATCTGCCGCGCGACCGCGAGGCGCCGGGCCACGAGGTCGACGCCCAGCACGCGCACTCCCGCCGCCGCGAGGATCGCCGTCGCCAGCTGCCCCACGAGTCCCTGGCCGAGCACCATCACCTGTGAGCCGAGCGGCACGTCCGCCTGGCGCATCGCCTGCATGGCGATCGCGCACAGCGTCGTATACGCGGCCGCCTCGAGCGGTACCGCGTCGGGAACCGGGGTCGCGAGCAGGTCGGGGACGGCGATGCGCTCGGCGTGATGGGCGCATTCGGCGCCGCCGCAGGCGACGCGATCGCCGATCGTGAACCGCGTGTTGCCGGGGTCGACCGCCTCCACGATGCCGGCGGCGCTGTAGCCCAGGGGCGTCGGAGACTCGAGCCGGTTCTTCACCTTCTCGAGCGCCGCCCGCCAGCCGAGCGTGCGCGCCGTGTCGAGCACCTTGCGCACCTGGTCGGGACGGGCGCGCGCCTTTTGCAGCAGGCTCATGCGGGCCTGCTCGACCTGCATTTTCTCCGTGCCGGAGCTGATCACCGAATGCGTCGTGCGCACCACGATGCCGCCCGGCGGCGGCACCGGATCGGGCACCGCCTGCAGCTCGAGGCGGCCGTCCTGGTATTGCGCGAGCTGGCGCATCGTCACAACGTCAGCGGCCCGACCGGCGTGCGGTCGAGAAACGTCCGGTGCCACACCTCCACGGTGAGCATCGTCCAGATCCACATGCTGTGGTCCTCGCGCCCGGCGCGGTCCTCGTCGATCATGCGCCGCACCATCGCCGGCTGGTACAGGCCGCGCTCACGCAGCTGGCGCTCGCTCAACAGGTCGTCGACCAGGCCGCGCAGGTCGCGGCGGATCCACGCGCGCAGCGGGCTGTTGAACGACGCCTTGGGCCGGTGCACCACCGCGCGCGGCAGGTGGCGCTCGCCGATCTTCTTGAGCAGGTACTTCTGCACGCCGCGCCGGATGCGCAGGCCGGGAGCGGCCCGGAACATCGCGGTCACGACGTCCTTGCTCACGAGCGGGGGGCGGGTCTCGATGCTCGCGGCCATCGCCGCCTTGTCGCTGTAGGTCAGGTTGTGCTCCGGCAGAAAGACGCGGGTGTCGTTGAGGCACATGCGCGTCAGATACGAGACGTGGTTGCCGGCGAGCGTCGGGCGCTGCCGCAGCCAGAAGGGCGAGCGCTCGTAGTCCGTGTCGAACAGCTCGCGGTAGCGCCGGGCGGTGAGCGACAGATCCGAGGCGAGGTAGCGCTCCGCTTCGGGAAGGTCGGCGTAGCTGAGAAAGCGCTTCAGCCAGCGCACCAGCAACAAACCCCGGCTCGCGGTGGCGACGGGCAGCGGCCGGGCGAGCGCCTGCAGCGCCCGGCGCGCCGTGCGGGGGACGGCCCGCTGGTACTGCCCCGCGCGCAGGCAGGCGAGGTACTTGCGATAGCCGCCGAACACCTCGTCGCCGCCGACGCCGTTGAGCAGCACCACGATGCCGAGCTCGCGGGCGGCGCGCGACATCAGAAACGTGTTGATCACCGCCGGATCGGAGAGCGGCTCGTCCAGGTGCCAGACGAGCAGCGGCAGCAGCTCGCTGAGCCGCGGCTCGACCTCGAACTCGTGCAGGCGGAAGCCGAAGTGCCGCGCCACCTGGCGCGCGTACACCCCATCGTCCGAGGCGCGCTCGTAGCGCTGGTCGCCCGCGGAGAAGGTGATCGTGAAGGCGTCGATCGGTCCCGCGGCATGGCGGCGCATCAGCGCGCTCACCAGCGACGAATCGAGCCCGCCGCTCAGGAACGACCCGATCGGGCGGTCGGAGATCATCTGGCGACGGACGGCCGCTTCGATCAGTCCGCCGATCTCCTCGATCGCCTCCCCCTCCCGGGTCAGTGTTTCGCTCGGCTCGATCGACCAGTACGGCCACACCGCCACGCGCCCGTTCGTGAAGCTCAGGGCGTGGGCCGGCGGCAGCTTCTTGATCCCCGCGAAGCCGGTGTCGGGAGACAGGAGAAAGAACGAGGGATTGCGCAGCGCCGCGTCGTCGCGCAGCGCCCGTACGCCGGAGCATTGCAGCAGCGCCTTGATCTCCGAGGCGAAGATCAGGCCGCCGGCGATCTCGGCGTAATACAGCGGCTTGATGCCGAGGTGGTCGCGCGCCAGCAGCACGCGCCCGGTGGTCCGGTCCATGGCAGCGAGGGCGAACATGCCGTCGAGCTTGTCGAGACAGGCGTCGCCCCACTCGATCAGGCCGCAGAGCAGCACCTCGGTGTCGCTCGTCGAGCGGAACGCGTGCCCGCGCCCCTCGAGCTCGCGCCGCAGCTCGCGGTAATTGTAGATCTCGCCGTTGAACACGATCCAGTAGCGCCCGTCGGGGCTGCTCATCGGCTGGGCGCCGGCGTCGGACAGATCGATGATGGCGAGGCGATTGTGCGCGAAGCCGGCGTGGTGCTCGGTGAACCACACGGCGCCCGTGCCGTCGGGGCCGCGATGCCGCAGCACCGCCGACATGCGCGCCAGCGTGGCCGCGTCCCCGCATCCCAGCATCCCGGCGATGGAGCACACCGCTCAGGCGCCGGGCCGGTGGGCGCTCACCCGGCGGGTTTCGTCGCGACGACGATGAGGTTGGGAATCAGCGTCCAGAAGCCGCGCGCCAGGATGTCGCGCGGGGCGTGGCGGCCGATGAGATCGTCGAGCCATTGCGGGTACAGGAGGCGCGTCAGCCAGTAGATCGGGAGGCCGCGGTAGCCGAACACCGGGCCCGTGTAGATCGACTGGTAGCTGACGTCGAACCCCTCGTTGTCGAGCAGCTCGAGCAGCGTCCGTCTGGTGAACGGAAGGTGGTGGGTGTAGTCGCTGTCATAAAAGTGCTGTTTCCAGTACCGGAGCTCGGGAGTCGCGATGACGAGGCGACCGCCCGGTCGCAGCCGGTCGCGAATCTCGCCGACAAGTGCGATCGCAGCATAGATGTCCTGTACGTGTTCTATGACGTGCAGCATGTAACAAACGTCTAACGGTCGGGTCTCGACCGGCAACGGCGGCACGACCGCCTGCACGACCCGTACCCCGCGCTCAGTCAGGTTCCGGACAACCGCCGCACTCCCGTCGACCGCGAGGTAGTCGTGTCCCGCCGCCTGGCACAACTCGGCGATGTACCCGTCGCCGGGACCGAGCTCGAGCACCGCAAGCTGTCGACCATCTGACTCGGCCGTGCCGAGACGAAAGATCGTCCGCGCTTGAAAACGTTTCGTCCACAGCCCGATACGGTTTCGTGACCGCGAGGCGAAGCGTTCGTAGAAACTCATAGCGTGATTGTAGTACCCCCGGTGGCACTGCTGCAGTGAGGGGAGCGCGTGCGAGTGAGGAGCGCGCGCTCGACAAGGGTGCAGCATATGCTCGCACGTTTCGCGCCGGGGCGGCAGCCTGGTCACCGCTGAGCGAGTGTGGCCGACGCCTCGGATGTGACATGCGATTGGGTCTGGTGTTGACCAACGACTGGGAAGTGTTCGGCGACGGGTCGGGAGACTATTTCGACCTGCAGCACCGGCCATTACAACAGTTGTTGGGCGTGGTGGAGGATCACGGGGCGCGGCTCACCGTCATGGCCGAGGTCGGCCAGCAGTGGGCGCACCTCGAAGCCGGCGCGGGGCGCGCGTGGGCGCGGGAGATCGCCACGGCATGGGAAGCGATGCTGCGCGAAACCGTCAAGCGCCGCTCCGACGTGCAGCTGCACCTCCATCCGCAATGGCTGCACGCGACCTGCATCGACGCCGGCCGGTGGCAGGTGGACTTCGCCTGGTGGGCGACCGGCGCGCTGCCGCCGGACGTGCTGCGGGAAACGCTGCAGCGCGGCAAACAGTATCTGGAGCGCCTGTTGCGGCCGGTCGACGCCGCGTACGCCTGTGTGGCCTTCCGCGCCGGCGGCTACTGCATTCAGCCCTCCCGCCACGTCATCGCCGCGCTGCGCGCCGCCGGGTTCCGCTGCGACAGCTCGGTGTCGAAGGGCCTCGTGCAGCCGCCGTTTTACGACTATCGCGACGCGCCCTCGTCTGTGCGGCCCTGGTTCGTCTCCGAGGACGTCGGGCGCGCGGCGCCGGGGACGGACGGGTTGCTCGAGCTGCCGATCTACGCGCGCCGCACGCTCGACATGCCGATCCTCCGCAAGCTGATCTCCCCGGCGCTCTACTACGGACTGTTTCACGGCGTGCGCGTCGCCCGCGAAGACCGGCAGTGGCTGTCGGAGAAGCGGCGCACGCGCGGCCGGCGCTACCCGTTCGGGCGGCGCCCGTTCAAAGGCGGCCACCGCAGCTCGGTGAGCTGGTGGCTGGCGCAGGCGATGTCGCACGGCGCGTTACAGCTCGACTACGACGCGCTGCCCCCGTCCGTGTTCGTGCGGTTGCTGGAAGCCATCTACGACGACGAGGAGACCGCCGGGCTGCGGCATCGCGCGGACGTCGTGCTCCCGGTGGTCGCTTCGGGCCACACCAAGGACATGCACAACACCGCCAACATCGCGCGCATCCTCACCGCGGTCCGCGCCCGGCTGGGGGAGCGGGTCGTCTTCTGGACGCTGCGCGACGCGATCGAGGCCTGGACGGGCGCCGCGCCTGCCGTCCCCACCGCCCGGGCCCGGTCCGCATGAGGCCCGTCACGGTGCTGAGCGTGGTGGGCGCGCGTCCCAACTTCATGAAGATGGCGCCGGTGCTGCGCCAGCTCGCGCGGGCGCCGCAATTCTCGAGCGTGCTGGTCCACACCGGCCAGCACTACGACGAATCGATGAGCGGCGTGTTCCTGCGCGAGCTGGCGATGCCGGAGCCCGATTTCCGCCTCGAGGTCGGCAGCGGCACGCACGCCGCGCAGACCGCGGCGGTCCTGCAGCGCTTCGAGCTGGTGTGCCTCGACGTCAAGCCCGACCTGGTGGTGGTCGCCGGCGACGTGAATTCGACGCTCGCCTGCGCGCTGGCCGCGGTGAAGCTCGAGATCCCGGTGGCGCACCTCGAGGCCGGGCTGCGCAGCTTCGATCGCCGCATGCCGGAAGAGATCAATCGCATCCTCACGGATTCGATCGCGCAGCTGCTGTTCACGACCGAGGCGAGCGGCATCGCGAACCTGCGGCGCGAAGGCGTGGCGGCGGAGCAGGTGCACTTCGTCGGCAACACGATGATCGATTCGCTGGTGCTGTGCCGCGACGCGCTCGAGCCGATGGACGCGGTGGGGTCCTACCTGCTCGCCACGGTGCATCGCCCCGCGAACGTCGACACGGCCGACCACCTCGCGCAGGTGCTCGACATCCTCGAAGCGGCGAGCGCGCTGGCGCCGGTCTACTTCGTCACCCATCCCCGCACCCGGGCGCGTCTGGCGCACCAGGCGGCCCGGCCGCGCCTCGTCCAGATCGACGCGCCGCCGGCCCAGCCCGAGCCGGGCGTCGTCTACCTCCTGCCGCCGCTGCCGTACCTCGAGTTCTTCCGGCTCATGTCGTACAGCGCCGCGGTGCTGACCGACTCGGGCGGCGTGCAGGAGGAGACGACGTTCCTCGGGGTGCCGTGTCTCACGCTGCGCGACAACACCGAGCGCCCCAGCACCGTCACGCTCGGCACCAACGAGCTCGTGGGGCTCGACCGGGAGCGCGTGCAGGCGTGCCTCGAAACCATCCTGTGCGGCCGCTGGAAGGCGGCCGCGGTGCCGCCGCTCTGGGACGGCCACGCGGCGGAACGGGTGCTGGACGTGCTGCGCGCCCGGTTCCGGCCCGACTGAGGGAATGCCATGGAATGGACCAATGTGATGGGCTGCCCCGTGACCAAGCTCGACCTCGACGGATTCGTGGGCGAGGCGGAAGAGTTCATCGCCTCGCGGCGGCCGCATTACATCGCCGTCGTCAACGCCGCCAAGCTCGTCTCGATGCGGGACGACCGCGAGCTGGACCAGAGCGTCCGCTCCGCCGACCTGATCGGCGCCGACGGCATGCCGATCGTGTGGGCGTCCCAGCTGCTCGGCGATCCGCTGCCGGGCCGCGTCAACGGCACCGACCTGATGGTCCGCCTGCTCGAGCGGGCCGATGCGAAGCAGTACCGCGTCTTCTTTTTCGGGGCGAGTCCCCGCGTGCTCGATCAGGTGCTGGCGTGTGTGCGGCGCGATTACCCGGGCGTCGGGATCGCCGGAGCGCAGCACGGCTACTTCGCGCCCGACGAAGAGCGGCAGGTCGTGTCGCAGATCCGCGACGCGCACGCCGACATCCTGTTCATCGCCTTCGGGACGCCCAAGAAGGAGCTGTGGGTGAAGCACTACCTCGCCGACATGGCGGTGCCGGTGGTGCACGGCGTGGGGGGAAGCTTCGACGTGCTGGCGGGAGTCATTCCCCGCGCGCCCCGGTGGATGCAGCTCGCGGGGCTCGAGTGGTTGTTCCGCCTGGCGCAGGAGCCGCGCCGTATGTGGAAACGCTATCTGATCACGAACACGGCGTTCCTCGCTTTGCTGGCGCATGTCTGGCTGCGCCGCTGGGTCTGGGGATGGCTCACCGGGCCTGCCAACGAGAGTGCGCGATGATCCAACTCGAGTCCGAGATTCCACGTCTCCAGGACCACCTGAGCGCGACGGTCGATTGGCTGAAGGAAGCGCAGGACTCGCAGCGCGACGGCGGCGTGTCCGCGCTGTACAGCCTGGCGCGCGGCTGGCATTCCTCGTACCCCGAGACCACGGGCTACATCATCCCGACGATGCTGAACGTGTGGGAGGCGCTGGCCGACGAAGGCTGCTACGAGCGCAGCGTCGCGATGGCGCAGTGGCTTCTCGGACTGCAGTACGCCGACGGCGCGTTCCCCGGCGACCGCGTCGGCCGCTCGTCCGGGCCGTCGGTGTTCAACACCGGCCAGATCCTGTTCGGACTGATCCGCATCTATCAGGTGACCCGCGAGTCGCGCTACCTCGATGCCGCGCATCGCGCGGGGCGGTGGCTGGTGTCGGTGCAGGACCCGGACGGCGCCTGGCGGGCGTCGGACTATCTCGGCAAGACGCACACCTACAACACGCGCACGGCGTGGCCGCTGTTGTTGCTGCACCAGGAGACGCAGGACCCCGAGCTGCTGCGCGCCGGCGAGGCCAACGTGCGCTGGGCGGTGACGCGCGCCGACGAGACGGGATTCTTCTCGCACTGCGCGTTCGATCCGCAGGACAACGGCCATGGCTACGGGCTGGGCGCGTCGCTCGCCGCGATCCTGCTCACGCGCAATTGGCCGGCGTTCTATACGAAGGCCTCGCTGCACGCCATCGCCTACGCCATTCAGGGGCTGCTCGAATCGGCGTGGATTCTGCAGGACGACGTGGCGGAGGCGACCGCGCGCCGGGCGGCGCGTGTCCTGGGCGACCACGTGCTCGCGGGGAAGCTCGCCGGCTGGTACGGCCCCGGATGGAAGCCGGAAGCGCGCAGCAGCTGCCTCACCGGAGTGGCGCAGATGTGCGTCGTGTGGCTGCGCATGGCCGAGCGGCATGACGAACGCGCGTCCGCGGCGGCCGACGCCGCCCTCCGTTTTCTGTGCGACAGCCAGAACATTCGGTCCACCAATCCGGCGATCCGCGGCGCGCTCGCGGGGTCGAGGCCGTTCTACGGCCTCTACCATCCGTTCCGCTATCCCAACTGGGCCGCGAAGTTCTGGGCCGACGCCCTCCTGCTGTCGCTCGCCCTCAAGTCGCAACCCGAGCTGCTCTCCCGTCTCCGCGTCTGGTGAACCGATCACCCATGGGGCTCCCAACATGATGCCGCACACCGCAGTCGATCCGCAGGCCGCCGATCCGAGCGCGGCCGCAGCCGCCCCGATCTCCAAGCCGAAGACGGCGGAGATGAATCCCGGTCCGGGATTTCGCATCCGGCGCAACGCAATTCGTCCCGAGCCGGCGCTGCTGCAGGGGTTCGAGCCGTTCCCGACGCCCGACATCTCGGACATCATGAACCGGCTCTACACCATGGTCCCGGAAATCCGCTCGCATACCGATCCCGATCGTTCGCTGCTCGGGCCGGCGTGCACGGTGAAGGTGTTCCCGGGTGACAACCTGATGGTGCACAAAGCGCTCGATCTGGTGCAGCCCGGCGACATCATCGTGGTCGACGCGGGGGCGTCGCCGATGAACGCGGTGCTGGGCGACCTCGTCACCACCAAGGCGCGCCACCGCGGCGTCGCCGGCATCGTGGTCGACGGATTGATCCGCGACATCGAAGGGATCCTCGAAACGGGAGTGCCCGTGTTCGCCCGCGGGGTGACGCCCATCGGGCCGCTGCACCGCGGCCCCGGCGAGATCAACTATCCGATTCAGTGCGGCGGCATCGTGGTGCATCCCGGCGACATCGTGATCGGCGATCGCAACGGCGTGGTCATCGTGCCGCTCGAGGCCGCCGACACCGTGTTGCAACAGCTGCGGGCGCGCCGCGCCGGTGAAGCGCAATACCTCGCGGCGGTGCAACGCGGCGAGTTCTCCAACGCATGGGTGGACGGGCTCCTCAGCGAGGCGCGATGCAACTCGGTTTGAGCCGGACGTCGTGGCTCGGTTGGTGGCGCACGGCGCTCCTGGCGCGACGCGCGCTGCGGCGCTGGCGCCGGACGGGAGTCGGCGACGGCGACGATACGGGCCGGACGGCGTTCTACACCGCGCTGTGGCGCGATGCCGCGGCGGGGCTCGGCGAGGGCGCCCGGTTCCGCGAGCTGGACGACGCGTTCTGGGAGATCCGCTACCGGGGGCGCTGCACGCGCATCGCCCGCGGGATGGTCATGCTGGACAATCCGGTGACGCTGGCCCTGGCGGGACACAAAGCGCTGGTGCACCGCCTGCTCGCGGCCACCGATCTGCCGGTGCCGCCGTCCCACGAGTTCACGCTCGCGACGCTGGACGAGGGGGAGGCGTTCGTGCGGGAGTACGGCTCGCCCTGCGTGGTGAAGCCGGCGCGCAACAGCGGCGCCGGTGAGGGCGTCGCCACGCACATCACGCGTGCCGAGCTGGTGCGGGCCGCGCTCAACGCCTCGCTGTACAGCCGCTACGTGCTGATCGAGCGGCAGATCCCCGGTGACTGCTACCGGCTGCTCTATCTGCACGGCCGGCTGCTCCACGCCATCCGGCGCCACGCGCCGAGCGTCACCGGCGACGGCCGGTCCACCATCCGGCAGCTGATCACCGCCGAGAACGCGCGGCGCGCCCAGGATCGCGGCGCCAGCGTCACCCGGCTGCGCATCGACCTCGACATGAAGACGACGCTGCGGCACGCCCGGCTCACGCTGCGCTCGGTACCGGACGCGGGGGAAGCGGTCGTGGTGAAAACGGTCGTCAACGACAATGCCCGCGCCGACAACGTCGCCGTGACGTGCGAAATCGGCGCGGCGCTGCGCGACGAAGGGGCGCGCGCCGCGGCGACGCTGGGGGTCTCGCTGGCCGCGATCGACGTCATCACCCCCAACCCGCGCGTCTCGCTGGGCGAGGCCAACGGAGTCATCATCGAAGTCAATTCCACTCCGGGGCTGCACCACCACTACAACGTGCGCAACCCCGACGGCGTGGACGTCGCCGGGCCGCTGCTGCGCTGCCTCCTCGGGTTGCACGACTGATGCGGCCGCTCGATCCGTCCCTTCCGCCGGCGGTCCTCCTGGGCGGCGGCGCGAACGCCCTGTCGGTCGCGCGCAGCCTGCGCCGCCGCGGCATCCGGGTGGTGGCGCCAGGTGGGCCGGACGCGCTGCGGCATTCGCGCTGCGCGCAGTGGCTGCCGCTGCCGGGAGCCGGCGACGTGGTCGAGCGTTGGCGGGACTGGCTGACCGGCGCGGCAGGGCGTTCGTTCGCGGGCGCGGCCCTGATGCCCTGCGGCGACAACGGCCTCGAGCTGGTGCTGCGCTACCGCGCGCAGCTGGTGGACGACTTCCGTGTCTACGAGGCCAACGATGCGGTGCTCGCGGCGATGCTCGACAAGGCGGCGACCTACGAGCTGGCCAGGAAGGTGGGTGTGGCGGCGCCGCAGGTCTGGCTGACCGAATCGCGCGAGGATTGGGCGCGCGTGCTGCAGCAGGTGCGCTATCCCTGCGGGCTCAAGCCGCGACTGTCGCATCGGTTCGCGAAGTTCGCCGAAGAAAAAATGCTCGTGGCACATGACGCGGCAGAGCTCGAGGCGGCGCACCGCATGGTGGAGTCGTACGGCGTGCCGATGCTCGTCACCGAGCTGATCCCGGGCGGCGAAGCCGACTACTGCAGCTACTACACGTATCTCGACGACGCCGGCGAGCCGCTGTTCCACTTCACGAAACGCAAGCTGCGGCAGTATCCCATCGGGTTCGGCACAGGGACCTACCACGTCACCGACTCGAATGCCGAGGTGGCCGGCCAGGGGTTGCGCTTCTTTCAGGCGATCGGGCTGCGCGGGCTGGCGTGCATCGAATTCAAGCGCGACGCCCGAGACGGCAAGCTCAAGCTCATCGAGGTGAATCACCGCTTCACTGAGCCGAACGAGCTCCTGAGCGTGGCCGGGCTCGATCTCGCATCGCTCGTCTACAATCGCCTGATGCGGCTCCCGCTGCCGTCGCTGAGCCAGTACGAAAGCGGCCTCACCCTCGCGAAGCCGTGGGAAGATTTCCTCGCCTTCCGAGAGCTGCATCGCAACGGCGAGATCACCTGGCGTGCGTGGATCGCCAGCCGCGTGCAACCGGCATGCTTCCTGTACTTCAAGTGGTGGGACCCGGGGCCGTTTGTCGCGCGGTTGGGCGGCAGAATGCGGGCGGCATTCAAACGGGCGTCGGGCGAAAACCCGATGACCACCCGCCGCAGACTCGTGACAGCCTCGTGATCCTGTTGATCCATACACGTGACGGCTTCCCGGAAGAGGGCACGTCCCTTGCGGACCTTGCCGCCGGTTCTCTCAAACTCCGACTTCGAGGTGATCATGTCGACACTCTTCTCCTTCGATCCCGCTGAGTACGCCGCGCGCTACGCAGCACAGGGATGGGTACACATCCGGGGCGGGCTGTCGCCCGACTTTCTCGAGCAGGTCGCCGCGCAGGTGCAGAACCATCTCGACGCGCACCGCCTGAAGGACTGGGCGATCGGCGACAAGCAGCAGGGGCTGTTCGAATTCCCCGCGGGCACCGACTACTACGAGCAGTTCCTCGCCGGCGTAGGCGGCGTGACGGGGCTCGATCCGAAACGGCTCGCGCTCTCGGAGCGGCACATCAAGGCGTACGAGGCCAACGCGGATCCCCATCCGCAGCCGCACAAGGACCGCTACGCATCGCAGGTCTCCGTCGGATTCTCGGTCACCGTGCCCGCCGGGTCGCAGCTCGTGCTCTATCCGCTCGACGACGTGTGGGTGAACCCGTACAACACCGCGGCCCGCCTGCGGGCGAGCCTCGGCCAGGAGCCGAGCGAGCGGGTGCGCAGCGCCACCCGCGTCGTCATCGAGGACCAGCCCGGTGACGTCATGATCTTCAAGGGCAACGCCATCTGGCATCTGCGCGAACACGCGGCGAATACGACGAACATCTATCTCAAGCTGAACGACTTCAACTGCGACCCCCTGGGCGAAGACTTGCACAGCGAGGCGGTGCGCAGTCGTTCGGTCGAGCTGCTCGGCGGACCGGACGCAGCGCTCGGCGATTTCGTGCCCCTGCTGGGGCGCCGCGTCGACTACTTCAACCGCCAGGTCTCGCGCGACGGTCAGGAAGCGGGGGAAGTGGTGCTGTGGGGCGGGGAGACGGTGCGGGTGAGCCTCGCGGAGCTGGAGACGCTGCGCGGCCTCAATTGGGACGGCACCGTGGACGGTATGGTGCGGCGCCTCAATGGCGGCGAAGCGAGCATAGGATTCGCCGCGGTACGCCGGATGGTGTCCGCGGGTGCGGTCGATCTGTTCGCGGCGGTGTGAGCGACGGCGCCGGTGAGGTGGCGATCCGCCACTTCACCGGTCCACGTCTCATCGCTTTCGCAGACTCACCACGGCGCGGTGACCTTCAGCTGCTGCGCCAGCGCCCCCAGCGCCTCGGCCGACGCGTCGGGTAATGGGATGCCGTTGCGAGTGTAGTCGAGAGCGGTTGCCCCCCGCAGCTCGCCCGGGAACCGCACCGCCGCGCCATCCGACTCCGCGATCCACTCGAGCAGCCGCTCGATGCGGTCGAGCACGGCGGCCAGCGGGCTGAAGGCGGTGATGTTCAGCGCCAGGAAGAAGTGGCCGGTGTCGGCGGGTCGGTCCCAGGTGCTGACCATCGACCCGACTTCCTTGCTGAACGCCGCGCCGGCGACCGCTCCGCAGAGAATCTCCACCATCAGCGCGAGTCCGAACCCCTTCGGGCCGGCGGCGGGGAGCAAGGTCCCGTCCGCGAGGTCTCTGGGGTCGGTCGTCGGCTTGCCGTTCTTGTCCAGGGCCACGCCTTCGGGGAGCCGCGTCCCGGCTTCGCCGAGGCCGCGCGCCGTCGAGCCGGCGATGGCGCTGGTCGACAGGTCGACGAGGATCGGCACACCGGAGCGCGTCGGGCAGCCGAACGCGAGCGGATTCGTGCCGAATACCGGCCGCGTGCCGCCGAACGGCGCCACCTTCGCCACGGCGTTGGTGCACGAGAAGCCGAGGTATTGCCGGTCGGTCGCGAGGGAGCAGAACCACGCCGCCGCGCCGTAGAGATTGCTGTGCCGCACCGCCGTGACGCCGACGCCGTGTGTTGCGGCGAGCTCGATGGCGCGCTGCATCGCCGCATGCCCTGCCACGTGGCCGAAGCCGTTGCCGGCATCGAGTACGGCGGCCGCTGACCCGGCGGGCTGCCACGCGAAGCGTGCGGGGGAGTTGATGAGGCCGCGCTCGAGCCGCTGAACGAAGTTGGGGAGGCGGAGCACGCCTTGTGGATGGCGGGCACGGAGATCGGACCAGACCAGCGCTTCGGAGACCAGACGGGCGTCATCCGCTGAAGCATGGGAGGCGAGGAGAAGCTGCTCTGCGAACGCGGCAAGATCCGGCTTGGCGACGATGGGCATGAGGCAAGTATATAGAACGCCTACCGCTTTTCTCCTCCTCCGAACGCCGCTCGATCCACCAGCTTGCCCAGATCCCCCAGCGGACCGTCGCACCGAGCCGCGATACACAGCAGGCGCGACACGATCGCGGGCGACTCGGCAGGCTCCGCGCCGCGCCGCAGCACATCCGACAGCACTGTGAGCTCCTGCAGCACGTGTTCCGCCTCGACCGCATCCGGGTCACCCAAGACCACAAGCCGCTTCGTGACCTCACGCGCGAAGGCCTCGGCGCCAGTTACGTCGACCGACAACCGGCGGAGTCTTTCTTTTTCTGAGACCACTGTGGCATCCGGTCCGTTGGGGTGCGCTGTCGGAACAACGCCCGTGCAACGAACCTACGCCGCCCCGGGTCCCGCGCTACTCCCTCAGCCGAAGCCGCCCCGAACCGCCCGTACCGGAACGGTCACGGTCGCCTAGATTCCTCTTCATGATCGCCCTGGCCCGCAAATACCGCCCCAAAGTCTTTTCTGACCTCATAGTCCAGGATCACGTCGCCGCCGCGTTGCGCGGCGCCGTCGCCTCTTCCCGCGTCGCCCACGGCTATCTCTTCGCCGGTCCCCGCGGCGTCGGCAAGACCACCGCCGCCCGTATCCTCGCCATGGCCCTCAATTGCGAGAAGCGCAAGGCCGGCGAGGGCGAGCCCTGCGGCGAGTGCGATTCGTGCCGCCGCGTATGGACGGGGCAGGCCAATCTCGACGTCGTCGAGCTCGACGCCGCCTCGAACCGCGGCGTGGACGACGCTCGCGACCTGCGCGAGCGGGCGATGTACGCCGCGTCGGCCGAGGGGCGGCACAAGGTCTACATCGTCGACGAAGCGCACATGCTGACGCGCGACGCCTGGAACGCCCTCCTCAAGATCCTCGAGGAGCCGCCGCCCGGCGTCGTGTTCGTGTTCGCGACCACGGAGCCCCAGAAGATCGCGCAGAGCGCGGCGCCGGTGCTGTCGCGGCTGCAGCGTTTCGACTTCCGCCGCATCGGCCCGCACGCCATCGCGGCGCGGTTGAAAGCCGTGGCCGACGCCGAAAAGCTCGACGTCGATGACGACGCGCTGCAGCTGATCGCGCGCAGCGCCGACGGCGGCATGCGGGACGGCCTGTCGCTGCTCGATCAAGTGCTCTCGTTCGGCGAGGGCAAGGTGACTCCCGAACGGGTGCGCGACGTGCTGGGGCTGATCGCCGACGATCTCTACGGCGAGATGCTGCGCCTCGTGGCGGAGCGCGACGCCCGCGCCGTCTTCCCCCTGGTCGACCGGCTCGC
The DNA here is from genome assembly GCA_035262265.1 of Gemmatimonadales bacterium. Taxonomy (GTDB): domain Bacteria; phylum Gemmatimonadota; class Gemmatimonadetes; order Gemmatimonadales; family GWC2-71-9; genus DASTHG01. Next base: position 16,585 of record DATFTG010000008.1, read on the forward strand.
CGAGGCGGGGGCCGATTTCAGCGAATTCATCGGCGGGGCGGGAGAGATCCTGCGCGCCGTCCTGATGGCGGGGCTGGGGGGCACGCCCGAAGGACTGACGGAGGGGATGCTCGCGCTCGTCGAGCAGTACCGCCCCGCGCTGCCGCCGCAGGACATCCTGCGGCTCCTCACCGTGCTTGGCACGATGGAGAACCAGCTGCGGACCACTGGCCACCCCCGGCTCGTCGTGGAGCTGCTGTTGCTGCGCTGGGCGATGGCGGACCGGACGGTGGAGATCGGTGAGGTGATAAAGGCGCTCGGTGGTATTGCGGCGGGCGGTACTGCGGCGGGCGGGCGGTCGGGAGGGCAGGCGGTCAGGCGGACGGGCGGTCAAGAGCCGGAGGGCGGACAAATGTTGCGGGACGTCGCCTCACAGCCGCCGACCGTCCGTCCCCCCGACCGCCCGACCGCCGGTCCCCTCACCGTCGACCGGCTCCGCTCGATCTGGCCCTCCATCGTCGCGAGAGCGCGCGTCTCGAGCCCCATGGTCGGGAGCCTCCTTGCCGAGGCCACCGTGCAGGGGGTCGAGAGTGGGACGGTGACGCTCGTCGCCGCGAGCGGCACGAGTGAAGGGCTGGAACACAAGAAAGACGCGGTCGGGAAGGTGTTGGCTGAGTGGGTCGATGGCGCTGTCCGCGTCGCGGTCGGTCGCAGACCGGACCCCGGTCCCCGGACCCCGGAGCCCGTTCCTCAACGTCTCAACGAGAAAACCGCCAACGCCGAGCGGCTCAAGGTGCTGAAGGCGAAGGACCCGACGCTCGGGAACGCGGTGGATGCGTTGGATCTGGAGTTGATGGAGTAAGGTCTCGCCCTTCGTTTGTTCGCGGCTGAGAGCCGCGACTCGGCTGCTGTCACCGATGGTGACGCATGCACACGTCGCTCTTAGCGACAGATAGCCGAGCCGCGGCTATTAGCCGCGCGAAACACGGCGATGACCTCTCACCTCTCACTTCTCACATCTCACGCAGTTTGTGAATCACCTCTCACCTCTCACGCAGTTAGAAAGCGTGTAGTTTCTGCCCGCTGACGCTCACCGCAAACACCGACTTCGGCTCCTACCATCTCATCCGCCCGCTCGGTCAAGGCGGGTTCGGCGAGACTGGGGGTGAGGACAACGCGACGGGGGGAGGCTGGACCGAAGTGCAACGACATTTGCTTCCTGTCCTGGCATTGCGCATTGCATCCTCTCCCGATAACCTGCGCTCGTGCCACGCGCCGCGACTCTGCTCCTCGCACTTGCACTCGCATCACGCCTCGCCGCCCAAACCGCTTCTCCCTACGTCCCCGCCGATTACTGGGGCACCCCCTACCTCGAGCACTTCATCGCCGCAGGGGAGATGGTCGACCCTACGCCGCTCACGCGGCCGATGCGCGCGGACCAGGTGGTGAGTGCGCTCGAGGCGATCGACTCGACGAAGCTGGGGAGTGGGGAGCGGGGAGTGGTCCGTTCGATTCTCAGCGACCTGCGGCGCGCGGAGCAGGGACCGTACGGGCGCATCAATGGCGATATCGGCGTCGCTGCGGCGACGTACTCGGAGCGCGATCCCCTGGAGCTGGGCCGCGGCGTACCCAATCACGACTACGGCCCCAGGCGCGGATTCGCTGCCGCCGGGCTCAACATGCAGCTCGATATCGGTACCGTCGTCCTCGTGACGCATCCCGTCGCCGATACGCGGCTCAAGTTCGACCCGGACTGGTTCGGCAAGAAAGACCGCGCCATCGCGGGGCGCACGGCAGAGTCCTACGTCGACGCACAATGGCACTACGGCGAGCTGTTCTTCGGCAGGCTCGACCGCAACTGGGGGCCGAGCGTAGTGCAGGGTCTGTTGCTCTCACCCGATCCGTACGGGCTCGATCACCTCGGGCTCACCCTCGGCACGTCGGGGATTCAGCTGCAGGCGATGGTGACCCAGCTCGACACGCGTCTCGATTCGCTCGGCACGAGCGAGCGGCGCTTCATGGTGCAGCACCGGCTGTGGATCCATCCCCCCGGCGCGTGGACGGTGTCGCTGTGGGAAGGCAACGTGTGGGCGGGTCAGGACCGCGGCCTCGAGCCCTGGTTCCTCAACGTCATGAACCTCGGCTTCCTCGAGCAGGTCAACACCAACACCAACGTCAACTCGCTGCTCGGTGCCGATTTCGAGGTCCATGGCCGCATCACGGCGTTCGGCCAGCTGATGCTCGACGACATTCAGGTCGACAAGAAGTCGGCCACCGACAAGAAGCCGGCGAGCTGGGGGCTCACGCTCGGCGCCAAGGGAGGAATGGGCGCCGCGTCGTGGACGGCGTTCTACACTCAGGTCGCCGACCTCACTTATCGCAACGAAGACAATCTCCAGATCCCGCTCTATCACGGCCTCGGCACCGGCCGCAACTTCTCGGACTACGACCAGGCGACGCTGCGATTCGGCTGGATCGCGCCGGGCGGCGTGCTCGTCGAGCCGGAGTTCACGCTGGTGCGCCAGGGCGAGGGCGATCCCCGGCTGCCGCACCCCGCGCCGGTCGATTACCCCAACACGTCAGCGCTCTTCCAGGGCATCGTGCAGCGCACCTGGCGGGCGGCGCTCGGCGTGACGTGGCAACAGGGCCCGATTCATTTCAGCGCCAATGGCGGACTCCACTACAACCAGAATGACGGTCACGTGGCAGGACAGGCGAAGACCCGGTTCGTGGGGACGGCAGCGCTGAGCTGGAGGTTTCACGCAGGGGGAAGGCTTCCGTAGCGCTTGGACGCCGAGCGCCGGGGCTCGGAGGGTCGGCGTCTGCCTGAGCGGCTAAGCGTCTATTGCGGCCAGTAAAGCCCTCGCCTTCCCGATCTCCTCCTGATTCATCGCATGCGCCAGCCCTTCATATATCTGTTTCGTCACCGTCGCTCCGAGGCGCTCGAACACCGTCGCCGTCTCATCGACCCGCCGCTTCGGGATGTTGGGATCACGATCGCCCGATCCGAGAAACGCCGGCGTTCCGGCGAGCGATCCCTCGTAGTCGCGCGGTGTGCCTTCGGGGCCGAGCAGGGCGCCGGAGAGGGCGATGACGGCGCCGTAGCGGCGGGCGTTGCGCGCGGCGTACTCGAGCGCGACCGTCGCGCCCTGCGAGAAGCCGAGCAGCGCGATACGTTCAGGCGGAACATTCGCCTCCGCCGCTTTCTCCATGATGCGCTTCACGAGGCCCAACGCCGAGTTCAACGCGCCCTGATTCTTCTCGACCTTCTCGAGCAGGCTGAACGGGTACCACTGCCGGCCCGCGGCCTCGGGGACGAACCAGGCGAGCGGCCTCGCCTTTGGTTCCCCCTCTCCCGAAGGGAGAGGGGGCCAGGGGGTGAGGTCACGTGCCAGCGTCAACATCTCCTGAGCCGATCCGCCCCGGCCGTGCAACAGGATCAGGGCGCCGGTGGCTTCGCCGAGCGGCGCGCCGCCCTGGAGGATGGGCTGATCTTTGTGAGGGTCCCGTGGCACGAGGAGAATGATATTCGAGTGGGAACGAGGTTGAAGACGTCGAGGGAGACGCTTAGCCGCCGAGCCGCTGAGTGGGCCTAACCCCTAATGCCGCGACGTCCACTCAGCGGCTCGGCGTCTTGGCGTCTGCTTCTATGGCAGACGTATCGCCAGGCCGGAATCCACTGGAATCACGACTACCGAGAATGGCGTTGCGGCGTCATCGCTCAGTTGCGGCAGCGGGCTCCCGAATGCGTTGCCGCCGACCATCGTGTTGTCGTAGTAGGGAAGAAAGACCATGATATGCGGGCGCCAGGAGCCGATGCCCCGCCCGAGCATCTGCTCCGCCGACCACATGTACGCGAAGCTCGCCTCGCGCCGCGGCAGCTGGCCCGTAGCGTAGGCTGCCTGGACCGCGTCGGCGATCTGCGCCGGAGTCTTCCCGGCCATGCCGAGTGCGCTACGCAACTCGTAATAGGGAAGCACCGAGCGTGTGGCGACGGCGTCGAAGCAGATCGGAGCGCGGATCGTGGCGTCGTACACGAAATCGCGGAACGGTTGCGGCGTATAGGTCGGAGCCGACCAGCCGCGCATTACCAGACACGTGAAGCCGTTCTCTCCGCTATGGACGATGCGATATCCGGCCGACGTCAGGACCTTGATGGTCGCCTTCGCGGTGACGGATGCGGGAGCGGCCGTGCGTGCCAACGTGATCTCCGCCTCCTGGGGCATCACGTAGTCCTGCAATGGCGGATACGCGCTTTGGGCGGTCGCGGGCGTCGCGGGCACGGTGGCGAATGTCAACAAGGCGAGTACAGTGGCTTTCATGGTAGCTCCGAATGCGCGGGTCGTTCCGATGGGCTCACGTCCTGGAGACGAAACCAGGGCGGTCCGGGATACGTCCGTCCTGCGCCGTATCCTTTTCCCTCACGTTTGCGTCTCTGTAGGAAAGGGAGGTAGCGTGGGACTCGAAGCCCGTGAGCGGAGACCGCCGACGTCCGAAGAGCTGCAACGACCGCTGCAGGATGTGCGCGCACGGTTCCTGGCCGCCGTCCGGGACATCCGCCCCCGGCTGCATCGTTTCTGCTCGCGCATGTCGGGGTCGGCGCTCGACGGGGAGGACCTCGTGCAGGAGACGCTGGCCCAGGCGTTCTATTCCCTCACGTCACTGAAAGACGACACCCGTCTCGAGGCGTGGCTGTTCCGCATCGCGCACAACAAGTGCGTGGACTTCGCGCGGCGCGAGCGACGGCAATGGGAGGACACGGTGCCCTATGACGACGAGGAGCTGGCCGAGCGGCTGATGGAGGACGTCGACCACGATGCCGAGCCGATCGACCGCTCCCTGGCAACGTTCGTGACCGGACTGCCGGCGATGGAACGGGCGTGCGTGCTGTTGAAGGACGTGCTCGATTTCCGGCTCAGTGAGGTGGCGGAGATCGTAGGGTCGACTACTGGAGCGGTGAAGTCCGCACTCCATCGCGGCCGCCTCAAGCTGCGCCGGCTGAGCCGCCCGCCCGCCCCTGTCGAGCTGGAGCCGTCACAGCGGCAGCTGCTGCAGGCGTACATCGCGTGCTTCAACCGGCGCGACTGGGACGGACTGCGGCGACTGATTCAGGCTGACGCGCGCGTCGAGGTGGTGGGGGAGGCCGAGTTCGCCGTGCTCGACATCGGTGCCCCATACTTCAGCAACTACGCCGCCCTGCCCTGGCAATGGCGCTTGTCACTGGCGTACGTGGACAGCGAGCCGCTGATCGTGCATTGGCGCAAAGTCGGGGAGCAGTGGCGGCCGCTCGCGGCGATCCGGCTGTGGTGGCGGGACGGCAAAGTGGCGCGGATCCGGGATTACGCCCACGTGGAATACTTGCTCAACGACGCGCGCGTGGACGCTGACCCGCAGGTCGTGGACGACGCGACACCCTGAAGGCAGATATGCGACATGGCTACTGAGCGCCGCCCCCTGCTGATGCACCTCCCCGTCCCCTGGGTCTTCGTCATTGCCTATTTCGTCGGTGTCGTGCTCCAGGGGTTCCTGCCGGTCGAGCTGCCGCCCACAGCTCATCACATCGCGCGCGTTGCCGGGTTCATCCTGCTCCCCTCCGGCGTGGTACTCGCGGCGTGGAGTCTCACGATCTTCCGCCGCCAGCGCACCACCACGATCCCCGGTGAGCAATCGCGCGCCCTCGTCACCTGGGGCCCGTACCGCTTCAGCCGCAACCCGATGTACGTCAGCCTCACGCTCGCATACCTCGGCGAAGCCGGGCTGCTCGTCCAGGTGTGGCCGCTCCTGCCGCTAGTCGCAGTGCTCGTTTACCTCAACTGGACCCTGATACCGATCGAAGAGGGGCGGCTGCAGGAGACGTTCGGGGCAGTGTACTCGGAGTATCGCGCGCAGGTGCGGCGCTGGTTCTAATCAACTGACGCTGAGACGCCGTGACGTCGAGGGAGACGCCAAGCCGCCGGGCCGCCGAGGCAACAGGCGTTAGGCTAATCCTCTCCCCTCAAACCTGTGCGTCCACTCAGCGGCTCGGCGGGTCGGCGTCTGCCTCAACGTCTGGGCGGCTTGGCGTCTGCCTCTAAGAGGCGTTGCGTCTGCCGTGCGAAGGCGACCAGCTGGCTCGGCGTCATCCCCAGCATGCGGCGGAACGTGCGGTTGAGGTGCGCCGCATCGGCGAACCCCGCGCGATGCGCGGCGGTCGAGACGCCGGCGCCGCCGACCAGCTCGCAGGCCGCGCGCTGC
>DATFTG010000009.1:0-3516 GCA_035262265.1 Gemmatimonadales bacterium
GAGCACGAGGTGGCCGCCGACGGCGCGCACGCGCTCGTCCAGGGTCACCAGACCGAGGCCCGCCCGGGCGGCCGCCGCCTCGCGGTCGAAGCCGCGGCCGTCGTCGCCGATGACCAACCTCAGCGCGCCGTCGGTGCGGCCCAGACGAACGTTCACCTCGCGCGCGCCGGCGTGCTCGGCCACGTTTCGGAGCACCTCCTGTGCGACGCGGAACAGGCAGAGCGCCACCTCCGGCGCGACCGATCGCAGCTCGCCCTCCGTATCGAAGTCGAGTGCAGTTCCGTGGCGATCGGCGAATTCGCGGCAGAGCCGCCGCAGCGCGACGCCTAGCCCCACGTGCCGCAGCGCGCCGGGGTGCAGCTCGTGGGAGAGACTGCGCAGCGCCCGGGCCACCTGATCGATGCCCGCCTGTAGGCGCGCGACCTCCTTGACGGTGCCGGCCGGATCGGCCGGCAGGCGCTGCCGGATGCGGCTCAGCCCGATCGCGACCGCAGCGAGTTGCTGGCCGAGGTCGTCGTGCAGATCGCGGGCGATGCGCGTGTGCTCCTCCTCCTGCGCGCCGATCAGGCGCTTCGCCAGATCCTGGACCTGCGCGTAGCTCTCCCGCAGCGCCCGCTCGGCGGACTTGCTCGCCATGACGATCCGCGCGCGCTCGTCTATCAGCACCGCGAGCATCAGCAGCGGCAGCGCGACCGCAAACAGGAACATCTGGAGCCTGGAGACATTGCCGAGTGGCAGCGACTCGGTGAACGGTCCGCGCCCCTCGATGGCGCAGACGGTCGAGCTGAGCGCGAACAGGAAGAGCGCCGACGTGACGCCGCCCGCACCGAACCGTGCGGCGGCCCAGAGCAGCAGCGGCAACGGCACGTAGAGGAGCGCCGGTGTGGCCGCCGACCCCCCGAGCAGCCCGGTGCAGACGAGATAGAGGCCTACGCCGATCAGCGCCGCCTCGACGCACCGGGCCGGCGTCGCGCGTCGCAGCCAAGCGGGTCCCTCCGAGACCCACAGCACTATCGCGGGGACGAACACGAGAAATCCGGTCGCGTTGGACAGATACGTTGAGCGCCACTCGAGCCAGAGGGACTGCGTCTGCGGGTGCAGCATCGCGGTGACCGTGTTCGGCGCAAGCAGGCTCACGAGCGCGGGGACCCCGGCGACCGCCACTAGGAGATAGATCGCGAGCTCCGGCAGGTTCCGGAAGGGGTGACGATTGAGCGCGAGCGCGCGCAGGATCGCCGCGGTAGAAATCGTGAGGGTCCAGTTAAACCCGATCTGCCACGCAAGGCGCCAGTCTGGGTAGCCGGTGTCCGCGTAGGCCGCAAAGTGCGCTGGGACGATGGCGAGCAGCGGGATCCACCACGAGCGCGGGGAGGTCAGCAGGAGGGCCGCGAGGAGGACGGCGTTTGCGGGCCAAATCGCCGATACCGTCTGGCCCGGAAACCGCAATGCGAGGCCCAGTTCCGCTGCCGCGTAGTAAAGCGCCGCGCACGTGATCGCAAGGGTGACCACGCGATTGAAGCTCGCCACCTCGGGCGCACGAAGCGCCCCGGCGCCAGATGTCGGCGCCGCGGGCGGGCCGGAAATCGATCGACCGCCGATGCTGCTCATCCGGGCGGAGCGTCCCCCTTCTTCGCTGCTCGCGTCATTCGCTGCAGCCGCCGTCCCGCGTACCGAGGCGATCGGGACCCCTCTTGGCGATTCAAACGACTGTCGACTTTACGCCCTTTGCCGAGTGCTGCGGCGAGGATCGCCGGCAGTTCCGATGGCGTCCTGCACCTGCTGGCGATGCGGAGGCGAGTGCTGGGCGGACCCCTTGAGACCCCCTACTCGGTTGTCTTCGGCGCCGCTTTCACAACCAGCGCGACCGCCTCGGTGTAGACCGCTTCGACCTGGTCCCCGGTCGTGATGCTCTTGAGCAGCGCCGCGTCGCGTACTTTGAGCGTGACGGTCTGCGTCGCCCCGCGCAGCGTCACAGTCTGCCTCGGATTGTTCACTCCGACGACGTCGGCGACCACCCTGACTTCGCGACCGACGGCGCCGCCGGGTTTCTCGCCCGGCGCAGCACGCGCTCCGCTTTCGCGCTCGACCCGCTCGCGGATGCCCGAGCCGCCCTTCTTCAGCTGGAGCGCGAGCCCTTGTGCGTAGGTCACGGCGACGCGATCGCCGACCTTCACCTGCGGCAGGTTTCGCACCTCCTCGCTGACGGTCATCGTCTCGGCCTGACCCTTGGGCCCTTTCAGGGTGACGCTCCGCCTGGCGGCGTCGACCGCCTCGACCGTCGCGACGATCTGCGCAGTGCGCGCCGCGATCACCTTTCCTGGCGCGGTCGCCGCGCCGTCGCTGATCGCGCCGGACGGCTGCGCGTAGAGCGACGGCGCCGCGGCGGCGAGCACGCCGGCAGTGAGAATCGCCGCGCCACCGCACCTCCACGCCGTGGCGCCGCGACGGGTCGGGATCGGACAGCCGCCGGGAGGCAGGGAGGAGATGAGGAGGGGGGACTGTCTCCCGGCGGCGCCGATTCCTGCAGTCATGTCCTTGCGGCCCTGCCGACGGCGCGGGCCACGGCTTCCACTAGCATCCTGCCGGCGAACGGCTTCGGCAGGTACGCGGCAGCGCCGAGCGCCTCGGCCTGGTCGCGCGCGGCGGGCTCGTCGTGGCCGGTGATGAAGATCACTGGCGGCTGCCTGGCGCTGATCCGCGCGAGCTCGCGTCGGAGCTCGAAGCCCGACAGGCCGGGCAAATGGACGTCGAGAACGAGGCACGCGGCGCTGTCCGCTGCGTCCGACTCGAGCAGCGTCTCGGCCGAGGCGAAAGTCACCGCCTGGAACCCCGCCGCGTTCAGCACTCGCTCGAACGCTTGCCTCACCCCATCGTCGTCGTCCACGACCACGATTGCCCCGTTTTCCTCGTCCGGCATCGGCAGTGTTCTCGTCGTGCGGTTCGGCGGGTCTCGCCCGAGACACTTCCGAAATGATGGTCCCCGGCCCGGACGCCGGGAATTGGATCTTGGTGCATAGGCCGTATTGGCCTTTCGGACAGGTCCGGAGCGGAGCTCGCTCCGCTTCCGGATGATGGGCGCTAGTGCCCGATCGGCTTGGTCGCGCCGAGCTGGCCGGCGATGCGGACCAGCTCGGCGACCGACGCGACGTCCATCTTCTCCATCACGTGAGCCCGGTGCGCCTTAATCGTGCGTTCAGCGGTGCCGAGCTCGGCGGCGATCTGCTTGTTGAGCCTGCCGGCGACGATGCCCGCGAATACTTCCCGCTCCCGCGGGGTAAGCGACTCGTAGCGGTCACGCAGTCCGCGCAAGCCTTCCCTCGCCGCCCGCGTGTCTGCGTCGCGTGCGACGGCCGTCCGCACCGCGGCGAGCAGCGCCTCCCGGCTCACCGGCTTGGTGAGGAAGTCGACGGCGCCGGCCTTCATCGCGCGCACGCTCATCGGGATGTCGCCATGCCCGGTCAGGAAGACGATCGGCAGCGGCACCTCGAGCCGCGCAAGCGCCTCCTGCAGATCGAG
>DATFTG010000010.1:0-16898 GCA_035262265.1 Gemmatimonadales bacterium
GTCCTCGATCAGCCGTAGAATCCCCGCGACAGCGTTGCCGGTCCGCACCAGGAAAGAGCCCTACTTCTGTGCACGCCGTGTAACCATTTGGAAACAAACGCACTTGGCACAGAACCTGCGACCGCGGCATCGGCAAACATGCCCGCAAGGACCCCCGTCATGCGTCGGTGCCAGACTGTCATGCGCCTCAAATCGGTGCGCGTTCTCGCCCTCTTCATCTCCTCGATGTTCGTCGTCACCTGCAGCGGGGATAAGACGACGCAACCACCTCCCGGTCCGACGCAATTGGCATTCAAGATCAGCCCCGGAACCACGACGGCGGGTGCCGGCTTAGCACCCAGTGTCGTCGTAGAGGTGCATGACGCCGACGGCAACCTCGTATCCGACTTCACGGGCACGATCGCGCTGACGCTGGCGACGAATCCGGGAAGCGGGACGCTGTCGGGGACGACGAGCCTCAACGCCGTCGGGGGCGTGGCGACCTTCTCGAATCTCACCATCAACAAGAGCGGTTCCGGTTACAGGCTGCAGGCTACGTCGGGTGCCCTGACCGCCGCCCAGAGCGCCCTCTTCGACATCATCGCCGGACCCGCTGCCAAATTCACCTTCTCCAACCTGCCCGCCTCGATCCAGGCGGGCGTTCCGTTTGCGGTCACCGTAACGGCGCTCGACAACCTCGACAACACCGCCACCGATTTCACCGGCCAGCTGACGCTGGTGCTGAACTCGACCGGCGGCGCGATCCTCGCGGGCAACAACATGATTACGGCGGTCGGGGGCGTCGCGAGCTTCACCAACCTTTCCATCGACAAGGTCGGGAACGCATTCACCTTCAGCGTGACCAGCGGCGGCCTGACGGGCGGCCCCAGTGGGCCGTTCGCCGTGAGCTCGGGTCCGCCGGCCGACCTCGTGATCAGCACGCAGCCGACCAACGCGGTCGCCGGGGCGACGATGTCCACCGTCGGCGTGACGGTGCACGACAACATGGGCAACGTCGCCGCGACGTTCAGCGGCAGCGTGTGCCTTGCGATCACGAGCGGCACCGGATCGTCCGGGGCAACGCTGGGCGGCTCGACGTGCGTCAATGCCGTGGCCGGAGTCGCAACGTTCTCGACTCTGAACATCGCCAGGTCCGGCAGCGGCTATACGCTGTCGGCGACGGCCTCGAGTCTGACTGGGGCGACGACGGGACCGTTCGACATCAGCGCGGGAACGGCGGCCGCGCTGGTCTACATGACGGCACCCAGCTCGTCGTTCGCTGGTTCGGCGATCACGCCGGCGGTGCAAGTGGCCGCCGAGGATGGTCATGGCAACGTCGTCACGAGCTTCACCGGCAACATCACGATCGCGATCGGCGCGAACCCGGGAAGCTCTACGCTCTCCGGAGCCGCGACGGCCGCCGCTGCGGCCGGGATCGCGACCTTCTCCAACCTCAGCCTCGACAAGGCCGGCAACGGATATACCCTCGCCGCCACGGCATCGGGGTTGACTGGGAGCACCAGCGGGACGTTCAACATCCTCTCGGGCACGGGCGCGCAGCTGGTGTTCGTGACGGAGCCGCCGGCGTCGATGGCCGCAGGCGCGGCCCTGGCGCCCGCGATCCAGGTCGCGGTGCACGACAACCTCGGCAATACCGCCACGGACTTCAACGGTCCGATCACGATAGCGATCGCGAACAACCCCTCGAGCGGCACACTCTCCGGCACGCTGACCGTGAATGCCGTGGCGGGTGTCGCGACGTTCGGAGATCTGAGAATCGACAAGATCGGGCTCGGCTACACGCTCTCGGCGGCGGCGTCGGTTCTCACACCGGCAACCAGCACCGCATTCGACATCGTCTCCGGACCGGCGAGCAAGCTCGTTTACCTACAACAGCCGACGAGCGCGACGGCCGGCGCCGGCATCGCGCCCGCGATCAAGGTCCAGGCGCTGGACGCTGGTGGAAACCCGGTGGCAGGCTTCACCGGCCTCGTGACGATCACGCTCACTTCCGGGACGGGGAATCCGGGCGCGGTGCTATCGGGCAGCAACGCCGTGAGCGCCGTCGCGGGTGTCGCGACGTTCTCCGGTCTCAGTATCGACAAGGTCGGGACGGGGTACACGCTCGACGCTGCCTCGACGGGATTGACGGGCGCCGCCAGTGCCGCGTTCGACATCGCGGCGGGCGCCGCGTCGCAGCTCGTGTTCACCCAGCAGCCGACGACCGTCGCGGGAGGCGCGACGATGGCTCCGGCCGTCACCGTCACCGCGCTCGACGCACAGCAGAATATCGCCACCGGCTTCGCGGGCAACGTCACGATCGCGATCACCGGCGGGACGGGGACCGGCGGCGCTATTCTGTCGGGTACCCTCAGCACCGGCGCCGTGGCCGGCGTCGCCAGCTTCTCCACGCTCAGCATCGACAAGGCGGGCACGGGATATACGTTCAGCGCGAGCTCTGGTGCGCTCACCAGCGCGACCAGCAATGCCTTCGACGTCGTGATCGGCGCCGCTACCCACCTGATCTTCTCCGTGCAGCCGTCGAACACGATCACCGGCGGGACGATGACGCCCGGCGTGGAGGTCACGGCGCAGGATGCGGGCAACAACACCGCGCTGTCGTTCACCGGTGACGTGACGATGACCATCGGCACCAATCCGTCGGGGGGAACACTGGGGGGCTCGACGACCGTCGTCGCGGTGGCGGGTGTGGCGACGTTCTCGACCCTGAACCTGGACAAGAGCGGCACCGGTTACACCCTCGCCGCCTCGGCGACAGGGACGACGGGCGCGACCAGCGCGCAATTCAATGTGGCAGCGGGAGCGGCGAAGACACTGGTCTTCAGCGTGCAGCCGACCAGCGGCCCGGCGGGAGTGGCCATCACACCAGCCGTCCAGGTCACCGCGTACGATTCGCTCAACAACGTCGCTACGGGCTTCACCGGAAATATCGCGCTGGCCATCGGCACGAACCCGTCCTCCGGGATCCTCTCGGGGACGACGAGCGTCGCAGCCGTTGCCGGGGTGGCCAGCTTCTCCAACCTCAAGATCGACAAGATGGGGTCGGGCTATACGTTGATCGCCAGCTCGAGTGGATTGTCGAGTGCGCAGAGCGCGCCGTTCGACATCCTGGTCGGCCTGGCGTCGAAGCTCGCGGTGACGGTGCAGCCGAAGAACACCGTCGCCGGCGTCCCGTTCGCCCCGGCGATCCAGATCACGGCACAGGATGCGGCCGGGAACCCGGTCCCGACGTTCGTCGGGAGCGTCACGCTGGCGATCAAGTCGGGAACCGGAACGAGCGGTGCGACGCTGCGCGGCACGACCACGGTCGGCGCGGTCGCCGGGGTGGCCACGTTCTCGACCGTCAACATCGACAAGACGGGTAGCGGGTACGTGCTGAACGCGAGCTCCACCGGCCTGACCGGCGCATCGAGCACCACCTTCAACATCACGGCCGGTCCGGCGGTGGCCCTCGCCTTCACGGTCCAGCCCGCAGTCACGCAGAAGTCGGGCTCGAGCCTGACGCCGACGATCAAGGTCGCGGCGGTCGACTCGCTGCTCAATAGCGTCACCTCGTTCACCTCGAACATCACGATGGCCGTCGGCACCAATGCCGGGACGCCGGTCCCGGGAACGCTGACGGGAACCCTGGTGGTGAAGGCGTCGGCGGGGGTGTCGTCGTTCAACAACCTGAAGCTCGACATGATCGGAACGGGCTACACCCTGACGGCGTCGGCGACGAATCTGCTGCCGGCGACGAGCACGGCCTTCAATGTCGGTCCGGGGAACGCGACGCATCTCGGGTTCACGACGCAGCCCCTGTCTGCGAAGAAAGCGACGCCGCTGCCCGCGGTGAACGTGACCGCGTTCGACGCCGCGGGGAACGTGGCCACGGGGTTCACCAGCAACGTGACCGTGGCGCTCGGCACGATCCCGACCGTCGGTGCCGCGCTGCACGGCACGACGGTCGTCAAGGCCGTGGCCGGAGTAGCGACATTCTCGACCCTGAGCGTCGACTCCGTCGGCATCGGCTACACCCTCACCGCCGCCGCGAGCGGACAGATCGGCGCTACGAGCGCTTCGTTCGATATCACGACCGGCGCCGCCCTGGCCTTCTCGGTCCAGCCGACGACCGTCGGTCAGGGCGCGAGCATCACCCCGGCGGTTCAGGTTACCGCCAAGGATTCCCTCGGCGCGACCATGACGACATTCACGGGGAACGTGACAGTGGCGATCGCGGGCGGTACGGGGACAGCGGGAGCGACGCTCGGCGGAACGACGACCGTCGCCGCCGTCGCGGGCGTGGCCACGTTCTCGACGCTGACGATCGACATGGCCGGCAACGGCTACCAGCTGACGGCGACGGCATCCGGGTTCACGACGGGCACGAGCAACGCGTTCACCGTGAACTCGACCGTCGGAACTGCGACGAAACTTGGCTACATCGTGCAACCGAGCGGCGTGCCTGCGGGATCCACGATCATTCCGGGCGTAGTGGTGGCGGCGCAGGACGCCGCCGGCAACACGGTGAAGACCGGGCTCACGGGGACGATCACGCTCGCATTCGCTTCGAATCCGACCGGTGCGACGCTGAGCGGCACGACGACTGTGAACATCGTCCAGGGACTCGGCAATTTCGCGAATCTGAGCATCAACAAAGCGGGGACGTACACGCTGCAGGCGACGACGTCGCTCGGCCTGACGCCCGCCACCAGTACGTCATTCACGATTACGGCGGCGGCGACGCAGCACCTGGCGTTCACACAGCAGCCCGTCACGACGACGGCCGGTCAGATCATCCCGGCGGTGAACGCGACGGTGCAGGACGCCTCGAACGCCACAGTCACGAGCTTCAACGGTCCGGTGACGATCGCCATCGCGGCAGGCACCGGCATTATCGGCGCGGGGCTCGGCGGAACGGTGACGGTCAACGCCGTCAACGGTGTGGCGACCTTCTCCGACTTGAGCATCGCGAAAGCGGGAACCGGGTACAAGCTGACGGTCAGCGCCACGGGCATCGCCGGGGCAACGAGCGCTTCGTTCACGATCAATACCGACGTGGCGACCACACTGCACTTCGCGACGCAGCCGACCAGCACGACCGCGAACACGGTCATCACGCCGGCGGTTGAAGTCGATGTCCGCGATCAGTTCAACAACGTGGTCAAGACGTTCACCGGTACCGTCACGGTCGCCATCGCGGCCGGAACCGGCACCGCGGGCGCGGTACTCTCCGGCACGAAGACGGTCGCACTGGTGGCCGGAGTCGCGACGTTCACCGATTTGAGCATCAACCTCACCGGCAGCGGCAACTTCGCCTACCGCCTGTCGGCATCGACCACCGGACTCTCGTCGGCGACGAGCGGCGCGTTCAGTATCAACTGACGCGCAGGAGTGTGGAGGGAATGACACAGGCTGTCGTTGCAGCTCGGGCGACAGCCTGTGTCGTTGGTGCAACTGCTTGACGGACCGGGGGGGCCTCTGCCAACCTTGTGGAGGTCCTCTGCAGGGGAGAGCGGTCGATGGTACAGCAGCAATGGGCCAGGTTGCACAGTGACGTGAACGTCAGGCTGCGTCGCGGTGCGTGGTATCGCATCATCAAACTCGGCCCGCTCGAGGCCGTGCTCGACGTCAATCGCCAGCCGCACACCGTCGCCCGCGGCCTGCTCCAGATCGTCCAGGCCGCGCCGAGTCGCTGGACGGTCGTCCCATCGCCGCGCAATGCGATGCGCTTTCCGGCAGGCTGGGGCGATCGCTATGCCGTCTGCCCCGCATGCCGCGGCCGCTCGCCGCTCGAAGGGAAACCTCACAACCTGCGCTGCGCCCGCTGCAACGGTCTGTTCGACATCGCCTGGAACGAGCCCTACCTCAAGAGCGCGTAGCTGCAGGCTGGTAGAACAACCGGTAGGCCGTCAGCGCCCGCTGCACTCCCTTGTCCACTTCCCCAGCGACGTACAGCGCCAGAGCCCCCGTCTTCCCGGTGATCGCCGCGGCGCCGGTGGGTGACTGCGCGGGCTGCAACCCGGCGTAGCTCCCCATGAGGCCGGCGGCCTCGGCGTCCTGGACCCACGGCTTCATCTCGACGGTGGCCTTGGTCACGAGGACCTGGCGCACCGCGCCATCCGGGGTGAACCCCACGGCAACCTCGATCGGGCCGTGCGGCGTGTCGACGCGGACGAATTCGAGCGCGCCCACGGCTGTGCTCCCGGCGCGGCCGAGGTAGAAGGTCAGCACGTCGTTCTCGGGGCTCCAATCCACGACTTCATGGAGCCGGTGCGCGTCGCGATCACTGAGATGCAAGTCGCGCTGAAAGTAGGCGCTGGCCCCGGGGAGCAGCGCCTGCACCGCGGCCGGCCGTTTGATCAGTACGACGACGGGCGTGATGTGCAGCAGCAGCGCGGCTGCCGCCACGCGCAGGATGCCGTTCATGGAGCGCCTCCGGTTCTGGAAAACCACATCCGGTGCACCGCCAGCACGCTCACGACGGTGTAACCCAGACCCATGACATACCCTCCGGCGAGCGTGGCGATCGCGAAATGCGGACTGACGAATTTGGTGAGCCACATCCCCGCGAAGTCGAGCCACGGGGCGGCGAAGAGCAGGGTGACGAGCCCCACGCCGACCGCTCGCGATAACGGCAACCCCAGAACGATCACCGACAGGGCTGCGGCGAACAGGCCGTACATCGGGACGTGCACGTGCGTGTCCTGAATCAACAGGTCGGTATCGACGGTGTGGACCTCGGGCTGGGCGAAGTCTTCCATCTGCATCGGGTGCTCGACGGTGACGGTCGTCTCGGGAGGCATCGGCATCGTCATGCCCGGTCCCGCATACGTCGCGGCGACACGCGCGGGTGTGAACCCCGCGTACAGCGCGACCATGAGCGAGCCGAACAGGTATGCCAGGCCGAACGTCGCCAGCAGGCAGGTGATCAGCCATTTCACCTGCGGAATGGCGCGCCCCAAGTCATAGAGCATCGGTATCCTCCACCCTAGAAGACGTAGAACAGCTCGAGCACGCCTCTGGTGTCGCTGCGTCCCGGTCCCGACGCGCCGGGGAAGAACGGGTGTGACGACCGGTCCACGCGCAGCGCCGCCCGCACCGCGATCTGCGGCAGGTGAAACGACGTGTGCTCGATGTTGCTGAAGACGCCTTCTCGCGCCGTGCTGAAGTGCCACATCGGGCCCACGGTCAGGGACCGCAGGATCCGGGATGCGCCGGTGAGCGCGCCGCCGCGATCCTCCAGCTGGTCGACGCGTGCCGCGACCCCGACCCGCGGCGAGAGGCGCACGAACGCCGTGGCGCTCGCCCCGCGCCAGGTCGGCGCGGGAGCCGCCTGCTCGCGGCCGAGGTTGACTTCGGCGCCGACGATGAGACGGCCGCGCTCGAGCGTCACGTCCGCCGAGAGCAGCGAGCGCTGGAAGGCGTCGGTCGAATCCCGCTCCGGACCGTAGACGCCTGTCACGCCGAGGGAGAGCCCGGCGGCGGGCAGCAGCTCGGCCCGGAGCAGTCCCGTCTTGCCGCGATTGTTGTCCACGTCGCGGTCCCAGCCGTTCGCCGCCATTCCCCACACGGAGAGTGTGGGAGACGCCGTGTATTGCACCGCGACGCCGGTCAGCTTTCCGGGGCGGGCGAACGAAAAGTTGAACGAGTTGGTGGGCAGGAAATTGAGCGGCTCGTCATCGCGCTCGAAGCCAATCGGCGCGTCAAACTTTCCGAACGCGATGGTCCAGCGATTCGCGGTCCGTGGCGTCCAGCTGAAGAGCAGGTTGTCGATGGCAATCGCCGTCTCGCCGTTGTCCAGCGCCGCGGTCAGCTGGCCGAACAGGTAGGCGTCGCCGACCGGCTTGAACAGGCTGAGAGCGATCTTGCCCGCCGTAAAGCTGTTGCTGCGATCCAGTCGATCGTAGTCCAGGCGGCCGACGGCGAAGCCGGTCACCGTCACCGGTTGCGGCTCCTCGAACGTCACCGGCGTCTCCTGTGCCGCCGCGCCGGCGCCGATCGCGCACAGCAGGGCGAGTGGAAGCGCACTGCGCATCCTTCACCTCCGAACGTGTTGTCTGAGACGGTCTGAGCAGCGGTGCTGCGAGCTCAGGTGCGTGCGTTCGGGGGTGGCGGCGTGGGAGGGAAGGAGGGCGAGTCGGGGAGCGCGAGCGATGGGATCTGCGAATCGACGGCGATGATCTGGAGATCGGTGATCGGTCCCGTGGATTCGGGGGTCGCGGCGGGGA
This sequence comes from Gemmatimonadales bacterium, assembly GCA_035262265.1. GTDB lineage: Bacteria > Gemmatimonadota > Gemmatimonadetes > Gemmatimonadales > GWC2-71-9 > DASTHG01. Next base: position 8,211 of record DATFTG010000010.1, read on the forward strand.
GCGTCGATACCGCCACCATCGCGGCGCTCGCCATGTTGGGGCACCAGCAGGGCGCCCTGGTGCCGGCGCCATGCCCCATCGACGACGGCATCGTGTCGTGATGGGGGCAAGTGGCGACGCTTTGCAGCGTGCCGGCCAGCGGTCCACCCACCAACCAGCAGGGCAGAGCCAGAGTGACCAGGCGTCGGAAGGAACGAACATGAAGCCGCATCTCGAGCGTAGTCTATTTGCCGTGGTGGGTTCGACGCAACAGGAGACGATGTCAGGGTGCCGAGAGTGCTGCACGGCAGCCACACGCTCGAAAGTGGTGCATCGCAACCGCTGCAGTTTCCAAAGCGCTGTCACGTAGCTGTCGGGCATGGAACCTGCCGAAAGTCGTGATCACCATCCATGGCTGCTTTTCGCGCCCTTCGGTACGGTTTCACGTTGTTGCTCCCGTCCCTGTTGTGGACGTGCGGCAAGGCGGGCCAGGCTACCGGTCCGCCCCCCGTGGCCTCGCAGCTGGCATTCAAGGTTGGCGCCGGGAGCACGACGGCCGGAGGGATCATTACGCCCGCCGTCGTGATCGAGGCACGCGACCCCAACGGCAATCTCGTCTCGAGCTTTTCCGACCCGGTCACCGTCTCGCTGGTCCGCAATCCCGGCAACGGGACGTTGAGCGGGACAACGACGGTCAACGCGGTGGGTGGCGTCGCGAGATTTGCGGATCTCAGCATCGACAAGTCGGGGCTGGGGTACCGGCTGCAGGCGACATCGGGCGCCCTCAGCTCCGGCTCGGGCTCCAAGTTCGACATCGTGGCCGGTGTGCCGACGCATCTGGCATTCACGGTGGAGCCGGGCACCGATGCCGCCGGCACGCCGATCGCGCCGGCTCTTCAGGTGAGCGCGCAAGACTCGCTCGGCAACGTGGCGACCACCTTCACCGGTCTCGTCACGCTCGCCATCACTGCCGGAACGGGGACGAGCGGCGCGGTGCTGTCGGGTCCGGCGACGCTCGCCGCGTCGGCCGGGATCGTGACATTCGCCAACGTCAGCATCGATAAAGTCGGTGCCGCCTACACCTTCACCGCCACGACCTCGTCCCTGCCGAGCGTGACGTCCGCGCTGTTCGATGTGATCGCCGGACCCGCCGCGAGAGTCACGTTTACCCAGCAACCCAGCACCACCACGGCCGGCCTGACGATCGCTCCCGCCATCGAGGTCACGGTGCGCGACGCCGTCGGGAACGTCGCCACGGGGTTCAACGGCACGATCACCGTTTCGATCACGAGCGGCACCGGCGCCTTCGGCGCCACCCTGTCGGGGACCAAAACGGAGCTGGCGGTCGCCGGCCTCGTCAGTCTCGCCGATCTCAGTATCAACAAGAGCGCGACTGGATACACGCTCTCCGCAGACGCAACGGGCCTCGTGGGCGGGGTGAGCGCGCCGTTCGACATTCTCACGGGGGCGGTCTCGCAGCTGTCGTTCTCCGTGCAGCCGGTCACCGCAACCGCCGGCGCCGCCCTCGCGCCGGCGGTGCAGGTCTCGGCGCGGGACGCCGTCGGCAATACCGTCACCACGTTCACCGATACCGTCACGATCGCGCTCGGGGCGAACCCGACGGGCGCCGTCCTGGGCGGAACGTTGAAGGTCGCGGCGACGGCCGGCGTCGCGGCGTTCGCCGACCTGAGCCTCACCAAGGCGGGCAACGGATACCGGCTGCAGGCGGGCGCAGCGAGCTGGATCGCGACGAGCAGCGCGTTCAGCGTCGCCGCGGGAGCGGCCTCACAATTCAGCTTCGCGATCCAGCCGACGACGACCGGAGCCGGCTCCGCGATCACGCCGGCGGTGCAGGTCGCGGCGCTCGACGCCTACGGCAACGTGGCGACGAGCTACTCGGGCATCGTCACGGTCGGGCTGGGGGCGAACCCCGGCTCCGGCACATTGAGCGGGAGCACGAGTACACCGGCGATCGGCGGCGTCGCGATGTTTGCGAACTTGAGCGTCGACAAGCTGGGGGTTGGGTACACGCTCACGGCGACGAGCGGCGGTCTCACGAACGCGACGAGCGCGCCGTTCGACATCGTACCGGGCGCCGCCACGCAGCTCGAGTTCACCGTTCCCCCGTCGACGACGCTCGCTGGAGCCGCGATCACCCCCGCCGTGAAGGTCACGGCTCTCGACGGCTTCGGCAATACGGCGATCGGGTTCAACGGGACGATCACCGTGGCGATCGGGACGAATCCCGGAGGCGGGGGATTGTCGGGCACGAAGTCGATCGCGGCCGTAGCCGGCGTGGCGACGTTCCCCGACCTCAGCATCGCCCACAACGCCGTGGGCTACACACTGACGGCGAAAGCGACCGGCTTGAGCACCGCCACCAGTCCGCTGTTCGATATTCTGCTCGGGCCGGTGTCGCAGCTCGTGTTCGTCGTTCAGCCGGCGAGTACGCCGGCGGGGTCGGCCATCACGCCCGCGGTGCAGGTCGCGGCGCAGGATGCCGCGGGGAATCTCGAGACCGCGTTCACCGACAACGTCACCCTGACGATCGGCGTGAATCCGGGCGGCGGCACGCTCTCCGGGACCACGACGATCGCGGCCGTGGGCGGCGTCGCCACTTTCAACACGCTCAGCATCGACAAGATCGGCACGGGGTATCGGCTGGCGGCGACGTCGGGAGCCCTCAACAACAGCAGTAACGCGTTCAGCATCATCTCCGGTGCGGCGACTCACCTGGTGTTCTCCGTACAGCCAGTGTCGACGGGCGCGGGCGCGATCATCACGCCGGCGGTGGTCGTCACGGCCCGGGATGCCCTCGACAATACGGCAACGGGGTTCGCCGGCATCGTCACCGTCGCCATCGGGAACAACCCGGGGGGCGGGAACCTAGCCGGGACGACGTCGGTGTCGGCGGCGGCCGGGGTCGCCACCTTCAATTCGTTGAGCATCGACAGGATGGGGAGCGGGTACACGCTGACCGCCGCGGGGTCCGGGCTGACCGGCGCCACCAGTGTCGCGTTCGACGTCACTGCGGGCGGCGCGACCCAACTGGTGTTCACGGTGCAGCCGGGGACGACGACCGCCGGCGCCCAGATGACCCCCGCGGTGCAGGTCACCGCGAAGGATGTTCTCGGCAACGTCGCGACCGGCTTCACGGGCAGCGTGACTGTGGCGATCGGGACGAATCCCGCGGGTGGGACCCTGTCGGGGACGAAGTCCGTGACCGCGGTCGCGGGCGTCGCGACGTTCGGCGACCTCAGCATCAATCGCAACGGCACAGGCTACACGCTCACCGCCAAGGCGACCGGCCTGCCGATGGTTGCGAGCACTTCGTTCGACATCCTGCTCGGGTCGATGTCCCAGCTCGTATTCACCGTCCAGCCGACGACGACGAGCGCCGGGACGGCGATCACCCCGGCGATTCAGGTGACGGCCCAGGACGCCGCGGGCAACACGGTCACGAGCTTTACCGGGAACATGACGATGTCGATCACGGTCAATCCGGGCGGCGGGACGCTGTCCGGGACCGCGACGCGCGCCGCCGTTGCCGGCATCGCGTCGTTCAATGACTTGAGCATCAACAAGGTCGGGACCGGGTATCGACTGCTGGCGACGTCGGGAGGAGTCAGCAATTCGAGCGGCGCGTTCAGCATCACCGGTGGCCCGGCAGCGAGCCTCGTGTTCACCGTGCCGCCCAGTACCACCGCGGCGGGGGCGTTGGTCTCGCCGGCCGTCAAGGTGACCGCGCTCGATGCGCTGGGCAACACCGCGACCGGCTTCACGGGGATGGTGACCGTAGCGATCGGCGCCAATCCGAGCGGCGGTACGCTGTCGGGGGTGACCTCCCTCGCGGCGGTCTCCGGCGTCGCCACCTTCTCCAACCTGAGCATCAACAAGGTCGGGAGCGGCTACACGCTGAAAGCCTCGAGCTCCGGTCTCCCGACGATCACCAGCGCCGCCTTCGACATCGTCGTGGCGCCGGCCACGAAGCTGATCATCTCCGTGCAACCATCGAACACCACCGCGGGCGCGACGATTACGCCGGCGGTCAAGGTGACGGCGCAAGACGCACAGGGGAATACCGTCACGACCTTTAGCGGTAACATCGCGGTGGCGATCGGAGCGAATCCGGGTGGCGGTTCCCTCTCGGGCACCAAGACGGTTCCGGCGGTCTCCGGGGTGGCGACGTTCTCCGACTTGAGCATCAACCGCAACGGCAGTGGCTACACGCTCACCGCGTCGTCATCGGGGCTCGCGGGGGCCACGAGCAACACGTTCAATATTCTTCTCGGTCCGCTGTCGCAGCTGGCGTTCACCGTGCAGCCCGCGACCACCACGGCGACCACCGCGTTCTCGCCTGGCGTGCAGGTGACGGCGCGCGATTCCGTCGGCAATACGATCACCAGCTTCACCAGCAACGTGGTGATGTCGATTTCCGTGAATGCCGGCGGGGGAACCCTGGCGGGGACCACGACCGTTGCGGCCGTGGCCGGTGTGGCGACGTTCAACAACCTGAGCATCGACAAGGTCGGGACGGGTTACCGGCTGGCGGCCACGGCGGGGGCCCTGAACACCGTCAGCAACGCGTTCAGCATACTGGCGGGGCCGGCGACGAAGCTCTCGTTCAGCGTGCCGCCGAGCACCACGGGGGCGGGGGCGGTGATTACGCCGGCCGTGCAGGTCACGGCGCTCGACGCCGGCGGCAACACGGCGACGGGCTTCATCTCGAACGTCACGATGGCGATCGGAACGAATCCCGGCAGCGGCACGCTCTCCGGGACGCTCACGGTGGGGTCCGCCGCGGGAGTCGCGACCTTCACCGACCTGAGCATCAACAAGCTGGGGACGGGCTACACCCTGAAAGCCACCGCGACCGGACTGACCGCGGCGACGAGCCCGCCGTTCAACATCGTGGTCGGTGCCGCGACGCAGCTGGCGTTCACCGTGCAGCCCTCCACGACGACGGCCGGCGCGACGATTACGCCCGCCGTCAAAGTGACGGCACGCGACGCGCAAGGGAATGCGGTGACCAGCTTCACCGGGAACGTCACGGTCGCCATCGGCGCCAATCCAGGTGGCGGGAGCTTGTCGGGGACCAAGACCGTCGTGGCAGCTGGCGGCGTGGCCACCTTCTCGGATCTGAGCATCAACCACAACGGGACGGGTTACACGCTGACGGCCAGCTCCAGCGGACTCGCCGGGGCGACGAGCAATACGTTCAATATCAACACCGGTCCGGTCGTCGAGCTCTTCTTCAGTCAACAGCCGGTGACGACGACGGCGACGACGGCCTTGTCCCCGGCGGTGCAGGTGACCGCCCGGGATTCGGTCGGCAACACCGTCACGAGCTTCACCAGCAACGTGGTGATGACGATCTCCTCGAACCCGGGCGGCGGCACGCTGACCGGGACGACGACGGTGGCCGCGGTCGCGGGGGTGGCGAACTTTGGCAACCTGCACATCGACAAGGTGGGCACCGGCTATCGGTTGGCCGCGACGGCGGGAGCCGTCAGCAACATCAGCAACGCCTTCAGCATCCTGGCGGGAGCGGCCACCCACCTGGCGTTCACCGTTCAGCCCGCCAACACGACCGCGGGCGCCTTGATCACTCCGGCGGTCGAGGTCACCGCATTGGACGCGGGGAACAACGTCGCGACGGGCTTCGTCGCTAACGTGACGATCGCCATCAAGACGAACCCTGGCCTGGGCACGCTCTCCGGAACGCTCACCGTCGCGGCTGCCTCGGGGGTGGCCACCTTCACGGATTTGAGCATCAACAACATCGGTACCGGCTATACGCTGACGGCAACCTCGGGCGGCCTGACGAGCGCTACCAGCAACGCGTTCAACATCATGTAAAGCGGCATCGCGTCGTTCGCGCGCAGACGAGCGGGCGGCTGGCGCTACCGGGTCCGACCTAGGTAAACTCCACCGTTTCCGGCGTTTACCTCCACTCGAACCGGACCGGTATCCCGCCCCACGATGTCGACCGCCACCGAACACTCCGCTCCCCGCGGCCTCGAGGGAGTCGTCGCCAACGAATCGGCCATCTGCTACGTGTTCGGCGAAGAAGGCCGCCTCATCTACCGCGGCTACGACATCAACGATCTCGCCGATCACTCGACCTTCGAAGAGACGGCGTACCTGTTGTTGTACGGCGACCTTCCCAGCAAGTCACAGCTGAAGGAGTTCACCGCCGGTCTCAAGGCGGCGCAAAAGCTCGACAAAGTGGTGCAGCGGATCATCAAGGACGCGCCCGCAACGGCGAATCCGATGGACGTGCTGCGCACCGCCGTCAGCGCGGCGGTGTTCGTCGACCCCGACCGTGCCGACAACTCGCTCGACGGGGAGCGCCGCAAGGCGATCCGCCTGATCGGCCAGCTGCCGACGATGGTGGCGACGTTCCACCGGCTGCGGAACGGGTTGAAGCCGCTGGCCCCGCGCCGCGGGCTCTCGGCCGCCGCCAACTTCCTCTATATGATCTCCGGGGAGACGCCGAACGACGAGGCGGAGCACGCGTTCGACGTCGCCCTGATCCTGCATGCCGACCACGAGCTGAATGCGTCGACGTTCGCGGCGCGCGTCATCGCCGCCACCCTGGCCGACGTGCATGGGGCGGTGACCGGCGCGATCGCGGCCCTGGCGGGACCGCTGCACGGCGGCGCGAACACCGAAGTGATGAAAATGCTGCTCGAGATCCAGACACCCGAGCACGCCGAAGCATGGGTGCGCCAGGCGCTGGCGGCGAAGCGCAAGATCTCGGGCTTCGGGCATCGTGTGTATCGCACCGAGGATCCTCGCGCCGCACACCTGCGCCGCATGTCGGAGGTGCTGGGCCAGCAGGCGGGCCAGCCGCACTGGTTCGCCATGCAGCGCGTGATCGAAGACCTGATGCGCAAGGAGAAGGGGCTCTACGCCAACGTCGACTTCTATTCGGCGTCGATGTACTACGTGATGGGCATCCCGCTCGACCTGTACACGCCGATCTTCGCCGTGAGCCGGGTCAGCGGGTGGTGCGCCCACGTGCTGGAGCAGCACGCTGACAACCGCTTGATCAGGCCGCGGGCCGAGTATGTCGGCCACATGGACCGCCGCTGGGTACCGCCGCGAAAGCGAGGCGCTTGACCGATGGCTGGGGCGATCACCTACCAGGATGGGCGTTGGGTCGTGCCGGAGGAGCCGGTCATCCCTTTTATCGAAGGAGATGGGACGGGTCCCGACATCTGGCGTGCCGCGCGACGGGTGTTCGATGCCGCAGTGCAGCACACCTCCACAGGGAAGCGCAAGATCTCCTGGCGCGAAGTCCTCGCGGGCGAGAAGGCGTTCAAGGAGACGGGGAACTGGCTGCCCGACGCGACGCTGGACGTGATCCGCGAGCATCGCGTCGCGATCAAGGGACCGCTCACGACGCCGGTGGGCGGCGGCATCCGCTCGCTCAACGTGACGCTGCGCCAGCTGCTCGACCTGTACGCGTGTATCCGGCCGGTACGGTGGTTCCAGGGCGTTCCCGCTCCCGTGAAGAACCCCGAGAAGCTCAACGTCGTCATCTTCCGCGAGAACATCGAAGACGTCTACGCCGGCATCGAATTCCAGGCCGAGAGCAAGGAAGCGAATGCCATCATCAACCTGCTCGAGGGCCAGCTCGGCAAGAAGGTGCGGGCGTCGAGTGCCATCGGCGTGAAGCCGATGTCGCGATTCGGCTCCCAGCGGCTCGTCGCCAAGGCGATCCGCTACGCGGTCGACAACCACCGTCCCTCGGTGACGTTGGTCCACAAGGGAAACATCATGAAGTTCACCGAGGGCGCGTTCCGCGACTGGGGGTATGAGGTCGCCCGCGACCGGTTCGGGAAGGAGACGGTCACCGAGACCGACGCGGCAAGAGGCGGCGCGAACGGCCGCGTCGTCGTAAAGGATCGCATCGCCGACGCGATGTTCCAGCAGGTCCTGCTGCGGCCCGACGAGTACTCCGTGATCGCGACACCGAATCTCAACGGCGACTATCTCTCCGATGCGTGCGCCGCCCAGGTCGGGGGCCTCGGGCTCGCGCCGGGTGGCAACGTCGGCGACGGCTACGCCGTCTTCGAAGCGACCCACGGCACGGCTCCCAAGTATGCCGGGCTCGACAAGATCAACCCCGGCAGCGTCATCCTGTCGGGCGTGATGATGTTCCAGGAGCTCGGCTGGGTCGACGTCGCGCGCGCGATCGAGCACGGCCTGGAGGGGGCGATCGCCTCCGGCCACGTCACCTACGACCTCGCCCGGCAGATGCCCGGAGCGACCGAGGTCTCCACCTCCACCTTTGCCGACGGCATCATCGCCCATCTCGCATGAACAGCTCGCTCATCACCAAAGCGCTGATCGAAATCGAAACCCCGTTGCTCGCTGTCGCGGTCCCCGCGATGGCCGAGCTGGCGGGGTCGCTCACCGCGATCGACCAGGCCACGGGTGGGGCGGTGGCCCGCGCACTTGCGAGTGGCGACTTCAAAGGGAAGCGGGACGAGACGCTGCTCACCTATGGCACGGGGAAAGCGCGCCGCGTGCTGCTCGTGGGCCTGGGCAAGCCGGCCGATGTCACCGGGAACAGCGTCCGCCGCGCCGCCGCTGTCGCCGGCAAGCGCGCCCGGGCGCTCGGCACGGGTCGCTACGCCTTCGCTGTAGCTCCTGAAGCGCGCAACAGTCTGACGCCGGAGGCGCTGGCGCAGGCGACGG
>DATFTG010000011.1:0-7543 GCA_035262265.1 Gemmatimonadales bacterium
CCCGAGCGGGCGATACCTGCGCTCCAGCAATTGCGACAGCCGCGACTCACTTGGCGGCTGCGCCGCCCCATCGCCTGGGCCGCGACGCTGATTCTGGCGGTCGGTCTCGGCTGGTATGCCCGTGGATCGATGATGCCGAGCCTGGCGTCGGACACGGCTGAACCCGTCTTGGCTCCTGCCGCTCCACCGAGTACCGCAGTTGCCCGGCCGGGCCGGGTGGTCGACAGTCCGGCGTACGCGGATCGACCTCTGGCGCATCTGGCTCTGCGCGAGAGACTCTCGGACTCAGGGAAAAAGGATCGCGACGAGCGCCACCTTGCAACCGCCCCGGCGGCCGGCGCTGAGAGCAACGCCCTGCAGTCACGGGATTCGATGGCTGTAGCGACGGGGGCCGTTGCAACGTTGGGGGCAAGCGCCGAGCAGAAACCGGAAGCGGCTGCGCAGCTCCAGCGTCCTGCCGCGCCAAGTGTAGCGGTACGTCGGCAGGCCGCTGCCGCACCGGCAACGGCCGAGCCGCAGGCGGCGCCTCCGATCAATGTCGACGGCGTCCCTCTGGGCGACGCCGCTTCGGGTGTCATATCCTTCCGTACGCGACGCGCGACGCCGATCATGTCGACGACCTGGCCGATCATCACGCGCCAGCCGGCACGCGACGTTCTCGGCGTCGAGCCCGTCATCATCCCAGGGTTCGCGGTGCGCGCATACCGGCGTAATCCGGCCGCGCGCGAAATCGTAGTCGAGCAGGTCACCGATGCTGGAACCGCCATTACCCTGATCGAGCGGCGGATGGATCCATCACAGGACGAGCTGAGTCGTGCCGACAGCGCCATCGCGCTTGCCGAGGCCCCTTTGGCAAAGGCCAAGGCGGTCAACGAGCGGTTGGCGCGGTTCGTGGGACCCCTGCGGATCGAGATCGACGGTCCGCTGACGTCCGACTCGTTGAGCAGCTTGCTCGAGCTGGCCCGCTAGCGGGCGCGGCGCCGCCAGGCGATCAGCTCGGCGGCAACGCTAACCGCGATCTCCTCCGGTGTCTCGGCGCCGATCGCGAGGCCCACCGGCACGCGCACGCGCTGCAACGCTTCCGCCGGGACTCCAGCCTGCTGCAGCGCTCTTGTAATCACCGCCTGCTTCCGACGGCTGCCGAGCAGGCCGACGTACCCGGCGCTGCTCCTCGCCACGCGCTCGAGGATCGCGGCGTCGTGGCGGTGGCCCCGCGTCGCGATCACGATGGCATCCTGCGGTGCAATGGCGAGCTGGGGCAGCGCCGCGTCGACGGAAGCCGCGACGACGCGCATAGCCCGCGGGAAGCGCTCCGGGTCCGCGAACTCCGGCCGGTCATCGACGATGACGACGCGGAACCCGGCGACCGCCGCTGTAGTGGCGATCGCGCTGCCCACATGTCCGGCTCCGAAGACGACCACCCGCGGGGCCGGCAGCAGATGCTCCACCATCGTATGCCGGTCCGCGGACAGCGCAGCGGCGGGCCCCTCGGGATCAGCGGCAGGTGAGAACTGCTTGTGAGGACCGCGCGACCAGTCCAGCGCCGTCGTCAGCGTCCCCTGCTCCGCCGCGGCCGCCGCCTCGAGGGCCGCTACATATGCCTCCTGACGCACCAGCGGCTCGACGACGATCTCCACCGTTCCGCCACAGGAGAGGCCGAGGTCTCCGGCGAGATCGGCGTTGAGATGATGGGTGCGGATCACCGGCCCGACGGCTGCGGCGGCCTGCGCCGCCTCGAGCACGTCGGCCTCGACGCATCCGCCGCCCACCGATCCCTCGAGCCGCCCCGCGGGACCGACGAGCATTTTCGTTCCGACCGGCACCGGGGTGGACCCGGTCGTGCGGGCGACCGTCGCGAGCGCGCCGCCGCCTCCCGCGCGCGCCAGCCGTGCCGCCGCCCGCCAGATCGTCACGACGGTGGCAGCTCTTCGAGACGCGCCACGGCGCGGCGCAGGTGCGGGATGACGATCGACCCGCCGACCACCAGCGCCACCGCGAACGCGTCGTACAGCTCGGGGTCGTTCACCCCTTCCTCGCGGCAGCGCACGAGATGGTAGGTGACGCAATCGTCGCAGCGCAGCACCATCGACGCCACGAGGCCGAGCAACTCCTTCGTCTTCACCGGGAGGGCGCCACCCTCGTAGGTCCGCGTGTCGAGCGCGAAGAACCGGTTGATCGTGAGGTTGTCCGCCGCGAGAATGGCGGCGTTCATCTTCTCACGGAAGTGCCGGAACGCCTCCAGCGTCTGCGTCGAGTCGTCGCTCATGCAGGAAAGAATAAACTCCCGGAGCGGAATCCGCCCCGGGAGAGCCTGCATCACCTCCGAACGGGATCTACTGTACGACGATCGTTCCGTGCATCCCCGTGCCCGGTCCTCCATGGATACTGCAGTGATACTGGTAGGTGCCCTGGACGAGCGTAGGGCTGTAGGTCCCCGATGTCATCACCGCGGTATTCGTCGGGAGCGTCCCGGGCCCGCTGTCCCAGATCACCGAATGGCCGTTCGACGGAGTCGACCAGGTGAACGTCACGGTGCCGGCGGCCACGGTATCCGGTGTCGGCGAGAACAGGTTGTTCGCGACCGAGATGCTTGCGGTGTGACCTCCGCCGGTCGTACCACCACCACCGCCATAACCGCCCGACGTCGGAGAACTACTGCAGCCTAAGAGAGTCGCGCAGGCGGCAAAGACGAAGACCGAACGTTTCTGCATGACACGCCTCCCACCAGAGGTCGAATGCTGCGACGGACTGGAGGTATACCGGTCGAAGTGGGGGAGGTTTCGTCAGGCTGCGGTCAACGAACCTGAATCAAGCCTGTCATGCCGATGTGAATGGAACACTTATAGGAGTAGTTGCCGTTGATCCGGGAAAACGTGCGGATGTACAGCGCGCCGTGATTCAACTGGGCGTTGACCGAGTCCGGGGTCCAGCTGGAGTCGGTTACGCCGGTGACGCTGACGGCCGTCACGGTGTGCGCCAGTGAGCCGTTGTTCTGCCAGCACACCGTCTCACCGACGGAGACGGTGACAGGACTCGGGGTGAAGACCTGTTGGTCCGTCGCCGAGATCACGGTATGCGCGCCGGTGCCGGCGCAGCCGTTCCCCTCACCGGACGGATTCCCGCACGCCAGCGCCAGGGCGACACCGGCCGCGAACCCGAGGATGTTTGCTGGCGACATGGCTGCTGTTACCCCTCAGTGTCCGTGCTCGCGCTCCAAGGTGTCCGCCGCGAGCCGCGGAGACACCATCGGATACCGACTGGCAAACCAGCTGTAGGACAGCGCGAACAGCCCCCCGAAGAACAACACCGCCCCGATCTCGGGCACGCCGATCGCCGGCGCAGCGCCGTTCGAGATCGACGGCACGACTTCAAAGTACCGCTCCAGCCAGATGCCCGTGAGACTGATCAGCGCGATCGCCATCAGGTAGGGCGGCGACCGCTTCGGCTTCTCTCCCAGAATCCCGATGAACGGAATCAGGAACACCATCAGGAACACGGCGATCCCGACGGGCCGCCAGGCGCCCCACAACCGGTAGAAGATGAAGTAGGTCTCGTCCTGCAGGTTGCCATACCAGATCACGAGGAACTGGGCGAACATGAGGTAGCCCCAGAACACCGTGAACCCGAAGCACAGCTTCCCGAGATCGTGCTGCTGCTTCGACGAATACAGAGCGCCCAGGCCCATGCTCGACCGCATCCGGATGCTCAACACCGCGAGCCACATCCAGCCGGCGAGGAAGCTGCCCATGAAATAGAAAGCGCCGAACAGATTACTCACCCACCCGTGCGCGAGCGACATCACCGCGTCGAACGCGAACAGGCTGAGGCCGAACGCATAGGCCAGCACGACGAACGCGGCATTGCGCGCGATCTGCCCTTTTTCGTTCGGATCGGTCTCCACCGGCTTGCCCGTCGTGAGCTCACGAATGTCGGGGGCCATATCGGACCGCACGAAGCGCCACGACAGCCACGCCATCACCGCCAGCGCCAGACCGTCGCGGACATAGAAGCCCGCCGGCGTGAGCCACCATCCCAGATCGGTGCGCGGCGTCGCCACCCAGGGATAGATGTAGCTCTTGCCGAAGAACGACAGCAGGAACAGCACCACCGCCACCGGGACGAAAGCCACAGCCGCTTCCGCGAGTCGGATGATCACGCCCGACCAGTGCCCCTTGGCGAGCTTCTGCGATGCGCCCACGACCACCGACCCCATCGCGAGGCCAAGCCAGTCGAACAGGTTGAAGTGATACGCCGACCAGACACGGTCGGGGTGCGAGCGCAGGTTGAGCAGCAGCAGCACGAGCCCGACCGCCGTCGCCGCGAGCCCGAAGACCCGGAACGACGCCACCGGGAACGCCCGCGCCTTCTGGGCGAGCTCGGCGCGATTCACCGCGGTGGCCGTGCTCATGGACGGCCTCGCGCGCCCGCGGCCAGCTGCAGCGAGCGAACGTAGTTCACGAGGTCCCAGCGATCGGCCCCATGGACCTTGTCCCCGTAGATCGGCATCAGTCCGCGTCCCATGCTCGGGGCGTGAACGAGCACTCCATAGATGTAGCCGTCGCTGCGGCGCGCCACCGTGTCGGTCACGAGTGAGCGCACACCGACGAACGGGCCGCCCGACGCCGACGAGATCGGCCCGTCGCCGCGACCTGCCGGCCCATGACAGACGAGGCAGTAGGTCTCGTACTCCCATTTGCCGCGGTTCAGCGACTCGGAGGTCCGGGTGCGCGGGTTGGAGAGCTTCTCCGCCGCGACCGGGCCGAGCGAGTCGGACTCCACGCCCGTCACCGGAACGGTTCCCGGGACGGGGTTGCGCGGCATGGCGTACGGTTTGATGCTGCGCTGGTGGCGCATCGTGGCGAACCAGCCGACGTGGTGCACGACGTAATCGGGGTCGCAGGCTGCGAGCAGCGTCAGGGCGAGGACCGACGCGATCTGCTTACGCACGCCGCACCTCCTCGGCTCCGGCGCCGCGCAACAGGCTTTCCATCGCGCCCGCCTGATCGGCGCCGCAGCGCACGAACACCCCGAACTTGTCGTTCGTGAAGCGCGGATCGTAGGCGATCGTCCCCTGGTGGCGCGACGCCAGCAGCGCGTTGAGCAACAGTCCGAGGATCGTCGTGAGCGCGCCGAACAGCACCGTCATCTCGAACATGATGATGACGTAGGGGAGAATCGACCCGATCGGCTTGCCGCCGACCTGAATCGGCCAGTCGTAGGACATGTACAGCGTCAGCCACGCCCCGATCCCGCACCCCGTCATGCCGCCGATCAGCGTCCACATGCGGACCGGACTCGTGGGCTGCGCGATCGCATGCTCCAGCTCGTGCCGCGGGATCGGTGAATAGACGGTCAGCTCGTCGCCGTGGCCGCCGGCCTTGAGCTTTTCGATGGCTTCGACGGTGGCGTCGAGATGGCCGAACACGCCGAGCACGCCCGGCGTGGCCGGCGGATGGAAGATCTCGACCAGCGGCTTGGGGAGCGGGATCATGCGCCGGCCCTCGCCCCGGCGCGCGTCGGGGGCGGCAGCACTTCCTTCACTTCGGAAATCGACACCGCCGGGAAGTTCTTCACGAACAGGAGGAACCACATGAAGAACCAGCCGAAGCTGCCGGCCATGATGCCCCAGTCGGCCCAGGTCGCGTTGTAGTTGGCGTTGGTCCAATGACCGTACGGCTCGCCAGCCAGCGACACGACGATGATGACGAAACGCTCGAACCACATCCCGATGTTGACGAAGATCGAGATGACGAAAAGGCCGGTGATGCTGGTGCGCACCTTCCGGAACCACAGCAGATACGGCAGCAAGCCGTTGCAGATATTCATGGTCCAGCTGGCCCACCAGAACGAGCCGAAGGCGCGAAACCAGAAGCCCGCCCGCTCGTCGGGGTTGCCGCCGAACCAGGCGACGAAATTCTCGGTGACATACGAGAAGCTGACGATCAGTCCCGTGAAGAGACACAGCTTCGCGAGGTTCTCGAAGTGGTGCACCGTGATGATGTCTTCCAGATGGAACAGCTTGCGGATCGGCACCAGCAGCGTGATCACCATCGCGACGCCGGAATAGATCGCCCCCGCCACGAAGTAGGGGGCGAACAGCGTCGCGTGCCATCCCGGGACGATCGCCATGGCGAAGTCCCACGACACGACGCTGTGCACCGACAGCACGAGCGGCGTCGCCAGTGCGGCGAGGTAGAGATAGCCGCGGGTGTAGTGGCGCCACTGCTCGTTCGTGCCGCGCCAGCCGATCGCCGTCATCGCGTACAGCTTCTTGCGCCATCCCGTCGCCACGTCGCGCGCCGCCGCGATGTCGGGGATGAGCCCCATGATCAGGAACACCGTCGAAACGGTGAAGTACGTCCCGATCGCGAACTCGTCCCAGATCAGCGGCGACTTGAAGTTCGGCCACAGGCCGCGCTCGTTCGGATACGGGATCAGCCAGTAGAAGTACCACTGCCGCCCGATGTGGATCAGCGGAAACAACCCGGCGGTCATCACGGCGAAGACCGTCATCGCCTCCGCCGTGCGGTACACCGCCGTGCGCCACCCCGAGCGGAACAGATAGAGGATCGCCGAGATCAACGTGCCCGAGTGCGCGATACCCACCCAGAACACGAAGCAGGTGATGAACACCGCCCAGTACACCGGGTGCGAGTACCCGGCGAGTCCCAGGCCGTAGCGCAGAATGAAGAGCAGGCAGGTGATGCCGATCGCGAGCAGCGTGACGGCCGAGCCGAGCAGGATGTAGTAGCCACGGCTCGGGTTGCCGAGCGTGTTGGCGATCGCCCGGGTGACGAAATCGTACGTCACGCGGGTCGGGGTGGATCCGGTCTGGGCCATGCTCAGGCCTCACCACCCGCGACGACGCGGGCGAGGTAGGTGATACCGGGCTTCGTGTTCAGGCGCGCCAGGACGTGGTAGCCGCGCGGATCGTTCGACAGCGCGTGGACGCGCGACGCCGGATCATTGAGGTTGCCGAACACGATCGCTTCCGACGGGCACGTCTGCGCGCACGCCGGCACGATCTCACCGTCGTGCACCTGCCGGTCTTCGACGCGCGCCTGGTGCTGAATGGCACGGATCCGCTGCACGCAGAAGGTGCACTTCTCCATCACGCCCTTCTCGCGCACCGTCACATCCGGATTGAGCAGCCAGGAGAGCGGCTCGGGCCACGCCTCGAACTCGCCGCCACGCTCGGCGTAGTTGAACCAGTTGAAGAAGCGGACCTTGTAGGGGCAGTTGTTGGAGCAGTAGCGCGTGCCGACGCAGCGGTTGTAGACCTGCCCGTTCAGTCCGTCGGGGGTGTGATAGGCGGCGAACACCGGACACACCGGCTCGCACGGCGCCGAGCCGCACTGCTGGCACAGCATCGGCGAGACCGCCGCGCCCGCCGGCGCCGTCGCATCGCCGCGCCAGTAGCGCTCGATGCGCATCCAGGCCATCTCGCGCCGCCGCACGAACAGCTCCTCGCCGACCGTGGCGAGGTTGTTCTCGGCGTAACACGCGGTCACGCAGGCGGAGCAGCCGGTGCATTTGGAGAGAT
>DATFTG010000012.1:0-2628 GCA_035262265.1 Gemmatimonadales bacterium
GTTGTTGAGCGACGGCGCGGGCTGCAACGAAGGCGCCGGCGATCGTGAGGATCGCAGCGGCGAACTGGCGACGAATCACAGTGTTCCTCTGGTGAGTGTGGTCGCTTGGAAACTGCCCCTCCCGGCGCCCGGACGTAAGCCCCGCATATTGCAGGTGACACGAGGGGGATGGGTCGAATGCTGACCACGCCGTTTCTCCAGGAGATCGAACCCGCGCAGAACGTCCTCATCGCCGGCATCGGCGGGGGGTTCGACGTTTTCAGCGGACTGCCGCTGTATTTCGGACTGCAACAGGCGGGGAAGCGCGCGCACCTCGCCAACCTGTCGTTCTCGGCGTTGCCGCCGGAGCCGGCGGCGCGCCTCGCGCCGGCCGTGCTCCGGGTCTCGGCTGGGACGCCGCTGGTGAACAGCTATTTCCCGGAGCGGTACCTGGCTGAATGGTTTCGAGAGCAGGGCGAGGACGTCGCGATCTATTGCTTCGAGCGCACCGGCGTGCAGCCGCTGCTCGAGGCTTACCGGGCGCTGATCGCCCACCTCGGTGTGGACACGGTGATCCTGGTCGACGGTGGGACCGACAGCTTGATGCGGGGCGACGAGCACGGGCTCGGGACGCCGCAGGAGGACATCGCGTCGATCACCGCGGTGCACGAGCTGGACGTGCCGCGCAAGCTGCTCGCCTGCCTGGGATTCGGGATCGACCATTTCCACGGCGTGTGTCAGGCGCATTTTCTCGAGGCCGTCGCGGAGCTGATGCGGCACGGCGGGTACCTCGGGATGGTGGCGCTGGTCGAGCAGATGCCCGAAGTGCAGCGCTATCGAGAAGCGACCGAAGCGGTGTTTCGGCGCATGCCACACCACGTCAGCATCGTCTCGAGCTCGATCCTGTCCGCGCTGCAGGGGATGTACGGGGATCATCACGCCACCGACCGCACCGCGGGGAGCGAGCTGTGGATCAATCCTCTGATGACCGTCTACTGGTGCTTCCAGCTGGCCCCGGTCGCGAAGCGCATCCAGTACCGCGAGGCGATGCTCGCGACCCGCAGCTACATGGACATCAACGCCGCCATCATCGAGTTTCGGATGCGCTGCCAGGACATTCGTCCGCCGATGGCCATTCCCCTCTGAACCGGAGATCGAGATGCGCGCGCATGGAATGATCGCGGTCGTGAGCGGTGTCCTCCTCGCCGCCGGCGGGACCCGTCCGGCGCTCGACAACCGCCTCGCCCGCACGCCTCCCATGGGATGGAACAGCTGGAATCACTTCGGCTGCGACGTCAGTGCCCAGCTGATCCGCGAGACCGCCGACGCGATGGTGGCGAGCGGTCTGCGCGACGCGGGCTACCAGTACGTCGTGATCGACGACTGCTGGCAGGTCGCACGCGATGCCAGGGGCCGCCTCGTCGCCGACTCCGCGCGCTTTCCGGGCGGGATGAAGCCGCTCGCCGACTACGTCCACAACCGCGGCCTGAAGTTCGGCATCTACACCGACGCCGGACGCAGGACGTGCCAGGGCCGGCCGGGGACGTACGGCTCCGAGGACGTCGACGCCCGGACCTTCGCCGAATGGGGCGTGGACTACGTCAAAGAGGACTGGTGCAACGCCGAGGGGCTCGAGGCGCCGGTGCAGTACGCCAAATTCCGCGACGCGCTGGCGCGGGCGGGCAGGCCGATCGTGTTCAGCCTCTGCGAATGGGGGTCGGCGAATCCGTGGGAATGGGGCCCCGCGACCGGTAACCTGTGGCGCACGACCACCGACATCGAGGATCACTGGACCAGTATGCTCTCGAATCTCGACATCTCGGGCCAGCACGCGGCGGCGGCGCGGCCCGGCGCCTGGAACGATCCCGACATGCTCGAGATCGGCAACGGCGGCATGACCGACGACGAGTACCGGGCGCACCTCAGCTTGTGGGCGATCATGGCGGCGCCGCTGATCGCAGGGAACGACGTGCGCGCAATGTCGGGGGCGACGCGCGACATCCTCATCAATCGTGACGTGATCGCGGTCGATCAGGATTCGCTCGGCGTACAGGGCACGCTGGTGGAGGAACGCAGCCCCGAGCTGCAGGTGTGGATGAAGCCGCTGGCGGACGGGAGCAGGGCGGTGGTGCTGCTCAATCGCTCGACGCTGCAGACGGTGATCGCGGCATCGTGGTGGCGGCTGCGCGTGTCAGGCCCCGCTCACGTGCGCGACCTGTGGAGCCACGCCGACCTCGGCACGTTCAGCGACCACTTCAGCACCACCGTACCGGCGCACGGGGCGGTGATGGTGCGGGTGACTCCCGAGAGAAAGTGAGCGTCCCGCCTGGTTGCGACACCCTAAAGGGTGCGCCTCCGAAAGCCGCTGCGCTTTAGCGCAGTGAATCTGGAGGCACACGCCTCTGGCGTGTCGCCCCCGGGGTGACGGGTTGAAGTTTTCAGAGCGACCGCAGCGAATCCGTCTCCTGCGCGAGCGCGTCCAGAAACTGACGCATCTCCGCCGCGCGCCGTTCCCCCTCGCGTTTCGCCGCAGCGGTCTGCAGCCGGGCCGGCATTTCGCTCAGCTGCCGACGGATCACTTCGATGGCGTGCGGGAGGTCGGGGGTGAACTGCTCCCGCATCGTGAGTGAGACGATGCGCGCGATGTCG
>DATFTG010000013.1:0-6973 GCA_035262265.1 Gemmatimonadales bacterium
CGATTCTCAACGCGCTGCGCATGACCCTGCCGCGCGACGTGTTCAACCGCGTGAAGACGTCGCTCCCGGATGCCGAGAGCTACATGGGACGGGCGCTGATGAGCGCGGCGCGCACGGGGGAGATGCCGGGGCCGACCGGCCCCTCGGGGCTGGCGCGCGCCCTGCTCACCGCCGGAATCAAGCACGAGGATATGGCGCTGCTGGGGCGCATCGTGCTGGAGTACGTGCGGCCGGTCATCGGAGAAGAGGCGCTGAAGACGTTTCGGGATCTCGCGCCGGTGCTGAAGGACTAGGCGGTCGATGAGGCGGCGGACGGAAAAGCGGCGGTCGGTACCGCGGCGGTCGGAGAACCGGCGGTCGATACTGCGGCGGTCAGGCGGTCCCCTTCTAGATTAGGTACATGGCAACTGACCGTCCGCCCGACCGCCGTCTTACCGACCGCCCTGTCATTACGCCCGCCCAGGCTTCGGATCTCGCCGCCATCCTCGCGCTGCTGGCTTCGCACGGCCTCCCAGACGCAGGATTGGCCGAGCACCTGCCGACGGCGCTCGTTGCCCGGGTCGGAGCCGTTTCTCCGACCGCCGTCTCTCCGACCGCCGTTTCATCGACCGCCGTCTCACCCACCGCCACTGTCGTCGGCTGTGCGGCGATCGAGCCATACGACGGGGCGGGTCTTCTGCGCTCGGTTGCGGTGGCGGAGCCACAACGCGGGACGGGGCTCGGGATGCGGCTGACGGAAGCGGCGATCCGGCTGGCCGAGGCCCGCGGAATTCGGGCACTCTACTTGCTAACGGAAACCGCCGCGGGATTCTTCCCGCGCTTTGGCTTCCGCCCTATCCCCCGCGACGAGGTGGCTCCCGCCGTGCGGCAGTCGATCGAGTTTACGCGCGCCTGCCCCGCCAGCGCGATGGCGATGGTGAAGGAGCTGTAGCGTGCAAGAGCGCCCCTACTGGCTCGAGGTGTCGCCCCGCCCCGAGGCGCTGGGTCGCGCCGAGCTGCCGCAGCGCACCGACGTCGTCGTGATCGGGGGCGGCTACACGGGGCTCGCGGCGGCGCGGGTGCTCGCCAAGGCGGGCGCCCAGGTCACCGTGATCGAGCGGGGCCCGCTCGGCACCGGCGCCTCGACGCGCAACGCCGGCATCGTGCTGCCGGGATTCCGTCGCGGCGCGTACTCGCTCGTCGCGTCGCTCGGCGCCGTGCACGCCCGCGAGCTGTTCGACGCATCCCGCGCCGCCATCTTTGAATTGGAGGAGCTCGCCACCGGCGAGAGCCCCGCGCTCCCCTGTGATTACCGGCTGTGCGGCCACCTGCGGCTCGCCGCCAAGCCGAAGGACTACGCCGAGCTGGAGCGCGACGCCGAGGCCTTCGCCAAGGTGATGCGCCACGAAACCGCGCTCGTGCCGGGCAACCGGCTCGATTCCGAGCTGGGCGCGAGCGTCCCGTATTTCGGCGCGCTGCTCGATCCGATCGCGGGCAGCCTCAATCCGGCGCAGCTGTTTTGGAGCCTCGCCGCCGCGGCGCAGAAGGCCGGCGCGGCGCTGGTGGAGGGCGTGGAGGTCGAGTCGCTGCAGCGCGAAGCGGATCGCTTCACGGTGCGCACCTCACGCGGCACGCTCGGCGCCAGGGAGGTGGTCGTCGCGACGGGCGGCTCCGGCGACCCCGTCGTCGCCGGGCTGCGCCGGCGCATCTATTTCCATTCGAGCACGATGATCACCACCGCGCCGCTGGGACAGCATGTCGAGCGGACGCTGATGCGCCGTGACCGCGTGGTGACGGACACGCGGGAACCGATGACGTGGTTCCGGCTCAGCGCCGATACGCGCATGATCTTCGGCTGCGAAGCGCCGTTTCGCCGCAGGACGCTGCCCGAGCGGCTGAAGGGACTGAGCGACTCGATGTGCACGCACTTCCCGCGCCTGCTCGGCACCGACGTGGACTACATCTGGTGGGGCTCGGTCGCGATGACGCGGGACCACCTGCCGCACGCCGGAGGAAAGGACGGGGTCCACTTCGCGATCGGCTGCAACGGCTACGGTCTGGGCCTGGCGCTGTATCTGGGATCCCGCGTCGCCCAGAGCGTACTCGGCCACGGCGAGGAGATTTCGCCCTTCCAGGCGCTGAAATTCAAGGCCGTGCCGCGGTGGTACCTGCCCGTCATGGGGACGGTGCAGAGACTGAGAGACCGGTAAAAAAAAAGAGGCGTGAGCGGTGAGCGGTGAGCGGCCTTCCTACCTGATGACCGCTCGGATGAGGTGGGCTTCTACCGCTTACCGCTCACTGCTTACGCAGTTTTAGAAGGCAGCTCCCCCAAGCACCGCGCCCACAGCTCCGACGAAGGGAAGCGTCCACCCATACCAGATGGGCTGGCCGGCGCGCGCGGCGCCGCCCTGGGCGGCGGTCCAGAGACCGAGCGCCAGGATGAGGCCGCCGAGGATGCCGGCGTGCAGCAGCGGCGCCCGGCCGGCGACGGCGCCGGCGACCCAGCCGCCGGCGGCGGCGGAGCCGAGCCCGAAGAGCAGATTGGCGATGAGATAGGGCGCCGTGGGGCGGCCCGCGGGGTCCTTGAGCAACAGCTTCACCGCGATCGGCGTCGTGACGAGCACGAGGATGACGATCGTGAAAAAGCCGAGGATGATGCCAGCGAGACTGCGAACCATCCCGACCTCCGTGCCGCTCAGTATTTCAGGCCGGCCTTCTCCGCGAACGATTTCGCCGCTTCTTCCTGCTCCGGGGTGAGCTTCTCGGGGAGCTCGATCCGCACCTCGACGTACTGATCGCCGCGCTTCCCGTTTTTCTCGATCCCCTGCCCCGAGATGCGGAACTTCTGCCCGTTCTGCGTCCCCGCCGGAATCTTCAGCACCACGTGCTTGCCGTCGATGGTGCGCACCTTGATGCGCGAGCCGAGCATCGCCTGGGCGATGTTGATCGGCACGGTGGAGACGATATCCGCGCCCTCGCGGCGGAAGAAGTGGTCGGCCTCGACCTGGAACTGAATCACGAGGTCGCCCTTCCCCTTCGCGCCCTGCCCCTTGAGCCGCATCCGCATGCCGTCTTCGGTACCGGGCGGCACCGTCACCATGATCCGCTTCTGCACCTGCACGTCGCCCGATCCCTTGCACGTCGGGCACGCCTGGCTCGGCACCTTGCCTTTGCCGCGGCACACGGGGCACGGCCGGTTCACGGCGAAGCTGCCCTGCCCGAAGGAAATCGTGCCGCGACCTTTGCACTCGGGGCACTGCGAGATCGTGGCACCCGGCGCGGCGCCCTTGCCGCCGCACGTCGGGCACACTTCCGTCATGGGGATGTTGATGGGAATCTTCCCGCCCAGGGCCGCTACGCGGAACGGAATCGCCAGCACCGTTTCGACGGTGTCGTCGACCTCTTCATCCTTGCGGCGGCCGAAGATCGACGAGAAGAGGTCGCCCAGTCCGCCGAAGCCGGAGAGGTCGGACATGTCGAACTCTTCGCCGCCCGCGCCGGTCGGCGGCGCATACCCGGTGCGGCCGTCCGCCCGCCCGCCGCTGCGTCCCGCCCCCGTGAACGCGCCGTACTTGCGCAGCATGTCGTACTTCTTGCGCTTGTCGTCGTCGCTCAGGACGTCGTGCGCCTCGTTGATCTCCTTGAAGCGATCGGCCGCCTGGGGATTGTTGGGGTTGCGGTCGGGATGGTACTGCTTCGCCAGCCGGCGAAATGCTTTCTTGATCTCGTCGGTGGTGGCGGTCTCTTTGAGGCCGAGGGTCTGGTAGTAGTCGCGCGTCTGAGCCATCAGTTATCGGAAAGGCGTACTGGGTCGTCGGTACTGGGTGAAGGCGCACCCTGCCAGTTCAGGACCACGACACGCGCCGGACGGATCAACGCGTCGCCGATCTTGTAGCCGGGCTGCAGGATCGCGCCGACGGTGTGGTCCTGCGCCGCCGCGGATGCCGGCGCCATCGTCACCGCTTCGTGCTGATTGGGGTCGAAGGGCACCCCCGGCTGGTCGATGCGCGTGACGCCGATGGCGTCGAGCTGCTTCCAGAACTTGCGCTCCACCATGTCGACGCCGTCGTGGATCGTCTTGGCGTCGGTCTGGGCGGGATCGACATGGGCGAAGCGCGCCAGGTCGTCCAGCGCGTCGACCAGCTTCGCCACGAGGTCGGCCTGCGCCCGGGTATGCGCCTCGGTGCGCTCTCTCAGGCTGCGCTTCTTGTAATTGTCGAACTCGGCGGCGAGGCGCAGGTACTTGTCGGTCGCCTGCGCGGTGGCCGTGCGAGCATCGTTGAGCTCGCCTTCGAGCCGGCCCAGCGCCTCGGGGAGCGGCTCGACGGGGAGACCACCCTCGTGCGCCTCCGGGGCCTCAGCCTTGGGAGCGGCTTCGACCGGATGCGGTTCCTTATGCGGATGCTTGTCTTTGTGCTTCGTCATGGTTCAGAGCCCCAAAGCAACCGATGTGCCGGAATTGTGCGCCGTTTTGGCGGGTTGCCCGGAGCATCGGAAGACGTTTGTGGACAAGAAGATAGCGATAAGAATCGAACTAAAGAAGACCGAGCTCACAATTGGATACGGATAGGCAACTCGGGGGTTTCTGACCGCGAAGGGTTCTGACCGCGAAGGGTTCTGATCGCAAGGGTTTCTGACCACGGTCATTTCTCAAGGCTCGCGCCACGGTGCTCGTGTTTGCGCGGCTAAGAGCCGCGGCTCGGCTATCTGTCGCTGAGAGCGACCGGGGCTTCGATTTTCAGGCGTTGATTTCGCGTCGCCACCCGCGACAACTGCGAACGGTGCTTCCGGCTCCCAACCCGTGATGGCATCCCGGGGATGGTGCCTCGCTTGTTCGAGGACGTATTGCTGGGCCGAGGGCAAGGCGCTCGGGCTGACGGACGTGATGCTGTACCCCTTCGCCCAGCGTAGCGGCCGAGATGCCTCTGTGCAGCCTTCGCGATTGGCTACAGCCGCACTGCCACCCTTCATGCGTTGCAGCAACTTCGAAATGTTGGTGGTGGGATGGAGCTGCAACAGTAGATGCACGTGCGTTCGCACGATTCCCAGAGCACGCACTCCCGCTCGCTCCTGATGCGCCACGGCAACGAGATACCGGGATAGAAAACGAGCGACCGGTTGATCGATCGTGGGTTTTCGGTCTCTGGTTGTCCATACGAGATGAACGTAGATACGGTCGCGCATACGCCTGAAGATCCGTGTGAGTCGCAAGAATGTGGGATCGAATCAACGCGAAGCGGTACGGAATCGCGCGACGTATCGCACCATCGTGCTCGTTTCGCGCAGCACGTCGCGGCGAAGAGCCGCGGCTCGGCTCTCTGTCGCTGAGAGCGACGAGGGCGTCGATTCACACGCTTGATTTCGCGTCACCATCGGTGACAGCAGCCGAGTCGCGGCTCTCAGCCGCGAACAAACGGAGACAGGTGGCGAGAGCCCCCTCCGCGAACAACGGGGCAGGTAGCGAGAGCCCCGGACCATCGTGCACGTTTCGCGCGGCACCATCGTGCACGTTTCGCGCAGCACGTCGCGGCTAAGAGCCGCGGCTCGGCTCTCTGTCGCTGAGAGCGACGAGGGCTTCGATTCTCACGCTTGATTTCGCGTCACCATCGGTGACAGCAGCCGCTGAGAACGACGGAGTCTTCTAGAAACAGAGTTCGCCTATCGCCTCAGGAACTCCAACACATCCGCCATCGGCTTCTCCCAACCAGTATCCAGAAACAGATCGTGCTGCATTTCCGGATACGATTTTGTATCCACCGCGCCCCGTAGTCCGTTGGCGAACGCCCGCGCCCGCTCGGCGTCGACGATCCCGTCCTGCCCCGCCAGGAGAAACAACAACGGCACGGCGATACGGTGGGCGTCGGCGGGGACAACGCGCTCGGCCCATTTGATTTCGCGCCACGCCCCCGGCGTCATGACGTGGTGCACCGCGGGGTCGGCGAAATACGCCGCGCTCACGGCGGCGTCGCGCGTCAGCCGGCGCGCGTCGATGCCGGAGGGCATCTGCAGCGACGGCCACAGGTCGGCGAGCGGCCGGCCGGCGATGCGCTTGAGCAGTGGAACGGGTCGCGCGAGGGAGAGCCAGGGCGAGGAGAGCACGACGCGCGCGACGGGGTCCGATGGCTGCGTCTCGAGGTAGCGCAGCACGACGAGCGCGCCGAACGCATGGCCGAGGAGGACCTGGGGGACGTCGCTCCTGGAGCGGATGAGGCGGCGAAACGCCTGGAGGTCAGCCAGCAGCTGGCTGAAGCGGGAGAGGTGGCCGCGGATGCCGGCCGAGTCGCCGTGGCCGCGCTGGTCCAGCAGGTACACGGCGTAGCCGGCGTTGCGCAGCGCTTCGGCGGGGCGTTGCCAGCGGGTGCGATGGTCGGACCAGCCACAAACCCACAGAATCGTCATCGGTCGTCGGTTGTCGGTCTTCGGCTCGTAGGCGTCGTACGCCAATGAAGCCCCGTCCGGAGCCCGAAAGTCGGGCATCAGGGAGTGGTGAGCAGGCCGCGCAGCAGATCGAGCGCGGCCTGGGCGCTGCGCGCGCGAATCTCTTCGCGGTCCCCCACCATCATGCGGCCGATCGCCCTGGTCTCGCCGTTGCGTCGCGCCGCGAGCCACACCGTCCCCACCGGCTTCTCCGGCGTCCCGCCGCCCGGCCCCGCGATCCCGGTGATCGCCATCGCGCAGGCGACATCGAAACGCTTTGTGGCGCCTTCCGCCATCGCGCGCACCGTTTCCTCGGAGACGGCGCCGTGCGCAGAGAGCGTCGCTTGCGGCACGCCCAACTCCCCGATCTTGACGTCGTCGGCGTAGGCGATGACGCCGCCGACGAAACAGTCGGACGAGCCCGGAATCGCCGTGAGCCGCGCGCCCAACAGGCCGCCGGTGCACGACTCGGCGACGGCGACCTGCTGGTGCCGCTCGCGCAGCAAGTCGAGGACGACGGCGGCGAGATCGGTCGAATCTTCGCCGTAGCAGCGCGAGTCGAGTGCAGCGGTCAATG
>DATFTG010000014.1:0-3209 GCA_035262265.1 Gemmatimonadales bacterium
ATGGCGAACAACGCGGAGACGAAAATGATCGCTGGCAGAACCTGAAACGCGAAGATGACGCCGAGACTGGAGTGTTGTTCCCCTATGACGCCGAACACGAACTTGGAGCCTTCATACGAGAAGCTGAGGATCGCCGTAACGAGAGCCCCAAGCCACGAAAAGAGTGAGTGCCCCAAAGAGCTCCGCAGCACGAACAGCGCGAAGCCGAACTGCAGCCCCACTCCCCACGCAATGACCCTCCAGCTGATCGCCTTGCGGTTGCTCGACAACAGGAACCCGAGTCCGAGGATGGCGACGATCCCGAACAACCCGACGAGCCGCTGTGGAACCGTCCGCGTATCCGGAGCGAGGGATTGCGGCGTGGGCGTGGCCGCGGCCGGAGCCGCCGCTTTGGCCGTGTCGGGATGCTGCGCGGCGGTCGTGTCCGGCCGCTGGCCGGCCTGCAGCGTATTCCAGGCGAAGCGGGGCAGCGTGAACACGAGCAATGCGCAAACGAAGGTGACGATGAACGCGAAAGCGGTTCGACCGACCGGCATCGGGAACGTGCCTCCGGAGGTGAGCCAGCACGGCACTTGGCTGTATGGACGCCAGGGACCAATATTGTCGTCTCATGACCGGCCCCGGCAAGCCGACCGTCCTGATCGTCGATGACGATCAGGTGGTGTGCCAGCAGCTGGTGTCGCTGCTGCGGGCCGCGGGCTACCCGTCCATTTCGACGCTCGATCCCGTGCAGGGATTCATGGTCGCGCAGCGCGAGCGTCCCGGGCTGATCCTGCTCGACATCAACCTGCCCGCGGGCGGCGGCCTCCGGCTGCTCGAGCGACTCAGCAAAACGACGACGACACAGCTCATCCCCATCGTCGTCATCACCGCCAGCGAAGATCAGTCCCTCGAAGGCCAGGTACGCAGCGCCGGCGCCGCCGGGTTCCTGCGCAAACCCATCACCACCGACCCGCTGCTTGCAGCGGTCACCGACGCGCTGAAACTCCTCGCCGGTTAGCGGGCCAGCTCGTCGGCGAGCGCGCCGGCGTGATAGACATGGCGCAGCGCCTCCACGATGCCGCGCGCGTCCACCCACACCGATCGCCCCGTCGCCTCGCCGAACAGGAAGCGCAGCGGCAGCGCCTCCATGTTTTCGTCGAAGATCAATCCCACGAGCTTGCCCTCCCGGTCGACGACCGGGCTGCCCGAATTTCCGCCGATGATGTCGGCGGTGGATACCCCGTTGAGCGGCGTCGCCAGGGTCACCGAGTCCCGCGCCGCCTGCCACGCCGCGGTGAGGTTCCAGGGCTCCTTGCCGCCGAACGCGCTCGAGCGGTCGTACAACCCGTAGATCGTCGTGAACGCCGGCGCGAACGTGCCGTTCATCGGATAGCGCTTCACTTCGCCATCGGAAATGCGCAGGCTGAACGTGGCGTCGGGAGCGATGCTGGTGCCGAACGCCGCCAGCACCGCCCGTGCTACGCGCTCGTCGTTCTGCGCCTCCTGACTCAGGAGCGCCGTCACCTGCTTCTGGATCGCGCGCTCCAGCGGGTCGATGGTGCGGGCCAGCGCAATGAACGGATCGTGCGATTGCGCCACGGCGTCGGCGCCGCCCGAGAGCAGCGCGCGGCGCTGCTCCGCTGTGATCAGCGTCGAGGCGGCCACCATGGCGTGCGCCGCCGCTTCCGGCGTCCGGCCAGCCAGCGTCGCCCGGCGCACCGGGTCGGTCGCCGGGAGCTCGCGCGCCAGCGCGGTGAAATACGCGGTGAGCATCGCCGCCTCGACCACCGTGTCGACCGCCGCCTCGTTCGTCACGAGCCGCTCGATTTGCGCGCGGCTGGCTTCCCGATAGGCGGGGAGCCGCAGGCTGTCGGGCTTCGCTCGCTCGACCGGCAGCCGCACCAGCGCCGCCGCCGTCCCGAGCAGCCGAGTCCCGTATGCGCCGAAGGCGTAGTAGCGCCGGCGCACGTCGAGGCTTGCGAGATGGCGCCGCACCGCGGCGGTCGAGTCCCACGCGCTGCCGTAGAGCCGGCGCTGCACCGGATCGGCCTGCACCTTGGCGCGCAGCGTCCGCTCCCATACGCGCTTGCGCGTCATCAGCTGGGGATCGAGCAGTCCCGATTGATAACCGCGAATCGCCTTCTGCGAGTTCTGCAGCCCGAACAGCGTGTTGCGCAGCTCTTTCCCACGCACCGTGTCGGCCGCGGCGAGCGCCTGATACACGGCGATCTCCCGCGCCAGGAGATCGAGCGTGGCGGGATACTGCACGTCGCGCAGGTATTCCAGCTGCGCAACGGTGTTGAGGCGGCCGGTCGAGCCGGGGTTGCCCACCACGAAGACGAGGTCGCCTTCCGACGCTCCCTTCGCGCTCCACCGCAGGTAGTCGGTGTGCGCCGGCTGTCCGTCGACATAGGCGCGCACCATCGACATGTCGAGGTCGTGGCGCGGGAAGGTGAAGTTGTCGGGGTCGCCGCCGAAGAACGCCGTCGACGCTTCCACGGCGAACACGAGCCGTAAGTCGGTGAAACGGCGGAAGCGATACAGCTTGTACTGCCCGCCACGGTACATCGTCACCACCTGGCAAGACGCGTCCGCCGCGGTTCCCTTGCAGCGCAGCTCCAGTCCGCGGATCGCCGCCGCTCGCAGATCGGCGGCCCGGGTCGCCGGCGTTCCCGCCGGCACCGCCGCGGTGACGCTGTCCGTCACGTCGCTGATCGCCTGCAATTGATCGAGCACCATTCCCGGACAGGGCCGCTCCTCGGCGCGCGCCGCGGCGACGAATCCGTTGGACAGAAGGTCCTCGCCCGCTTTCGTCACCGCGTCGATGCACTCGCGCGAACAGTGATGGTTCGTGAGCACGAGGCCGTCGCCCGAAACGAAGGACGCCGAACAGCCGGGGATCCGCGCCGCGGCGAGGCGAACGTGATCGAGCCACGCCTGGTCGGGATGGAAGTCGTAGCGCTTGGCCCAGTATGTGAGCGGCGGAGCGTCGAACGTCCACATCTTCCCGGTTTCGAGCCCGGGATATTCGGTGCTCGACGGTTGTTGCGCGGCGAGCGGCGGCCCGGCACTGACTAGCAAGGCGACGAGAACGAACCGAAGCAGGGGACTCATGGGTTTCCTCAATGAATTGAATCCGTCGTGAGGCGACACGCTAAAGCGTGGGCCTCAAACTGCACTGCGCGAGAGCGCAGTGCTTCTTGAGGCACACCCTTCAGGGTGTCGCC
>DATFTG010000015.1:0-16792 GCA_035262265.1 Gemmatimonadales bacterium
GTCCGGGACGCCTATCTCGCCCACGCTCAGGGGCGATCCGTCAACCCGGAGAGTCTCTTTCTCCGCTTCCCCGACAAGCCGGACTGTCGCATCATCGCGCTCCCGGCCTTCCTCGGTGACGGCTTCGGCGTGGCCGGCATCAAGTGGATCGCCAGCTACCCCGGGAACGTCGAGCGAGGCTTTCCGCGGGCGTCGGCCGTGCTGGTGCTCAACAATTATGAGACCGGCTACCCCTTCGCCGTGCTCGAGAGCTCGATCATCTCGGCTGCGCGGACGGCCGCGTCGGGCGCCCTCGCCGCGTATTGGCTGAACGGTGCATCGCGCCGTGCGCAGGCGTTGGGCATCGTGGGCACGGGCTTGATCGCCCGGTACGTGTACGACTTCCTGGTCGACACCGGCTGGGCGATCGAGGAAGTGCGCTTGTACGACAGGTCGCCGCACGAAAGCGCGAGATTCCGCTGGACGGCGTGCCGCCTCGAGCGCCATCGCGCGGTGACGGTGGCGCCGGACGTGAACTCGCTGCTGCGGGCTTCGGATCTGATCGTGTTCACCACCGTCGCGCCGGCGCCGTACATCGCCGACGGCTCGCTGTTCGCGCACAACCCGTTGGTGCTGCACATCTCCCTGCGCGATCTCGCACCCGAGATCCTGCTCCGATCTCATAACGTCGTGGACGACGTCGAGCACGTCCTGCGGGCGAACACATCGCCTCATCTCGCCGAGCAGCAAACGGGAAGCCGCAGCTTCGTGACGGGCACGCTCGCCGACGTGATGCTGGGGCGTTGCTCGGTGGATCGCAGTCGTCCGATCATCTTCTCCCCGTTCGGCATGGGAGTCCTCGACGTGGCCGTCGGCAAGTGGGTGTACGACCGGGCGGTGGCCGCCGGCCGGGAGCTGCGACTGACGGACTTCTTTTGCGAGGTCGAGCGATGACGGCGGTCGTCGAAGCAGGCGTCGAGGCCGTTTTCGCCGAGGTGCTCGCCGAAGTGCTGGGCACGGACGCGGTGACGGTCGACAGTCATTTCTTCGACGACCTCGGCGCCGACTCGCTCGTCATGGCCCATTTCTGCGCGCGCCTGCGAAAGCGCGGCGGCCTGCCGCCGGTGTCGATGCGGGATGTGTACGCGCATCCCACGATTCGCAGCCTGGTGGCGGCGCTCGCGGACGCGGCCCCACGGCCGACCACGCCGTCGCGGTCGACGGTGGTCGAGGCAGCGATGCGAACCAGCACGTGGGAATACGTTCTCTGTGGAGCACTGCAGGCCCTGTTCTTCCTGGCTTACTCCTATGGGGCCGTGGTCGCCATCGTGACGGGATACGCGTGGGTCGCGGCGGGCTCGAGTGCCGCCGCGATCTACGTGCGATTGATCCTCGCCAGTGGCACGGCGTTCGCTGCGGTCAGCGCAGTTCCGCTTGCCGCGAAGTGGACGCTCATCGGCCGCTGGCGGCCCCAGCAGATCCGCCTGTGGAGTCTTGCCTACGTCCGTTTCTGGATCGTCAAGACGCTGATCCGGTCCAGCCCGGCGGCCCGCCTGTTCTTCGGGTCTCCCGTGTACCTGTTCTATCTGAGAGCACTGGGGGCGAAAATCGGGCCGGGCGTCGTGATCCTCTCGCGACGCGTGCCGGTGTGCGCGGATCTCCTGACCATCGGCGCGGGAACGGTGCTCCGCAAGGAGACGGTGTTCAACGGCTATCGGGCGGAGAGCGGACGGCTCGAGACCGGGCCGGTGACCCTGGGCCGGAATGTGTTCGTCGGCGAACGGAGCGTGCTCGACATCCACACGTCCATGGGCGACGGGGCCCAGCTTGGTCACGCCTCCGCACTGCACAGCGGTCAGGTGGTCCCTGCGGGCGAGCGGTGGCACGGATCTCCGGCACAGCGCACCGACGTGAACTATGTGAGAGTCCCGCCGGCGCGGTGCGGTCGGCTGCGTCGCGCGAGCTACTCCGTCGCGGCGCTGCTGGTCGTCCTGCTCGTCTACCTGCCGCTGATCGAAGGCGGCGCGAGCCTGGCGATCAATGCGGCGTCGTCGCTCGCACGGCTCCTGGAGCCGGCCGGTGGTGCGAGCGGGCTGGGAGCGCTGTGCATCGAGGCGGGGGCCCTCACACTCGTGCTCTTCTTCGGCCTCGCGCTCGTCGGGCTCTTGCTCATGGTCGGGGTGCCTCGGGTGTTGAACCCGTTGCTTCCCCCGGACACGGTCTATCCGCTCTATGGCGTCCACGACGCGATCCATCGGACCATCGCGCGGCTGGGCAACGTGAAGTTCTTCACCTTTCTCTTCGGCGACAGCTCGTACATCGTCCGATACCTGCAGTGGCTGGGCTATCACCTCTCTCCAGTCGTGCAGACCGGGTCGAATTTCGGCATCGAAGTGATCCACGCCAACCCGCGCCTCTGCTCCGTCGGCAGCGGGACGATGGTCGCGGACGGGCTGATTCTGATGAACGACGAAGTCTCGAGCACGTCGTTTCGCGTGTCTCGCGTGGCGATCGGCTCCCACAGCTTTCTGGGAAACGACGTCACGTACCCCGCGGGCGGCCGGACGGGCGACAATGTCCTGCTTGCGACGAAGGTGATGGTGCCGCTCGACGGCAAGATTCGCGAAGGCGTCGGCCTGCTGGGCGCTCCGTGTTTCGAGATTCCGCGCACTGTCGAGCGCGACACCCAATTCGACCATCTGCGAGCGGGGGAGGCGCTGCGCCGCGGCCTGGCGGCGAAGAACCGGTACAACCGACGGACCATCGGCATCTTCCTCCTCACTCGGTGGATGGCCGTGTTCCTGAGCGCGGTGCTCTACCTCGCCGCTCTCGAGCAGTACGCCGTGTTTTCCCACGTGGTGGCGGCCGCGTGTTTCGCGCTCAGCGTCGTAGCCGCCGCGGTTTACTTCACCCTCGTGGAGCGTTGCCTCGCGGTGCTGCGCCCGATACAGCCGACCATTTGCTCCATCTACCACCCCGATTTCTGGCTGGTGGAGCGCCTGTGGAAGCTGCATCCCATTCACTATCTCCACGCCTTCGACGGCACTCCGTTCAAGAACGTGCTGTGGCGGCTCATGGGCGTTCGGCTGGGGCGTAGGGTGTTCGACGACGGCATCCACATCCCTGAGCCGACGCTCACTGCCATCGGCGACGAAGCGGTCCTCAATTACCGCAGCAAGATCCAAAACCACTCGCAGGAGGACGGCACGTTCAAGTGCGACCGGACGACGATCGGCGCGGGCGCCACGATCGGCGTCGACGCCCTGGTCCACTATGGTGTCACGATGGGTGACGGCGCCGTGCTCGGGACCGACTCCTTCCTTATGAAGGGGGAGGAGGTCCCGCCCGGCGCGCGGTGGGGAGGAAACCCGGCGCGGGAGGTGTGAGATGAGCGAGTACGCCACAATGGTGGGCGTCGGAGCGAGCCGAGCGCTTCCCGACGCCCGGGCTCACGAGGTTTTCGAAACCATGGCGCGGACACGCCCCGACGCCATCGCCGCCGTGCAGGGCGACCGCCGGCTCTGCTACCGCGAGCTCAATGCCCGCGCCAACCGTGTCGCCCGCACCCTGCTGGAATGGGGCCTGTCGCACGAGGGCGTCGTGGGTGTGGTCACCGAGCGCAATCTGGACTGGTTGACCGCCGTGCTCGCGATCTTCAAGGCCGGGGGCGCCTACTTGCCCATCGAGCCTCATTTCCCGGCCGACCGCATCGCTCGCATGCTCTCCCGGGCAGGCTGCCGCATCGTGCTCGCGGAGCGCGGCAGCCCCGCGATGCCCGATCAGGTCGCTACCGTCGACGTCGGCGCGGCAAGCGCGCAGGGGGGGAGCCAGGTCGACGAGAACCTCGGCCTTCCAATCGCGACCGACCAGCTCGCCTACATCTATTTCACCTCCGGCTCCACCGGTGACCCCAAGGGCGCGATGTGCGAGCACGCGGGGATGCTCAACCACCTGTTTGCCAAGATCGACGATTTGGGGATCGTCGAAGGGACCGTCGTGGCGCAAACGGCGCCCCAGTGCTTCGACATCTCGCTCTGGCAATTGCTGTCGGCTCTGCTCGTCGGTGGACGCACGCATCTCGTCGAGCAAGAGATCATCCTCGACGCCGGGCGATTCATCGACACGATCGCCGGCGCCGCCGTGAACGTCGTTCAGGTGGTGCCGTCCTATCTCGAAGTCCTCGTGTCCTTTCTGGCGCGCCATCCGTGCGCGCTCCCGGACCTGCGCTACGTGGTGGCCACCGGCGAGGCGTTGAAGAAGGAGCTGGTCGAGCGTTGGTTCGCGGTGCAACCGCGCATCAAACTGGTGAATGCGTACGGGCTCACCGAAACATCGGACGACACCAACCACGAGATCATGGACTGCCCGCCGTCCGGAGAGCGCGTTCCGCTGGGCCGCCCGATCCACAATGTCCGCATTGCCGTCGTCGACGAGCACCTGTCTCCGGTATCGCTCGGCGAACCCGGGGAGATCCTCTTTTCCGGCGTGTGCGTCGGCCGCGGGT
The DNA here is from genome assembly GCA_035262265.1 of Gemmatimonadales bacterium. Taxonomy (GTDB): domain Bacteria; phylum Gemmatimonadota; class Gemmatimonadetes; order Gemmatimonadales; family GWC2-71-9; genus DASTHG01. The sequence continues at coordinate 4,484 of DATFTG010000015.1, forward strand.
ACATCAACGATCCCGAGCGCACCCGGGGCGCTTTCTTGTCCGATCCGCGCAGCCCGGGCGGGCGGTTGTACCGCAGCGGCGACTTCGGGCGCTGGCTGCCCGACGGCAAGCTGGAATTCCTCGGGCGCCGCGATGCGCAGGTCAAGATCAGCGGGTTCCGCATCGAAATCGGGGAGATCGAGAACCGGCTCCTCGGAGTGCGGGGCGTGCGTGAGGGCGCGGTGGTGGTGATCGAGCGTCCCGACGGCAACAAGCACCTCGTGGCCTTCTACACGGGCGACCGACCTCTCGATGACGCCGTGATGCGAGACCAGCTCGGCGCGTCGCTGCCGGCGTACATGATTCCGTCCGCATTGCATTGGCGAAAGACGCTGCCGCTCACGGACAACGGCAAGACGGACAAGAAGACCCTGGCGGCGCTCGCCGCGGAGCTCGAAGCCCCCGAGCCAGGCCATGACGAGCCGGGTACCGCGGTCGAGCTATGGCTGGCAGATGTGTGGGCGGAAGTACTCGGCATCCCCAGAGACGAGATCGGCAGGCGGGACGACTTCTTCGACCTCGGCGGCACTTCACTGTCCGCGTTGAAGCTGGTGGTCGCCCTGGACCGCGCGCTGTCGTTCAGCGACCTCGCGGCCCACCCGGTACTCAGCGACCAGGCCACCCTGCTCGACGAGGCTCCAGCGCAGGGGCCGAGCGGCCACTGCGCTGCGACCCGCATATGACCTCTCCTTCGCGGACCTCGCCGCTCAGCGTCGACCTGCAGCCCGGCAAGCCCCCGCTGCTGCGAGTCGCCGCGGCGGACGACGTGGCGTGCTGGGCAGCCGAATACCGCAACGTGTTGCGCCGTGCGGTCACTGAGCACGGGGCGCTGCTCGTGCGCGGGCTCGGGCTCTTCGACCAGGTCCAGACCGAAGCGGTGTTTCGGAAGCTGGGCAACCTGATGATCGAACGAGAGGCCTTCGCGACGCGCCGGCGCTACAGCGTCGGCGTGTACTCGGCGTCAAAGTGGCCGTCCAACCAGCCGATGTGCATGCACCACGAGCTCAGCTACGCGGACCAGGTCCCGGGACTGATGTTGTTCGCCTGTCTCGCCGCCTCGACGCGCGGCGGCGCGACGCCGCTGGCGGACTCGGCGACCGTCCTCCAGGCGCTGCCGGCCGAGCTGGTCGCGCGCTGCGAGCGCGTGGGCTGGCTGCTGGTCCGCAATTATCACGCGGACATCGGGGCATCCGTCAATGACGCCTTCGGCACGGACGACCGCGGCGCCGTGGAACGCTACTGCCTCGCCAACGCGATCGAGTTCGAGTGGCGGGAGGGAGGCGTCTTACGCACATGGCAGCGCCGCCGCGCCGTGGTGCGACACCCGCTCTCCGGCTGTCGGTGCTGGTTCAACCAGATCGCGTTCCTGAACGAGTGGACGATGGCTCCGGAGCTGCGCGAATACCTGGTGGATGTCTACGGGGAGGACGGGCTGCCGTTCAACACCTGCCTCGGGGATGGCTCACCGGTCGGCGCGGATATCGTCCAGACGATCAACGCGGCGTACGACGTGCACACGGTGCGCGAGAAGTGGGAAGCCGGCGATCTGCTGCTGGTGGACAACATCCGCACCGCGCACGCCAGGGATTCCTTCGAGGGGCCACGCGAAGTGCTCGTCGCGCTGGCCGACCCTGGTCGCGTGATTGGCAGCTGATGTTTCCGACTCTCGAGACCGGCGAAGCGCACACATGGCGCGTCAGTCTGGATATTTCGCGTGACACAACCGCCCGGCTGTACGCCATCCTCTCGGGTGACGAGCGGAATCGCAGCGCGCGTCTGCGATTCGGGCGAGACCGGCAGCACTTCATCGTCGCGCACGGAGCTATGCGAGAGCTACTGGGATGCTACCTCGGAGTCCCCCCTGCTCACATCCGGTTCGTGTACAACGAGTTCGGCAAGCCTTCCCTGGGCCCGGAGCTCGGCAGCGCGCTCAAGTTCAACCTCTCTCACTCCGCCGATCTCGCCCTCATCGCAATCGCCGCTGGGGCCGACATCGGGGTCGATGTCGAATACATCCGCCCGCAATTCGATTACGACGAAATCGCGCGCTGCTGCTTCTCAGCGGCTGACGTGGAGAATTTGCGGAGGGTGCCCGACCACCGCTACGCCGCGGCCTTTCTCGCGTGTTGGACCAAGAAGGAGGCGTACGTGAAAGCGCGCGGGGAGGGCCTGGCCATGCCGTTGCCGAGCTTCTCGGGCCGTCGCCTCCATCGTGCGTGGTCGATCTATGGCCTGAGACCCGCTGCGGGCTTTGTCGGGGCGCTGGCCATCGCGGGAAGAAGGTGGCGCGTGCGTCACAGGCACTGGCATGCGTCCGTTCATGACCATCAAAGGGTTGCCGTCGTTCCTCTCGTGAACACGTAGCGCGGATAGCCCGCTCGCGTCTCCTGCCACGCGACGAGATCGACGTCGACGGTGGCGAACGGGGCCGCCGGCGTCGTCAACGCCAGGATCTCGCCCTCCGGACTGATCACCCAGCTGCGACCGCCGCACGCGCCCGTCACGTCCACGCGATTGGACGATACGCTGTACGCTCCCGTGCGCACCGCCGCTACCATGCCCGCCGCCAGCCACTTGGCGTACGTACCGGCGCCGGTTGCCCGCGGCGACATCACGACCTGGGCGTGTCCCGCGTAGTTCCCGTAGGTCTCGAGCGCCCACAGCTCGCTGCAGATGTTCAGTCCGAACGACAGCGGCCCCGCGCGAAACACCGGAAACATCGGATCGCCGTCATCGAACCACTGCGCCTCCCAGTTGCCGGGCTGGTCGGGAAGAAAGTACTTGCGCCGCAGCGGCACCACGCCGGATGTGGGGAACCACAGAAAACCCTGGTTGAATGGGCGTCCGCCGACTTCGACCGGCCTGGTACCGACGACAAACTCGGTTCCCAGCTCGGGCAGTCGAGCCAGCCAGGCTTCGCTGAGCTGGACGGCACGCTCCCAGCGGCTGTAGTCGAACGGCCAGCACTCCCACAGCGGCGGAACGAAGGCGCACTCCGGCAGCAGCACCACCTCCGCCGCCTGCCGCTTCGTATGCTCGCACAGCCCGGCCCATGCCTCTCGCAGGGGGGCCGGTTCGTGTGGGAGCTCGCAGACGGTGATCCGCATCGGTCAGCCGACTGCTACCACACGCGCACCCGCGCCGCGGGCTCGAGATACAAGGCCTGTCCGGGTCGCACGTCGAAGGCGTCGTACCACGCGTCCAGGTTGCGCACGGTATTCACGCGGAACATCTCCGGCGCGTGATCGTTCGAGGTGAGCTGAGTGCGCATGGCCGCGTCGCTGATCCGCACGCGCCAGCTGCGCGCCCACCCGATGAAGAACTGGCGGTCCTGCTCCCGGACCAACGCAGTGTCGCGGACGCGGCCGCCGAGGCTGAGGCGATACGCCGCGAACGCCGCCGTCAGGCCGGCCAGGTCGGCGACGTTTTCCGTTCGCGTCAGGCTGCCGTTCACAGCGAGGTCGGGGAACGGGCGATAGGCGGAGAACTGCCGCACCAGTGGATCGGCCGCTGCCTCGAACCGTGTCATGTCCTCAGGCGTCCACCAATGCCGCTCCGCGAAGACGGTGTCGTAGTCGGCGCCGAGCACGTCGACGTAGTGGCTGATGTCGTGCCCGATGATGGCCCCGATCGCGCCGTAGTTCGCTGCGTCCGACGCCGTCGAGTCGAATTTCGGCGCCTGCAGGAGGCCGGCCGCGAAGTCATAGGCGTTGTGCTGGAACACGAGCACCGCGCCCACCTGCTGCGGTGCGATGCACCAGTGGGTGAGGTCGACGCGATGCCCGAGGCGCGCGAGCGTCCGGCGGCGGCCGCGCTCCAGCACGCGGCGGTGATTGCCGAGCGCATCCGCCGGATCGACGATCAGGTCGGTGTCGTCCTCCCAATGCTCCGGGTAGCCGATGCCGACATAGAGCGAGCGCAATTTCGAGAGCGCCATCGTCCGCGTCGCAGGCGACATCCACGGCGTCGACTCCACCTGCCGGATGAACGCCGCCCGCACATTCGTCACGATCCCCTGGACGCGCGCTTTCTGCGCGGGAGAGAAGTACCGCTCCGCGTACATCTTGCCGATGGCGTCGCCCAGCGCCTGCTGCGTCGCCGTGAGTGCTCGCTCGGCGCGGCTCGCCGCCGGCTTCCCCGACACCGCGCTGCGCATCGCGAGCGCTTCGTTCGCGAAGGCGCGCGGCAGTACGTCGGCCTCTTCGTCCAGCAGATGGATGCGCAGGTAATCCTTCCAGGTCTCGAGCGGCTCGGATGCGACCAGCGCCGCCACGCCCGCCATGGCGCCCGGTTGCCAGACGGCGATCGTGTCCTGCCCGCCGAGCCCAGCCGCGGCGAGAAATGCCGGCCAGTCCATTCCCGGCGCCAGGCGGGCGAAATCGGCGCGGGTCCAGCGGTGATCGGCGTTGTGGTCGTTGGCGGAGACGGCCAGCGTCGCCTGGCTTTGCGCCAGGGAAGTCTCGAGTCGCACGACCGCCGCTGCGCGATCGTCGGTGTGATCGTACGCGGCGAGCGCCAGCATGCGGCCGATGTGCGCCTGATACCTGGCTCGCAGCGCCTGCATGCCGGAATCGGTGCTCAGGTAGTCGTCACGGTCGGGGAGGTCGAGTCCGCCCTGCAGCAGGAACACCGGGTAGGTCCGCTCGCCGTTGATCCCGGGCTCGATCGACAATCCGATGACGCGCGTCGACTGGAAGATCCCATAGATGAGCGGGTCGACGTCGGTGCCGATCCACTGGCCCAGGAGGCGAGTCAGGGCAGCCTTGTCGCGCACGCGATCGATGCTGTCGAGGTACGGCCGCAGCGGTGCGATGCCGCGCGCTTCGATCGCGGCCTCGTTCAGCCAGGCGGCGCGGAAGTCGGCGACTCTGCGCGCGGCGGAACCCCGCGGTGCCGCGGCTGCCGCGTCCAACAGCGCAGCGATCTGGTGGCGGGTTTGCTCGGTGATCTCGTTGCGCACGCCCCAGCGTTCCATGCCCTCTGGAATCACCGTGGTCCTGAGCCAGGCGCCATTGGCGTATGCGAAAAAGTCGTCGCCGGGCGCGATGCTGGTGTCGACGCCCTGTTCCAGGCGCTGGGCTCGCAGCGAGCCGATCGTGCTGCAGGCGATGAGCAGTGCGAGGGCGATGCGGGCAGTTGCATGTCGATGGCTGACCATGCGCGCGAACCTAGGGCCGGCGTCGTCGCGTGTCGGCGCCCAGGTCCGACAGGTTTGGATCAGTTTCGGACGTGATTCGAACAATGGCGTGGCGCTTCTGGTGCGTGCGTCCTAATGTTCGAGCGGGAGGTCATGTCCTGAAATGATCGCTCGCTCCGACCTGATCGACTGCCTGTTCGTCATCGCCCCGCACTCGCTCTTACAGGATGTCGCCGGGCCCGCGGAGGCGTTGCGCCTCGCGAATCTGCATCGCGAGCGGCGCGGCCAGCAGCCGCGCTTCCGGCTGCGCTACGCCGGTCCCGTGTCCACGCCGCCGACTTCCGTCGGGCTCGCGCTGGCCGGCCTCGAGGCGCTGCCGGCGCGGCTCGATTCGCCGACCTGGATCGTGCTGGTGGGTCAACCGGCGGCGTACCTCGACCGGGTCACGCCGCCCATCGCCGAGATCGCGCAGTGGCTCAAGCGTCTTGGCGAATCGGTTCTGGCCGGGGACACGCCGCATCGCGTGCTGGCGATCTGCTCGGGGGCGCTGCTCGCGGCGCGTGCGGGCCTCGTGGCCGGGCGTCGCTGCACGACGCACCACGAGCTGCTGCAGTCGCTGCGGGCGCTGGCGCCGCGGGCGCAGGTCGTCGACAATCGCGTCTTCGTGGTCGACGGGGCGTTCGCGTCGAGCGCCGGGATCACGGCGGGCATCGACCTCGCGCTGCACCTGATCGCCGAGGAGTGCGGTGAGGCGCTGGCGGCGAGCGTTGCCGAGGACATGGTGGTGTATTTGCGGCGCTCGCCGCGCGACCCCGAGCTGTCGCCGTTCCTGGTGCATCGCCGCCATCTGCACGCCGCCGTGCACCGCGTGCAGGACGCCATCGTCACCCGTCCGGAGCGCGACTGGGACATGGCGACACTGGCCGCGGTCGCGCATGCCACCGAGCGTCACCTGCTGCGGCTGTTCATGGACCATGCCGGTATTTCGCCGTTACACTACCTGCGGCTGATCCGCCTCGAGCGCGCACGACTCTCGATCGAATGCGGCGCGACGATCTCGCGCGCCGCCGAGGTGGCCGGCTTCTCGTCCGGTCTCCAGCTGCGCCGGGCGTGGCGTCGCCAGTGGGGCGGCTCGCCGCGCGACGCGGCGCGGGCGGCGGTCAACGGCCATTAAAGGGGTTTCCCTGTCAGTGTCGCTCACCGTCGTAACCGGGCCCATACAGCACTCGTCCCGGCCGTGCCCCGGTCAACTTCCCGTCGGCGATCACCGGCACCCCATTCACCAGTACGTACCGCATTCCGACCGCGAACTGGTTGGGATCGTCATAGGTCGCACGGTCGGCGATCGAATCGGGATCGAACACGACGAGATCCGCCCACATCCCGCGCTTGATGACGCCACGATCATCGAGGTGCTCGCGCTGCGCGGCGAGGGCCGTGAACTTGCGGATCGCCTCCGGTAACGTCAGGAGGTGCTCCTCGCGCACGTACTTGCGCAGGATGCGCGGGAATGTGCCGTACGCTCTGGGATGCGGACGCTCGGCGCCCAGGATGCCTTCGGGAGCGCTGCCCGCGTAGTCGGTCCCGATCGACACCCACGGCTGCCGCAGCGCGAACGCCACGTCCCGCTCCGCCATCCCGAACACCGCGACCTCGGTCCGGGCGCTGTCCTTGACCAGCAGGTCCAGCAAGGCCTTGATCGCGTCCTCGTGCCACGCGGCCGCGATCTCGTCGAGGCGCTTTCCCTGGAGTGCGCGTAGCCCCGGATTGAGGACGACGCCGATCAGCACGTCGTGGGGTCCAGGGATCTCCTGCCACTCGTTGTCCCAGGCGGTCGAGCGGGTCAGCATGTCGCGGCGGATACGGGCACGCGCCGCGCGATCCTGCAATCGCTCGAGCAGTCGAGCAGTCCCGCCATCGAACGCCCACGGCGGCACGAACGCGGAAAGGCCATTCATCCACGCCGTGTACGCGTACGTGTCGGCCGTGATATCCAACCCGGCCAGACGAGCCGAATCCACCTTGGCGACCAGGCGCGGCAACGTGCCGAAGTTCGTCCGGCCGCTCGTCTTGAAGTGGAAAATCTCTACCGGGATCCGGGCCTCGCGGGCGATGCGGAACGTCTCATCGAGCGCGGCGATCTCGCCGTCGCCCTCGTTCCGCATGTGAGTGGCGTAAATGCCGCCGTACTGCGCCGCCGTGCGCGCGAGTGCAATCAGCTCCTCGGTCCGTGCGTAGGGCGCCGGCGGGTACTCGAGCGCCGTCGAGATCCCGAGCGCTCCCTCGCGCATCGCCGTCGCGACCAGGTCCTGCATGCGCTGCAGTTGTTCGGGAGTCGGTTGCACGTCGCCCTCGCCCAGTACCATTTCGCGCACCGAGGTGGCGCCGACGTACGTTCCCAGGTTGATTCCCATGCCCTGCTTTTGTATCCGGGTGAAGTACTGGGCCAGGGTGCGCCAGTCGACGTCGATCCCGTAGTGCCGGTAGATGGAGGCGCTCCCCGCGATCATCGCGCTGTCGAGCGGGGCAATCGACTCCCCCTCGCCGGTAATCTCGGTCGTGATCCCCTGAAAGACCTTTGATGGCACTCGCGGGTCGATGAGGATCGATAGCTCCGACTGGCCCAGCATGTCGATGAACCCCGGCGCGACGATCATGCCGCGAGCGTCGATGACCGCGGTGGCGGAATCCCGCGCCAGGTCGCCGATCGCTGCGATGCGACCGTCCTGCAGCGCCAGGTCGCCGCGATACCAGGGTGAGCCTGTTCCGTCGATGATCCGGCCGTGACGGATGATCACGTCGTAGGGTGTGGCGGGTTGTTGGGCGAACGCCGGAGCGGCGGTCGTGAGGACCAGAAGGAAGGGGAGTCCTCGAAAGTGGGGAAACATCAAGCCGCGCCTCCGGCGCGCGCCAGGCACCGCTCCTGATCGCGACGACGGCCCAACGCCGCGTAGCGCGCTGCCGCTTCACGGAACAGCCCCGCCGCCTGATCGGTCTGCCCCTGAGCCCGGCGCTGTACCCCACGCCCTTCCCACACCGCGGCCACCCAGGGCCCGCCGTTCCACATCCCGGCCAGCCGTTCCGCTTCATCGAGCCGGCGACTCGCCTGGGCCAGCTCCCCCGCCTGCGCGAGTGCGATCGCGGACGCCACCCGGAATCCCATCGAGCACGGCTGGCACATACTGCGCTCGGCGAGCCAGCGATCGCCGCGCTGAATCGCCTCTGTCGCCCGCGCGCCCGGTCCCGCGGTCTCGACCGCGAGCGCCTGCAGCCGCAACAACAGGTGGGGCGACAGCCAGCTCGACTCCGCCTTCCGCCACGCCTTCTGCAGCACCCGACCGGCGCGGTACTTCTGCCCGCGTGCTAAGGCAACCTCGGCGAGGCGCTGCAGCACGATCACCCGGCCGGCGGTCTCGTCCATCTCCTCATACAGCCGCTCGGCTGCGCTGAGCGAGGCATCCGCAGCGTCGAGCTCACCTGAAAAAAGGTCCGCTTCGCCGAGAATCAGCGTGGCGAGCGCCCGGCCGGCGGTGGATGCGGCGTCGGTGGCGATGGCGAGCAGCTCGCGGGTGGCCTTGGCCAGGTCCTCGTGCCCGCCGGCACCGCAAAGACAGAACTCCGCGAGGCAGAGGTGCCCGTCGAACACCGTCGGCGCGAACTGCGGCGAGCTGCGGATCCACTCGATGAACTCGGTTCGGAAGAGATCGGGCCAGCGCCCTTGCATGTGCGCCGTGAGACCGTACAGCGCGCTCGCTTCACCCACCTCGCGCGCCAGGGTACCCTCGATGGCCAGCAGGCGCGCCTCCCTGGCGATCTGCTCGGCCTTGGCGAACTCGCCGCTCTGCAGATGGATCAGCCCCCACGCCAGCGAAGCTCGCACGCGGTCGGTGATGTCGATCGGTTGGGGCGCGGCGCCGTCGATCGCGCGCTGATAGATCGCCACGGTCGCCGCCGCAGGTCCTACGCCCAGGTCGATGCGCAGCCGCTCGCGGAGTCGCTGGAACAGGCGCACGACCTCTCCGCGATTACCGGCATCGAGCGCCGCCTGCATCAGCGCCCGCTGCGCTTCTTCGTCGGCAGGTTCGACAACGAGGAGGCGCTCCCACAGACGCGCCGCCTTCAAGACCCGCGCGTAGAGCTGTCGCAGCCGCTCACGGGGCTGCTCCACCCACGCCACGTAGCGGTCATCCGGCAGCAGCTCGCCGCCGTACTGGTCCGCCGCCCGGGCGCACGCTGCGGCATCCGGGGCAGGGGCGCGCAGGGCGGACTGCGCGGCGGCTTCGAACGCCTCCGCGTCGATGACCAGCTGCGCGTTCGGCGCCAGCACGACGACGTCGTGCTCCACGCCGATGAGGTCGTGCTCTCCCAGTGCGCGGCGCGCGTAGTGCACGGCCTTGCGAAGGTTGGCGGCCGAGGCATCCGGCGCCATGTCGGGCCAGAGCGCTTCCATCGCCTGTTCGCGATGCAGGCGGTGCCCCGTGGACAGGGCCAGCAGCTTCACCAGGGCGGCACCACGCTCTCTGCGCCAGGCGCCGGGCGCGATCACCCGGTCCTCGACGACAACGCGGAACGCCCCAAGCAGCCCGACCTGTACGCGCATGTCGATTCCTTACAGGAGCTTAGCCTCCGTCACCGAGCAGCGTCCGGCGGGGAACGGCCGGGGAACGCCCGCGCCTTACACTCTGGCCAGCGTTACCAACCGCACCTCAACGGAGAGGCATCCATGACGCTACGAATCGGTGACAGCGCGCCGGACTTCCAGGCGGACACGACGCAGGGACGGATCAGCTTCCACGAGTGGCTGGGGAGCTCGTGGGGCATTCTGTTCTCGCACCCCAAGGATTTTACGCCTGTCTGCACGACCGAGCTAGGCTACATGGCGAAGCTCAAGCCGGAATTCGAGCAGCGCGGCGTGAAGGTGCTCGGTCTCTCGGTCGATCCCGTCGAACAGCATCACACCTGGGCGAAGGACATTGCGGAGACGCAAGGGTTGGCGCCCAACTATCCCATGGTCGGCGATCCGACGCTCGCCGTGTCGAAGCTGTACGAGATGCTGCCCGCCTCCGCCGGGAACAGCGCCGACGGCCGCACGGCCGCCGACAACCAGACCGTGCGCACCGTGTACGTCATCGGCCCCGACCGCAAGATCAAGCTGACGATCGCGTATCCCATGACGACGGGCCGCAATTTCGACGAGATCCTGCGCGTCGTCGATTCGCTGCAGCTGACCGCCAGGAGTCGCGTGGCGACGCCGGTCAACTGGAAGCGGGGAGAGGACGTCATCATCGCCGGGTCGGTGACCAACGACGAGGCGAAGCAGATCTACCCCGACGGCTGGAAAGAACCGAAGCCGTACATCCGCATCGTCCCGCAACCGGCGTCCCGCTGACTCACGCAACCGAACACTGGAGGATCGAGCCATGCCGCAGACAACGAGCCGCGTTCACTACAAGAAGGATGGCATCGCGACGTTCGACGCCACGACGGAGAAGGTCTTCCGCTACATGAGCGCCGGCAACCATCCCCACAAGGCGATCAAGACGCACCGCCTGGTCGGCGTCACCGGGAGCGTGGTGACGGTCGAGGCCGAGTTCTACAACCCCGACGGCTCCACATTCCATACGACCGTCACGCACGAGCTGAACCGGCCCAGGAGCATCGTGACGACGATGACGGGCGGTCACTTCGATGGAGCGACCTTCACCCACTCCTACACCCCGCTGGGCAACCGCACGCGCGTTGACCTGGAAGGAGACTTTCCCGCGCTGCCGGGGATGAGCGAAGCCGACGAGCTCAAAATGATCGACGGCATGTTCTCCATGCTCTTCTCCGAGGATACCGCGACACTGCGAATCTGGGCGTAACACCGGACCGGCGGCACCAACCCCGACCCCGCTCGACTTGGCGCCAGGCGCTCGAGCGGGGTTATTCTTTGTCCGGGGGGTCGTCATGGCTCGATACGCAATGCTCGCCTCGTTGCTCGCTCTGGCCGCCTGCAGCCGCGCCGCCGCTCCACCGCCACTCGGCGAGGGGCGGCTCGCCGTGGACGGCGGCCGAATCTGGTACAAGGTGTCCGGGACGGCAGGGCGCACGCCGCTCGTGCTGCTGCATGGCGGTCCGGGGTTCTCGAGCTTCTACCTCAAGGCGTTCGAGGACCTGGGGGACGAGCGCATCGTCGTGCGCTACGACCAGCTCGGCGGGGGCAAGTCGGACACCACGTCCGATACGACGCTGTTCACCATCGCGCATTTCGTACGCGAGCTCGATTCGCTGCGGTCCCACCTCGGGATCCAGAAGTGGCACGTGCTGGGCCACTCCTGGGGCACCATTCTGGCGCTTGAGTATTACCAGGCCCACCCCGACCGGGTGGCATCGCTCACGTTCGGCAGTCCGGTGTTCGACATCCCGGCGTACGAGCGTCGTGCCCGCGAGCTGCTCGCGACGATCTCGAAGCCCTCGCAGCAGGCGGTGCGCGTTGCCGAGGCGACCAACGCGTACGATGCCCCGGCATATCAAAACGCCATCAACGAGTTTTACGGTCTGTACGTCTTTCGGCATCCCGTTCAGGCGGATCTGGACAGCTCGTTTGCGACGTTCAACAACCGGATCTACACCTACATGCAGGGGCCCAGCGAGTTCACGATCACCGGGACGCTGAAGCAATACGACGTGACGTCGCTGCTGCCGCAGATTCACACACCGACTCTGGTCACCGTGGGAGAGTTCGACGAGGTCGGACCGGAGCTGGTCCGCACGCACGCCCGCGCGATTCCCGGCGCCCGCTACGAGATGCTCGCGGGCTCCGCGCATATCACGCCGTGGGATGCGCGCGATGCCAATGTGCGCGTGGTGCGGCAATTCCTGCGTTCCGCCGATTCTCTCCTGGCGGCAGGTCGTTGATGCGGCCCTCGCGCGACGGCATGAATCCCGACACCGCGAGCGGGCGCCAGCTCGATGCGATGATCGCCCGCTATCTCTTCAACCTCGAAGTCGAGGAGCGCGAGAACATCCGCACGCGGGAAATGGACATCGTCTGCCGCGAGCCGGGGAAGGCGTGGTCGCGCTGCGCGTATTTCGCCGACGGGATCGGTGCCTCGCTGAACGTGGAGTATGAGTTGAGCCGCCGCGGGTGG
>DATFTG010000016.1:0-3537 GCA_035262265.1 Gemmatimonadales bacterium
CGGCGAGCAGGCGGCCTGGATCGTGCACCGACGCCTTCTGGTTTCCATCGACCCGCAGGACCGTCGTGTCGAGGACAGGGCTGTCGCTCGATCTGAGGCGTTTCTCCAACGAGCGGCGAGCTTTCGCCGCAGCCCGTTCCCCGTCGAAGCACACGAGCAGAGCGGCAAGCGAGCGTCCGGCAGCCCGCCGCCCCGCAGTGCGCTCAGCCGGCCGTGTGTCCGATTCCGTGGTGCGGCTCCGGAGGCTCATCGTGGCTCCTCACGAGCGACGTGACGTACTGCGTGATCGCCCCGATCTGCAGATGCTCCTCGGACTCGAGCTCCCCCGCTCGCGGCGGGGTGTAGGGATCCGGCACGCCCGGCTTGATCGGCGGCTCAGCTGCCAGGCTCTTCAGGAACGCGCCCACTGCGGCCGCCATCGGGTGAATCACCCAGCCGTGTGGGAAGTCGACCTGATGCTCTTCCCGCGGGTCCCATTCGAGGTTGTGGAGATGCGGTGCGTTGTAGGGGGAGAACGTGGAGAGACTGTCGTCCTGATGGAAGAGGTGGAGCTTCCACTGCCGCCACTTCACGGCCTGTAAGCGGTTGCCTTGAAGGCAAAGGACGGTGTCACGTCGCGAGTCCTCGGCGCTACCGAGCAGGAACTCGCGCATGTCCATGCCGTCGATCTGGCGGTCATCCGGGATCGCGCCCCCGCCGGCGAGCGCCAGCGTCGTGAACAGGTCGACGAGGTGGACGAGCTCGTTGCTGACCTTCCCAGCCGGCACCTTCCCTGGCCAGCGAACGATGCAGGGCGCCCGGTTGGACCCTTCGAGCGAGGTGAAGTACGCGCCGCGCCACGGTCCCGAGAAGCCCTTCCACTGACCGCCGAATGGGTCGGGGTCGCCCGCCGGAAGGCGGTAATTCGGGTCGGCGCCGTTGTCGGAGGCCCAGACTACGATCGTGTCCTTGGCGATGCCGAGCTCGTCGAGCGCGTCGAGGACGCGACCCGTGAAGGCATCCATCTGCACCAGCAAGTCGGCGAAGTTGCCGCGCTTCGTTTTCCCCGCGTACTCCGGGTCGGGGATCGGCGGGATGTGGACCTGCGTGTAGGGCAGGTAGGTGTAGAAGGGCTTGCCCTCGCCGTGCGCTCTGCGCATGAAGTCGATTGCCCACTCGGTGATCTTGCGGTCGAACAGCGCGCGGAATTCCGCGTCGTACGTTGCGATCACCTCGTACGCATCGCCCTTCTTGCGGGAATGAATCGGCTCCGGCTCGAGCGGCACCTGCGCCTCCCCCGCATACGGCGTCGCAGTGACCGGCCCGTCCGGGAAGTAGGACTGCATCGTCCACAGAACCTCGTCGGCCGTCCGAGGTGACCAGACCGCCTCGTCGAAGCCGAAGTCGACTGGGCTTCGATTCTCCGGGTCGCTGCCGAGGTGCCACTTCCCCCACATCCCAGTCGCGTAGCCGGCCTCGCCGAGGACCTTCGCGATCGTGACCTCCCAACGGGTCAGACCGTCAGGGCCGCCCGTGAGCGGGACGCTATGTGTGCCCGATCGAATCGGATGCCGGCCGGTCAGCAGTGCCGAGCGACTCGGCGTGCACTGCGCCTCGACGTTGAAGTTGAGCAAACGCGCACCTTCGGCGGCCAGCTGGTCGATTCGTGGCGTTGCCGCGCCGCGCAGGAGGCCGCCTCCGTAGCAGCCCAGCTCACCCCAGCCCAGGTTGTCCCAGAAGAAGACGACGATGTTGGGTGGCGCTGCACTCACTGCCGGACGACGCACCGGAAGCCGATGTGGCAAGTCGTCGTGTCGATCGTCTCACTTTGGCGCGCGGCGGGCCGGTATCGCAGGCAGTAGTTCGGAGCGCAAAGGTGCGAACCGCCCTTAATCACCTTGCGCGGGAAGCGCTCCGCCTGTGCGTCGCGCTGCGGCGCACAGCACGCGTGGACGGCATGTTGGGTGAGGAAGTCATCGACCGTCCACTCTCACACGTTGCCGGCCATGTCGTAGAGGCCGAAGCCATTAGGCGGAAACTTCTTGACCGGGGAGGTTCCCTCGTAGCCGTCGGTGCAAAGGTTCTGCCAGGGGAATTCTCCCTGCGAGGTGTTGGCCATCATCCGGCCCTTCGGGGCGAACTCCTCGCCCCAGGTGAACGTCGCGCAGTCGAGACCGCCTCGGGCCGCGTACTCCCACTCGGCCTCGGTCGGAAGCGACTTGCCCGCCCACGCCGCGTAGGCCGCGGCGTCGGAGTAAGACACGTGTGTAACGGCGTGAAGCTCCCGGCCGCCAACGTTTGTGTCCGGCCCCTCCGGATGGCGCCAGTCGGCTCCCGGTTCCCAGTCCCACCAGTTGCGGAAGTCGCGCAAGTCGACAGGGCCGTCGGTCTTTCGGAAGACGAGCGAGCCCGGTACGAGGTCAGCCGCATCCGCGCCGGGATAGTCCTGCGCCTCGGGCACCTGCTCGGCCCAGGTGGCGTGGCCGGTCGCCGTCACGAACCTGCGGAACTCGGCCACCGTGACCGGGTGGCGGTCGATCCAGAAGCTGTCGACCGAGACCTCGCGCACCGGCCGCTCCTCGGGATAGAAGCGATCAGAGCCCATGCGAAACGTGCCACCCGGAAGCTCGACCATGTTGGTCGACGGCATGCGACCTCTCCCTTCGCCGGTGAACGACGAATCGCACCGCGTATGGTAAAGCGCCCCATGAACGGGTGACAATGCGTAACGCGGTGCGACCCATGCCTGGAGGGGTCCCGGTCCGACGCGAGCCTGCGATCACGTGGGGTTGGACCGACGCGTCGCGGGGCGCGTTGTGCGCGGTCCCGGGGGCGATTGTCGTCCTCACCATTGACGTTGCGCTGGGCATGATCTTCGCGCTCGGGACGGTGATCGTCGCGATGCTCGGTGTGCCGCCGGCCCTCAAGCAGCGGGCGCGGCTCGGACTCGTGGGACTGGCCTTTGCGGTCGCGTATGCGCTCGGGTCGACGGTGGCTCTGTCTGACGTGGCCGCCGTCGTGGCGCTGACGCTTTTTGCCTACGCCGCTGTGCTGCTGAGCGTACGAAAGCCTGCCGCGAAGCTGCTCCCGGCAATACTCGCGCCGGCGTTCGCGCTCGGCGTGAACCACCCGGCGCCGGACGGCTACGTGCTCGCGGGCGTGTTGCTTGCCGGCGGCGCCTGGGCGACGCTCGTCACTTACATGTGGCCGGAGACGCGGCCGCCCGGGACGGCGCCACCAGCGTCGCAGCCCCAACCTGCGCCCGCCGCTGCCTCTCGGGCCGTCCGCGTCTACGCGGTCTTGTTCGCGGCTGCGGCCGCGATCGGGCTCGCACTTGGCTTCGTGCTCGACCTGGCGCACGTTGCCTGGGCGGCGGCGGCCGCGCTGTTCATCATGCGGCCCGATCCGGGATTGCTGGCCAGCCGCGCTGTCGGACGCACCGTTGCGACGCTCGCGGGTGTGGCTGCGGCGGGGCTCATTTACCGGCGCGGGCCGACCGAGATCGCGATCGCGATCGTTACCGTCGCAGCTGTCTCGGCGATGGTCGCCACGCGCAGC
>DATFTG010000017.1:0-22210 GCA_035262265.1 Gemmatimonadales bacterium
CCACGAGCTGAACAACCCGCTCACCTCGATCGCCGGCCTGTCCGAGTTCCTGCTGGAGCAGAAGGTGCTGGGGGCGGGCGACCGCGGGCACCTGAAAGTGATTCACGAGCAGGCCGATCGCGCGGGCCGCATCGTGCGCAACCTCCTGACCTTCGCGCGCAAGGGTCCGGCGGAGCGCGTGCGCGTCGACATCAACGACCTGGTGCAACGCACGCTGCTCCTGATGAGCTACGACCTGCGGCTGCGCGACGTGGACAGCCAGATCGTGCTCCCCGACGGCCTCCCGGAGGTGATCGGTGACCGGCACGCGCTGCAACAGGTGGTGCTCAACCTGCTCACCAACGCCGCGCAAGCGGTGGGCGATCTGCCCGAAGGCCGCACCCGCGCCGTCCGCATCGACACCTGGGCGGACGGTCAGGTGCATTTGCGCGTGAGCGATACGGGGCCCGGGGTTCCCGAGCGCCTGGAGCGCCACCTGTTCACTCCCTTCTTCACCACCAAGGAGCCGGGCCACGGCACCGGGCTGGGATTGTCGATCTCCTACTCGATCGTGGAGTCGCACGGCGGGCATTTGAGCTACGAGCGCACCTCGAGCGGCGGCGCGTCGTTCCGCATCGACCTGCCGGCCGCCCCCGCGGCGCGCCCGGCGCCGCCCGCACCACCGCCGCCACCCGAGCCCCAGCTGCCGCCATCGTTCGCCAAGCGCTCGATCCTCCTGGTGGACGACGATCCCGCCGTGCGCCGGCTCGTGCAGGCGCTGTTCGGCCGCGAGGGGCACCTCGTCCACGTGGCGAAGACGCCGGAACAGGCGTTCGCGATGGTGCGCGAGCGCGGCTACGACCTGGTGCTCGCCGACGGGCAGGTGAGCGCGAAGGGAAAATTGTTCGTGGAGGAGCTCGCCGTGCTGCATCCCGAGCTCAAGTCGCGGATGCTGGTGGCCACGGGCGACGTGCGCCCCGCGACCGAAGAGGCGCTGGAGCGCCTCGGCCTGCGTTACGTGCGGAAGCCCTTCAATCTGCGCGATCTGCGCGAGGAAGCGGCCCGGCTGTGGGCGGCGGTACTGTCGTAGGCTTCTGACGGCCAGCCATACGTCCCGAGATTCACCGCGCCGCCGGGCGCGAACTTCACCCCTTCCCGCAGCAACAATGCGCGCTGCAGCACGGCGCTGTGGTCGGTCGCGAGCGAAATGCGTCCCGCGGCATTGATCACGCGCCACCACGGCACGTCGTCGTCCTCGGACAGCGCCGACAAGGCCCAGCCGACGGTGCGCGCGGCGCCGGGCCGGCCGGCGAGTCGCGCGACGATTCCGTAGGTGGCGACGCGCCCCTTCGGAATATGACGGACGATGCGGTAGATGCGGTGGTAGAACGGATTCACACGACGCGGGGCGTGTGCGGCGACGACCAGCAGCGTTTGTGCAGCGGTGCGGACGGCACCATGGTCACCGTCGGAGAGGAGGCTCGCCTAGGATACCCGCAGCACATCGTCCAGCAAGCCCCCGTCGCCACCCCCCACTATTGACAAAACGTCGTCCAGTGCTCTGCGCTCCCGGGGCCAGGCGAAGCGGCGCGCGGCGTCCGATGGATGGAGCCAGCAGAAGGCGTCGTGCTCGTCGGAGAGACGCGGCTCGGCATCCGCGGCGACGATCGCGGCGAATGCGGGAATGATCGCGAGCTCGTCGGAGCCGTGCAGATAAAATCCTTCGATGCGGCTGAGGTTGTAGAAGCGCTGCGGTGCGAGTCCCGTCTCTTCGCGCAGCTCCCGCACCGACGCCTGCACCGGCGTCTCACCCGGCTCGATCGTGCCGTGGACCGTTTCCCACGATCCCGGGTTGCGGCCCCCCGGCGCGCGCCGCAGCAGCAGCACTTCGAGTCGGTCGCCCGCCCCGCGCAGTACGAACGTATCGACGAATTTGACCTGGATCGACGTCACGCCGGCCGGCGCCGGCCCAGCACCGCCTCGAGCCGGGCCGACAGCGCGCGCGCCCGGAACGGTTTCTGGAGAAAATCGTCGGCGCCGAGCTCGAACACGCGCACTTCGTTGTCTTCGTCGCCCTTGGCGGTCAGCACGATCACGGGAATCCCGGCGGTCGCCGGGCGCGAGCGCAGCTGCGACAGCACTCCGTAGCCGTCGAGCGCCGGGAGATTGAGGTCCAGCACGATGACGTCGGGCCCGACGCGGTCGACTTGATCGAGCGCCTGCACGCCGTCGCGCGCTTCGGCCACCTCATAGCCGTCCCGTTCCAGCAGATCCTTGAGCACCTTCCGCAGGCTGTCCTCGTCGTCCACGAGCAGCACCTTGCGCGCCCCGCCCGCCGCGCCGGTCCTGCCGCCCGCGATCTCCTCCAGAAGCTCGAAGCTCGCGCCGAGCGGCTCCGCCGGAGCCGCGGGAGGCGGGACGGGGGCCGGGGAGTGGCGCGCCGCCGGCGAGGCGGCCGGGGCGGCGGGCGCCGCGGCGGCTCCCCCGCTGCGCCGCGCGGGCTCCGGAGCCGCGCGCTCCTCCGCCGGCACGTCCACCACGCGCTGCAGCTCGTCGATCGACGTTTCGCCTTTCAGCACGTGCGTCAGGCCGCTGTGCCACAGCCCCAGCATTCCCCCCTTGCGCGCCGCCTCGGCGATTCGGTCGGCCGGCTCGCCGCTCGCGATGCGGCGCTCGACGTCGGGCGACATCGTCAGAACTTCGACGATGGCGAAGCGGCCGCGG
The DNA here is from genome assembly GCA_035262265.1 of Gemmatimonadales bacterium. Taxonomy (GTDB): domain Bacteria; phylum Gemmatimonadota; class Gemmatimonadetes; order Gemmatimonadales; family GWC2-71-9; genus DASTHG01. The sequence goes on from DATFTG010000017.1 coordinate 2,704, forward strand.
TAGCCGGTCATGGCGCAGTCGGGGCACCCGGCGGCGCGGTACAGCGTGGTGCCGTGGGGGATCCAGCGCTTCAGCTGATCGGGTGGGGCGTCGGTGTGCGCTTCCTTGCAGGTGGGACACAGCCGTCGCATGAGGCGCTGCGCCAGCACGCCGCGCAGCGCGGCGGCGATCTTGTACGGCTCGACGCCGATGTCGACGAGACGCGTCACGGCGTTGGCCGCGTCGTTAGTGTGCAGTGTCGACAGCACGAGATGCCCGGTGAGCGACGCCTGCGTGGCGATCAGCGCCGTCTCCTGGTCGCGGACCTCTCCCACCAGCACGACGTTGGGATCCTGCCGCAGGATCGAGCGCAGCGCCGCGGCGAAGGTGAGACCCGTTTTTTCCTGCACCTGGACCTGCACGATGCCGGGCACGCGGTACTCGACGGGGTCCTCGACGGTGACGATGTTCACGCCTTCGCTCTTGATCTGATTGATCATGCCGTAGAGCGTCGTCGTCTTGCCCGATCCCGTCGGCCCCGTGACGAGAATGATGCCTTCGTGGAACTGCAGCAGCTTCGTGATCGCCTCGATCTCGTGCGGCAGCAGGCCGAGGGTGTCGAGGGACTTGACCGTGGCGCGCGAGTCGAGGATCCGGATCACGACCTTCTCGCCGTGCGCCGCGGGCAGCGTCGAGACGCGCAGGTCGATCGGCTGCCCGTTCACCGCCACGCGGGCGCGGCCGTCCTGCGGGCGCAGCCGGTCGGCGATGTCGAGCGACGACATGATCTTGATGCGCGAGATCAGCGGCAGCCCCGCGGCGCGCGGGATCTTCATCACCTGGCGCAGCACGCCGTCGATGCGGTAGCGCACCGCCACGCCGGTATCCTCGGGCTCGACGTGAATGTCCGAGGCGCGCGAGACGATGCCTTCCGAGAGAATCAGGTCGACCAGCTTCACCACCGGCCGCGCGCCGGCCTCGGCTTCGGTGATGTTGTACTCGTCGGTCCCGATGTTGTCGTCGAGCTGGACGAGCTCCGCCGTTTCGCCCATCGTCTCGATGATCCGGTCGAGCGTCTTCTCCGGCCGGTACTGATGCTCGATCTGCTCGGAGATCTTGGACGGCGCCAGCAGCGTCAGCCGGATCTCGCGCCCGGTCGCGAAGGCCAGCGTCTTTTCCATGTCGAGGTCGGTGGGATTGGCTGTCGCCACCTCGAGGTAGGAATCGGTCTCCCGCATCGCCAGCACGCGGTAGCGCCGCGCGAGGGCCTCGGGCAGCGCGGTGCGCGCCCCGGGGTCGATCTGGCTCACGTCGGCGATGCGCAGCCGGAACCGCGAGGCCAGCCGCTCCAGGATCTCGTCGTCGGTCGCGACCTTCTCCTGGACGACCGTCTCCCACAGCGTCTTCCCCGGCTCGGCTTTGGCCCGCAGCTCGGCGAGGCGCTCCGGTGTGAGCGCCTCCAGCGAATGGGACAACCACTCGTCGGGGAAGAGGGTCTCTGGCATGGAAGTGGTAACCTAGCGGGGAGGCGCCGCGAGAAGCTAGACCGCGGTCACAGAACGCTCCAGAAATCACGCGTCACGTCGAAGGCGAGGTGCGTCCGGCCGCTCTGCGCGCCGTACCCGACCTCGAGCCGGAAGACGCCGAGCCACTCGAGCCCCAGGCCGGTGGTGACGCGCGCTCCCGGAGTGGCGCGCCACGGCGTGTTGGCGACCGGCGCGTCGGCCCACCCCGTGGCGATGAACGGCGCGACGGTGATCGATCCCGGCGTACGAGCGGCGGCGCCGAGCGCGATGCCGGGGAACGGTGCCGGGATGCGCCACTCGACGTGCAACAGCGCGCTGCGGCGCCCGCCCCAGGCGCGGAAGTCGTCGCCCAGCAGCGTGCCGCGTCCGCCGAGCACGAACGTGCGGTACGCCGGCAGGCCGGCGGTCGCGACTCCGCCCTCGGTCCGCACCAGGAGCCGCGTGCCGCCCAGCGGCAGCAGGACGTGACCCGTTCCGGCGAGCCGCGCGTAGCGCGTGCCGCCGTCGCTGCGACCCGCTTCGACCGAGACGTCGAACGCGTGATCGTGCCGCACGGCGAGTCCGGCGCCGGCGCGGGTGAGCGCGAGCGTGACGAAACTCACCGACGGACCGCCCAGCGCGGGGTTGGGTCGAAAGATGCCGCTCGCCGGTGCGGCCCGCACGGTGAGCGTGGCGGGCGTCTCGCGGGCCACGCCCACACGCCACGACATCGGCCCTGCCCCGCCGAGCCCGTCGAGCATCAGCCGGCCGCCCGAGACCCGCGTGTAGTCGCCGTCGTCATCGCCGAACTCCTGCGCCGCGATCGAATTCACGACGGGGGATACGATCGGGTGGTCGGCGACGTCGCGCACCTCGCGATAGGCCTCGGCCGACAGGCGCCGCGCGCCAAGCGCAACGCCCGCCGACAGCGCCCCGTCGACCATCCGATCGGCGAAGCCGTAGCTCGCGTACAGCCGGCCCTCGAGCGTTCCATCGCCGGCCCGCCACACCCACCCCGCGCCGGGCACGACGCCCTGCACGCGGTTGACGTGCAGCAAGTCGCTCAATGATCGCGCCGCGATGCCGCTCTTGCGCCAGCTCGACAGCGCATGCCGGCCGGCGACGCGCGCGACCTCGGCGCGCAGCGCCGCGAGGTCGTTCTGGCGCGCCGGTTCCGACACCGGCCCCTCCGCGGAGTCGAGGCTCGAGCGCCAGGGGAACGAGTCGCGCTCCGCTTTCGGCGCGACGATGATCTCGGGTCCGGCGAACCACGCGCTGGTGAGCCCGTCGTTGAACTGATAGCCGTCCACGTTCCAGCGGCCGCGGATGATGCCGCGCGCCGGGAGATCGAGCATCATCGCGTGGCGCCGGATTTCGATCTCCTGGTGACGCGGCAGCCACCAGCGCCCGGCATACAGCGCGTTGTCGAGTACGACGCTCACGTCTTCCAGCGACGGATCGCGATACGCGGCGGGGGTGAAGTTGAACGCCAGCCGCACGACGTCCGCCGACTCCAGGTCGAGGTAGGCCGTGCCGACGATACGCGCGGTGTGAAATTCCTTGGGACGAAACGCCAACTGGACGACGTGCACCTCGCGGTCGGGCAGGTCGAGGGTGAGGGTGTCTCCGGCCGCGTACTCGTAGAGCAGCGGTCCGCCCGCCGCGAGCGGATGCGGCACGTCCTGCACCTCGTCGCCGTCCCCGAGGCGGATACTCTTCCCGAAGCCGTTCTGAATGATGCCGAGGTGATCCTGGTGGTACACGATGTCGGTGGGCAGCTCGGCGCGATCGCGCCAGCCGATGATGCGCTGCTTGCTGGCGCCGGGGGACTTCCAGTACACTTCCAACTCGAGTTGATCCGCCTTGATGAGGCGTGGCGGCTGCGTCAATCCCTCACCGAATGCGCCGAGGAAAAAGAGAAAGCCATGCGCCTGGGCCCGGTAATCGTGGAGCGAGGTGTCGGCGGCGGCGCCGACGCGCCGCGTAATCGCGCGGTCGGCGAGGGCCCGCGCCTCGGGGCTGTTCCACTGCTGCGCGGGAGCGACCACGGGACAGGTGAGCAGCAGCAGCGCCAGCGGCGCGGGACGCACGCCGGCCAAGCTACGCGGCGCCTGGTGGCGGCGGCAAGCGTGGCGCTGGCCGCCTGCGGCGGCGGAACGACCGGTGTCGACACCGGCGTTTCCCGCACCACCCTGCTGGCGCTGGCCCGCTTCGACTCGGCTCCTCCCGCCAGTCCCGCCACCTGCCTGTTTCATAACAATGTGTTGTTCACCTGTACCGTGACGTATTCGGACAGCGTCCAGACGCTGTTCGCCTCGATCCGCTTCTCGCCGCACAGCATCGTTTCGCGCAACGATTCGCTGGTGTGCGATACCTGTACCGTCGGGGTGAGCCTCACGATCACACCCGGGAGCTACGCGTTCGACGTCGGCCCGCCCTCCCTGGTGTTCAATCAGACCGGCGAACCGGTCGCGACCGTGTCGTTCGGACGCTACGCCGACCCCACGGTATACACCCAGAGCACCCGCTATGCCTCCGCCGGCGCCTTCGAGCAGGCCCTCGAGCTGTGGCGGGAGCGCACGCCGGACCACTGGGTGGAAGGACGCAACAGCTCGCACTCCGGGCCGACCGCCATTACGGGCGCTCTCGAAGGCCCCGGGAGTTATCTCCTCGGCGCGCTGAAGTGACCGATCCGCGCGCGGAGTTTCTCGCCCGGGCGGGTCGCGGCGGGGTCGTGCCGCTGGCGCGCGAGATCGTGCTCGACGCCGACACCGCGCTCGCCGCCTACGCCAAGATCGCGCGAGCGCCCTATGGCTTTCTGCTCGAATCGGTCACCGGCGGCGAGCGCTGGGCGCGCTACACCTTTCTCGGAACCGAGCCCCGCGAAGTGTGGCGCTATCGCGGCCGCGCGGTGGAGCGCTGGACCGCCGCCGCCGGCTGGCAGAACGCCGGCGAAACGGCGGACCCCATCGGCCACCTCGCTCAGCGGCTGCGCGCCCTGGTGCCGATCGCCGTGCCCGGACTCCCTCCCTTCACCGGCGGGGCGGTGGGCTATCTCGGCTACGACCTGGTGCGCACGATCGAGCGGCTCCCCGCGCCGCCGCCCGACACCCTCGACCTGCCCGACGCGGTGATGATGATCGCCGACAGCCTCGTCATCCTCGACAACCTCTTCGGCCGCGCCATCGCCGTCGCGAACGTGGAGGTGCCCCCGGACGCGCCGGGCCGCCAGCGCGTGCAGCTGTACGAGGCCGCCGAAGCGCGCCTCGACGAGCTGGTGCGGCGCCTCGAGGGATCGCACGCGCTCGCCCCGCTCGCGCCTCCCGCCGCCCCCCCGTCTCCGGTGAGCACTACCCGCTACCCGCAGGAGGCGTTCGAGCGCGACGTCGGCCGCGTGCTGGAGCACATCCGGGCCGGGGATGCGTTCCAGACGGTGCTGTCGCGGCGGCAGGAAGTGCCGGTGCACGTCGATCCGCTGCGCCTGTACCGCTGCCTGCGCGCCCTCAATCCCGCCCCGTACCTCTTCTATCTCGCGCTCGACGACTTCGCCCTGGTGGGCAGCTCGCCCGAGGTCCTGGTGCGCGTGACGGGAGGGGAGGTCACCGTCCGGCCCATCGCCGGCACGGCGCAGCGCGGCCGCACTCCCGAAACGGACGAGATCCTGGCCAAGGCGCTGCGCGGCGACGCGAAAGAGGTCGCCGAGCATCGCATGCTCGTGGATCTGGGTCGCAACGACGTCGGGCGGGTGGCGGTGTACGGCAGCGTCCGCGTCACGGAGCTGCTCGCGATCGAGCGCTACTCGCACGTGCAGCACCTGGTGAGCGAGGTGCGCGGCACGTTGCGCGACGGCTACGACGCGCTCGACGCGTTCAAGGCCTGCTTCCCCGCCGGCACCGTAACCGGCGCGCCCAAGGTGCGGGCCATGGAGATCATCGACGCCCTCGAGCCGGAGCGGCGCGGTCCCTACGCCGGCGCCGTCGGCTACGTCGGGTGGGGCGCGACCAGCCTCGATACCGCGATCGCGATCCGCAGCGCCGTGGTGCAGCGCGACCGCGTGGTGCTGCACGCGGGAGCGGGGATCGTCGCCGACTCGGTCCCGGCTCGCGAGTACGCCGAGACCGAGGCGAAGGCCGCCGCGGTGTTGCGGGCCCTCGCGCTGGCGCTCGCCTGATCGGCGATTCCGCTCCCAACTCCCCGGGGTATATTTTTCGACCGTGTTCAAACTGCTGAGCACCTCCGGCGACCAGGCGATCGACCTGGCCGAAGGTCGCACTCTGGTCGTCGGTCGCGCCGTCACGAGCGACGTTCCCATCTACGATCCGACGATCTCCCGGCGCCACGCCGAGATCTCGCTCGGGCCGGCCGGGGTTCGCGTCAAGGACCTGGGCTCCTCCAACGGCACGTTCCTCAACGGCGCCCGGATCACCCTGGCGGACGCGACCGCCAACGACGTGATCACGTTCGGCAAAGTCGCCTTCAAGGTGGCGACGATCACGCCGCCGGCGCGGCCGTCCACCCCTACGCCCGAATCGGGCCAGACCTCCGGCTCGCGCGGGATTCCCCAGGGGACGATCGTGCGCCAGATGCCGGTGAGCCCGTCGTCGGGGGGCGTCCCGGCGATCGTCCACGGAGGCACCGCGGCATCCGCGTCGGGCGGCGGCCACCTGAAAGTCGCGGCCCAGACGGAGTCCGAGCGGCAGCAGAAGAAGCTGACGCTGTTGTTCGAGATCGCCAAGGAGCTGTCGCGCCAGCAGGACCCCGACCAGGTGCTCAACAAAGTGATCGACGTCACCTTCCAGATCTTCAACGTCGACCGCGTGTCGATCCTGCTGCTCGATCCCCGCACGTCGGAGCTGGTGCCGCGGCTGTCGCGCAACCGCTCCGGCGACACGACCGCCGCCCGCGTGCCGCAGTCCATCGCCCGCAAGGCGGTGGACGACCGCGTGGCGATCCTTTCCGACAACACCGCCGAGGACAACCGCTTCAAGGGCAAGTCGATCCTGATCCAGAGCGTGCGCAGCGCGATGTGCACGCCGCTGCTGCGCGCCGATCAGTCGGTGCTCGGCATCCTCTACGTCGACAACCAGACCGCGATCCAGTCGTTTACCGACGAGGACCTCGACTTCCTGATGACGTTCGGCGGCCTGTGCGCGGTGGCGATCGAGAATTCCCAGATGTCGGAGCGGATCCGGCGCGAGGCGATGGTGCTGTCGAACTTCCAGCGCTATTTCGCCCCCAACGTCGCGGCGCAGATCGCGCAGCAGGAAGGCGCCGTCACGCTGGGCGGCGACAAGCGCCCGGTGGTGATCTTCTTCTCCGACATTCGCGGCTTCACCCCGATGTCCGAGAACATGAATCCGGACGAGGTCGCGAAGCTCCTGACCGAATACTTCACCGAGATGGTGGAGATCGTGTTCGAGCACGCCGGCTCGCTCGACAAGTTCATGGGCGATGCGATCATGGCGCTGTGGGGCGCGCCGATCGCGCACGAAGACGACGCCGACCGCGCCATGCAGTGCGCGATCGACCAGCTGACGGTGCTGGAAAAGATGAATGCCAAGTGGGCCGAGCAGGGGCGCCCGCCGATCAACATCGGCATCGGGATCAACTTCGGCGAGGTGTTCGCCGGCAACTTCGGCTCCGACCGGCGCCTCGAGTACACCGTCATCGGCGACGCCGTGAACACCGCCAGCCGGCTCTGCTCGGTGGCGGGCGCCAACGAGATCCTCATCGCCGAACCGTTCTACAAGGCGCTGAAGAAGCCGCCGAAAGTCGAGGCGCTCGAGCCGGTACAGGTCAAAGGCAAGGCGAAGAAGGTTCCGGTCTATCGCGTGAAGCGGTAAGGACGCCCGAAGCGCCCCAGCAGGTCGATCGCCAGCCGCAGCGGCAATCCCATCACCCCGAACAAGTCGCCTTCCACCCGCTCGATCAGCAACGCACCGAGCCCCTGAATCGCGTACGCGCCGGCCTTGTCGAGCGGCTCGCCCGTCGAAACGTAGTCCGTCAACATCTCGGTCGTCGCCGGGCGAAACGTCACCGCCGAGACGTCCAGGGCATGCTCGAGCCGGGCGTCGCGCGCCACCGCCACCGCGGTCATCACCTGATGGGTGCGACCCTGGAGGCGTCCCAGCATGCGGACCGCGTCGCTAGGGTCCTCGGGCTTGGCAAAGACGTCCCCGTCCAGAACGACGGTCGTGTCGGCGGCGAGCACGATCTCTCCGGGAGCCCGCGGCACCACCGCGCGCGCCTTGGCCCGGGCCAGGCGCTCGACGTAGCGGGCCGGCTCTTCGCCGGCCAGCAGCGCTTCGTCCACGTCGGGCACGATCGTGCGAAACGGGATGTGCATCATCTCGAGCAGCTGGCGGCGACGCGGCGAGGAGCTCGCCAGCACGATGGGCGCCGTCACTTCCTGGGTCGCAGCGACGGACCGGGGTCGTGCTCCACCGGCGTGACGGTGCGGAGGTAACGGTAGATCGCCCGCAGGTCGTCGTCGGTCATGCGCGCGAAGGCGTTCCAAGGCATCGGCGACCCGGGAATCAGGCGGCCTTTGCGGAACCGCGCCACGAACTGGTCCTCGGTCCACGACGCGATGCGGCCGGTCCTGGGCTCGGGCGTGAGGTTGGGCGGCACGACCAGCAGGTCCGGATTGCCATCCGCCTCGAAGGGACTGCCGCCGGCGAGCCGCGCGCCGGTGAAGTGGCCATCGACCATGCTCCGCTCCGTGTGACAATCGGCGCATTCCGCCACCGCGGTCACGAGGTACGCGCCGCGCTCCACCGACGTCCCCGGCGGCGGGCTCTCCGCCGGCGGCGTGGAGCTCGGGCCGATGGGCTTGATCACGAATGCCATCACCGCTTTGCCCATCAGATTGACATCGTGCGGCGGCACGCGGTGCGACACCGCCGGCTGCGAGCGCAGGAACGAGATCAGCGCCCGAATGTCGGCATCACTCAACAGGTGGTAGTTCATGAACGGAATGGCGGCTCGACCATCGCGCCGCACACCGTAGCGCAGCATGCGAGCGACCTGTCCGTCGCTCATGGCCCCGATCCCCGTCTCCTGGTCCGGCGTGAGATTCGGCGTGCGGAACGTGCCGGGCGGGATCTTGAACACGAAGCCCCCCGACAGCGGGGGCTGCTCGCCCCGGTCCAGCGCGGGCCCGGTCTCGACCGTAGTGTGGCAGTAGGCGCAATGCGCGGGGCCAAACGCCAGGTAGCGACCGGTGGCGATGACCGCGGAGTCGGTGCTGGCATGAATGTCGGGCAGCGGCGCGTCGAACGTGCGACGCCAGCGCAGCTGTACGGTGACGAACAGGCCGACGATGAGCAGCAGCAGCACCCCGCCCGTCCAGCGCACGATCTTCCACACCATGGGAATCGCCTCCTAGCGTTCCAGGATGAGCGTCACCGGTCCGTCGTTGACGAGCTCCACGTCCATCATCGCGCCGAACTCCCCCGTCGCCACGCGGATCCCGAGCGGCTGGCCACGCTCGCCGAGCAGCGCCACGAACCGCTGATACAGCGGGATCGCGACGTCGGGTGGCGCCGCGGCGATGAAGCTGGGGCGGCGTCCCTTCTCGACGTCGCCGTACAGCGTGAACTGCGAAACGACGAGCACCGCTCCGCCGGCCTCCTGCAGCGAGCGGTTCATCTTGCCGGCCTCGTCGGGGAACAGCCGCAGCGACAGCACCTTGTCGGCCATCCAGCCGAGCGTCTCGGGGCTGTCCGTGGGCGCGAACCCGGCGAGCAGCAGAAACCCCGCGTCGATCCTGCCGGTGACGCGTCCCTCCACGCGGACTTCCGCGCGGCTGACGCGCTGCAGGACGATTTTCATTCGGGACCTTAGGAGCCGGCGACGAGCGTGCGTCCCTCGTCCACCAGACGTTGCGCCTCCGGCGCCGTCGGCGCCTCGGCGATCAGCCGCACGATGGGCTCTGTGTTGGAGGGCCGGACATGCAGCCAGCGGTCGCGCCAGCCGAGCCGCAGCCCGTCGCGCTCGTCGACCTGGGCGTCGGGGAACCGCTCGCGCAGCGCCGCATAAACCGGGGCGAGCGCGGCGGCGCGCGCGCGCGGCGCCTTGTCCTTGACGATCGCATAGCGCGGCGCGGCGGCCACCAGCTCGCTGACCTTCCGCCCGTCGCGCGCGAGCAGGGTGAGCAGCAGCGCGGCGCCCACGGGAGCGTCGCGCCCTACGTGCAGCGCGGTATACATCACGCCGCCGTTCCCTTCCCCGCCGATCGGCGCTCCCAGCTCGATCATCGCGCGCGCGACATGCGCCTCACCGACCGCCGCGCGCACCAGCTCAGCGCCGCAGTCGCGGGCGGCGTCCTCCACGACGAGACTGGTCGAGAGGTTGCAGACGACGATCGCCTTGGGCCGCTCGGGAGGGACGTACCCGCCCGAGCCGCGCTTCTTCGACGCCTTGCCGTTGCGTTTATCGCCCAGGACCGCGCGCACGGCGAACGCGAGGGTATAGTCTTCGCCGATCGCTGTTCCCCGCTCGTCCACGATCGCCAGCCGGTCGACGTCAGGATCCACCGCGATGCCGAGGTCGGCCTTGACGCGCTGCACCACGGCCCCCAGCGCACCGAGGTTCTCGGGGGTGGGCTCGGGAGGCCGCGGGAACTTGCCGTCGGTCTCGAGGTTGATCCCCGAGACCTCGCACCCCAGGCGCTCGAGCAGCGCAGGCATGATCGCCCCGCCCGCGCCGCGGCAGGTATCGAGGGCGACGCGGAATTTGCGCTTCTTGACCCGGGCGGTGTCGACGCCGGGCAGCTGCACCACGGCGGCGAGGTGACGGCGCAAGGCGTCGCCGTCTGTGGTGACCGTCCCCAGCGAACCATGATCGGCGCGCGGGATCGGACCTTCGGCGACGAGGGCGCGCACCTGGGACCCCGAGGTGTCGTCGATGAAGACGCCGTCGGGTCCGACGAACTTGAGCGCGTTCCACTCGATCGGATTGTGACTGGCGGTGAGGATGATGCCTCCCGCGGCGCGGTGATGCTGCACCGCCAGCTGCGCCGACGGAGTGGTGGTCAGGCCGATGTCGATCACGTCGCAGCCGACGGAGACGAGACCCGCGGTAGCCGCCTGGGCGAACATCGGACCCGACGTGCGCGCATCGCGGCCCAGCACGACGCGCGGCCGTCGCCCGCCCCCGGTCCGGGCCCAGGCGCCGAATGCCGCGGCATAGCGCGCCACGATTTCGGGAGTGAGGTCCTTCCCGACGATTCCGCGGATTCCGGAAACGCCGACCATCAGGGTTTCGGGCATCGTCAACCGACTGGTGTTGGGGTGGAGGCGGACTGATCCGGGGTGGGGATCGGCAGGTGGTGGGCGTCGGGGAAGGCCCCGAAGAACGCGTCCACCACGGTTGGATCCCATTGAATACCGCGCTGCCGTCGCAGCTCCTCCAGCGCGCGCTCCACGGAAAGTGAGTGGCGGTACGGGCGCTCGCTCGTCATCGCATCGAACGCGTCCGCCACGGAGACGATGCGCACGAGCAGGGGCAGCGACTCCGCTTTGACGCCGTCCGGCAGCCCCTTGCCGTCCATCCGCTCGTGGTGGGAGCGCACGATGTCGATCACCAGCGGCGCGTCGCTCAGCAGCGGCCCGAGGATGCGGGCCCCGATCACCGGGTGTTCCATGATGTGGCGGTACTCGGCGTCGGTCAGGCCGCCCTTCTTGTGCAGCACCTCTTCGCTGACGCCGATCTTGCCGATGTCGTGCAGGTGGGCGCCGAGGGAGATGGTGTCGACGGCTTGCGCGTCGAGGCCGATGTGCTTGCCGATACGCACCGCATAGTCGGACACGCGCAGCGAATGGCCCCGCAGGTACGCATCCTTCGCTTCCATCGCCTGCGCCAGCGCCTGGACGCCGCCGAGAAACAGCTCTTCGATTCGGCCCGCCTGGACCTCGACGCGCGCCTCGAGCTTGCTCTTGGCGTCCTCGAGCTGGCGTTGATAGTTCTTGAGCTCGAGCCGCAGCTCCCGCCGCTGCAGCGCCTGATCCACCCGGGCGCGGACTTCGTCGAGGTTGAACGGCTTGCTGACGTAGTCGAGGGCGCCGAGGTGCAGGCACTCGACCGCCTTGTCCACATCTGCCACTGCGCTCACCATCACGACGGCAGTATCGGGCCAACGCTGCGTCAGATGGCGCAACAGGTTGGTGCCGTCCATCTGCGGCATGCGCAGATCGGAGATCACGAGCGGCGCGGGGTGCGTCTCCATCGCCTGGAGCGCTTCGACACCGGTGCCGGCCTCTCGGACCTCGAACCCGTCGCTTTCGAGCAGCTGCACCAGCACCCGTCGCAGCCGTGGCTCGTCGTCGACGACGAGGCAAGAGAGGCCATTCTGGCCGGGCATGGAGGCTTAACGTAAAGCTCGCTTGCCCGGGGCGAAAGGCGTCGGTACGTTCCCGCCATGACCCGGGGCCTAGACGCGGATTTGCAGCGCCGCCTCGCCACCAGAGCGGTGCACGGCGGGGTCGTGCCGGATCCGCTGGCGGGCGCGGTCATGCCGCCCATCTATCAGACCTCCACCTACATCCAGGACGGGCTGGGTAAGCATAAGGGCTATGAATATGCCCGAACGAAAAATCCGACACGAGAAGCCTTGGAGCGCAACGTCGCCGCGCTCGAAGGCGGACGGCACGGATTCGCGTTCGGGTCCGGGCTCGCGGCGGTCGATGCGGTGCTGAAGCTGCTGTCGGCGGGCGATCACGTCGTGTGCGGCGAGAACGTCTATGGCGGTACGCACCGCCAGATGACGCACATCTGGGCGCGGCTCGGTCTCGCGTTCACGTTCGTCGACGGCGGCGACCTCGACGCGGTCGCCGGCGCCGTCACCCCCGCGACGAAGATGGTGTACGCCGAGTCGCCGACCAACCCGATGTTGCGACTCTGCGACCTCGCCGCGACCGGTGAAATCGCGCAGCGCGCCGGAGCGCTGTTTGTGGTCGACAACACCTTCGCCACCCCCTGCTTCCAGCGGCCGCTCGAGCTCGGCGCCGACATCGTGCTGCATTCGACGACCAAGTACCTGAACGGCCACTCGGACATGGTGGGCGGGCTGCTGGTCACCGCCCGCGACGATCTCGCCGAGCGCGTCGGCTTCATCCAGAACGGCTCCGGCGCGGTTCCGGGGCCGCTCGATTGCTGGCTGGCGCTGCGCGGCATCAAGACGCTGCCGCTGCGCATGCGACAGCACGACGCCAACGGCCGGCGCATCGCCGAATGGCTCAGCCACCACCCGCGGGTCCGCACCGTCTACTATCCCGGCCTTCCTTCCCACCCCCAGCACGAGCTCGCCTGCCGCCAGATGACCGGCTACGGCGGCATGATGTCGCTGGAGCTGGGCGACGCCGCCTTCGCGCGGCGCGTGGTGGAGCGGACCCGCGTCTTCGCCCTCGCCGAGTCGCTCGGCGGCGTCGAGAGTCTCATCGGGCACCCCGCAACGATGACGCACGCCAGCGTCCCCCTCGAGCTGCGGCGCAAGATGGGGCTGACCGACAGCCTGATCCGGCTGTCGGTGGGAATCGAAGACGTGGAAGACCTGGTGGAAGATCTCGACCAGGCCCTGGCGGCGGGATGACCGTTCGCCGAAACCAACGGGATCATGAACTACGTAGTTCAGGGTTCACACATTCGGAGCTCCCATGACTGACGCCACCGGCGGGCTGCCGGCAGCACGGCCCCGCAAGATTCTCACCCAGATCGCTCCCGTGTCGTGGGAGCACCCCGCCGACCGCGCCGCGCTGCAATCGCTGCGCGCCGTGCCCGGGTTCGACGAGCTGTTGAAGAAGATCTACGGCTTCCTGGGCGAGCGCGGCGTGCGCCTGCTGTTTCAGGCGGACGCCGTCCGCGTCGGGGCGACACAATTCCCGCGGGTGAACCAGCTCTACACCGATGTCCTCACCACGATGGACTGGTCGGAGCGGCCCGAGCTGTTCGTGTCGCAAACCCCGTTCGCCAACGCCGGGGCGTTCGGCATGGACAAGCCGTTCATCGTGATCAACTCCGGAGCCCTGAAGCTGCTCGACGACGACGAGCTGCGCGACGTGCTGGGCCACGAGCTGGGGCACGTGATGAGCGGGCACGCCCTGTACCACACGCTGCTCGTGCTGCTGCTCAACGTCAGCTTCAGCGCCCTGCCGTTCCTGGCGGGCATCGCCATCCTGCCGATTCAGCTGGCGCTGATGGAGTGGTACCGCAAGAGCGAGCTGTCCGCGGACCGGGCGGGGCTGATCGCCTGCCAGGATCCGACGGCGTCGCTGCGCGTCAACCTCAAGTTCGCGGGCGGCGGCGACATGACGCAGATGGACTTGAACGCCTTCCTCGTCCAGGCCAAGGAATACGAGGAATCGGGCGGCGCCATCGACCGGATCTTCAAGATTCTCGGCGTGCTGATGCGCACACACCCCTTCAATACCGTGCGGGCGGCGGAGCTGCAGCGCTGGATCGAAGGAGGGGACTACGACCGCATCCTGCGCGGCGAGTACACCCGCCGCGGGACCGAAGCCGAGCAGCGCCCGCTCGACAAGGACATCGACGAAGCGCGCGATCACTACATGAAGGAAGCGAAGGCGGTCGTGAACGACGTGGTCGACTCGGCGAAGCGTGCGGCCCAGGCGTTCTCGGACGCAATGAAGAAGAAGTGAGGGTCCTGGTCGTCGGCGGGGGGGGCCGGGAGCATGCCCTCACGTGGCAGCTGCACCAGGACGACCCCGCCACGACCATCTTCGCGGCGCCCGGCAATCCCGGGACCGCCAAGCTCGCCAGGAATCTTCCCATCGCGGCGACCGATCTGGACGGCCTGGTCGACGCCGCCGTCGCCAACCGCGTCGACCTGGTCGTGGTCGGTCCCGAAGCCCCGCTGGCCGCCGGGCTGGTCGATCGCCTGCAGGCCAGGGGGCGTCCCGCCTTCGGACCCACCGCCGCCGCTGCCCGCGTCGAATCGTCCAAGGCGTTCGCCAAAACCGTCCTGGCCGACGCCGGCGTGCCGACCGCGGCGAGCGCGACCTTCTCCGCCGTCGCGCAGGCGGCGGACTACATCGACCGCCACGCTGAGCCCCTCGTCGTCAAAGCATCGGGACTCGCGGCCGGGAAAGGCGCGGTGGTGTGCGCCACGAGAAAGGAAGCCGCGGAGACGGCGCGCGCCTTCCTCGAGGGAAAGCTGGGCAGCGCCGGCGAGGAGATCGTGGTCGAAGACTTTCTCGCCGGAGAAGAGCTGTCCGTCCTGGCGCTCACCGACGGCGAGCAGATCGTCATCCTGCCGCCGGCCCAGGACCACAAGCGCCTCGGCGAAGGCGACACGGGGCCGAACACCGGAGGGATGGGCGCGTACACCCCGGTCAGCGTCGCTACCGCGCCGCTGCTGGACCGCGTGCGGCGACAGGTGTTCGAGCCGACGCTCGCTTCCTTGCGGGCTCGCGGTACGCCCTACAGCGGAGTGCTGTATGCCGGGCTGATGCTGTCCACCGACGGCACCCCGTGGGTGCTCGAGTTCAACTGCCGGTTCGGTGATCCGGAAACGCAGGTCGTGCTCCCCGCCACGGGCGGCGGGCTGAGCGGCCACCTCTACGCGATCGCGCGCCACCAGTGGCACGCCGGGACGAAGGTATTAGCGGCGCAGCGCGCTGCAGTGACGACCGTCCTCGCCGCCCGCGGCTACCCCGACCACCCCGACAAGGGTGCGGCGATCACACTGCCCAAACTGGGGAAGGACATCCTCATTTTTCATGCGGGGACGGCGCGTGATGCCGACGGCACGTTGCGGGTCGCCGGCGGGCGGGTCTTGAACGTGACCGCGGTCGCCCCGAGCGTCGCGCAGGCAGCCGCCGCGAGTCGCGCGGCCTGCGCCCAGATCGAGTTCGACGGCAAGATCTTCCGCTCGGACATCGGGTGGCGGGAGGTCGCGCGTGCCGGAGCTGCCTGAGGTCGAAACGATCGTCCAGGGCGTCGCCCCGCGGCTGGTGGGGCGTCGCATCCGGACCGCCCGCCTCACCAAGAGCGACGTGCTGCGGCAGGTGTCGCGGCGCCGGCTGCTCGAAACCCTCACCGGCAACACCGTTGTCCACGCACAGCGCCGCGCGAAGCACGCCGTGTTTCTCCTGAGGAGCGGTCACCGCCTCGTCGTCCAGCCGCGCATGACGGGATCGCTGATCGTCTACGACCGGCCTCTCACAAAGGACGAGGCGCGCTACGCCGTGCTGGTGTGCAGCCTCAGCGGCGGCGGTCAGTTCGTCTATCGCGACGTGCGGCGCCTCGGCACCGTCTGGCTGCTCGACGATCGCGGCTGGGCGCGCTATACCGCGCGCATCGGACCGGAGCCGCTGGAGCCGGCATTCACGGTCGAGCGCTTCACCCAGGCCCTGGCGGGATCCCGGGCGGCGGTCAAGAAAGTGATCATGGACCAGCGTCGGCTCGCCGGCGTGGGCAACATCTACGCGAACGAAGCGCTGTTCGATGCCCGAATCGATCCATCCCGTCCCGCGAACCGGCTCACGCCCGACGAGCGGCGCGATCTGCATGCGGCGATTCTCGACGTATTGCGCCGCGCTCTGCGCGCCTCAGGGACGACGGTGCGCGACTACCGCACCGGCACCGGCGAGCCCGGCAGCTTTCAGCTCGAATTGAAGGCCTATGACCGGGGTGGTGAGCCGTGCCTTCGCTGCGGCCACCGCCTCGTCACCACTCACGCCATTGACGGGCGGCAGACGACGCTGTGCGCGTTTTGCCAGCGGTAACCTCAACTGCGTGAGAGGTAAGAGGTAAGAAGTGAGAGGCAATCACCGTGTTTGCCTCTCACCTCTCACTTCTCACCTCTCACGCCGTTAGGGTCACGATCCTGCCCCTGGGCGGAATCCCAGGCTCCAGCTCCAGGATCGCCACGCTCACGGGATTGTTGAAGCGCCGCGGCCCCGCGCTGCCGGGATTCACCACCGTGACGGTGCGGTCGACCAGCTCCAGCAGCGGCTTGTGGGTGTGTCCGTAAACGATGATTTCCGCCGTGGGAAATGCGGCGTGGAGCTTCGCTGGCGTGGGAGATCCGAGCTGGTCGCCGTGCGTGACGACGACGTCGAACCCGTCGAGCTCAACAATCGCCACCTGCGGCAGCCGGCTGCGCAGTTCGGGTCCATCGGTGTTGCCGAACACCGCGGTGACCGGCGCCAGCGCCTCGAGCTCGACCATGATCTGCCAGCTGCCGACGTCGCCGCCATGCAGGATATGATCGACCTCGGCGAAGACATCGAACACCTCGGGGCGCAGCTGGCCGTGGGTATCGGAGATGATGCCGAGCCGCATGGAAGCGAGCTACTCGCCTCCCCAGCGCTTGACGAGGGCGATTTCGAGCCCCAGGTGATCCAACACCCGCTGCACGATGAAATCGACCAGCTCCCGCACCGCCTGCGGCCGGTGATAGAACCCGGGTGCCGCGGGGAGCACAGTAGCGCCGGCTTCGGTAGCGAGGGTGAGGTTGCGCAGGTGCACGAGGGACAGCGGCGTCTCGCGCGGGACGAGCAGCAGCGGCCGCCGCTCCTTGAGGGTGACGTCGGCGGCGCGCTCGATCAGGCTGCGGCTCGTGCCGTGGGCGATGGCGGCGACGGTCCCCATCGAGCAGGGGCACACCACCATGCCGCGTGTCCGGGCCGAACCCGACGCCGGCGCCGCGCCGCGATCCTTGTCGTCGAATACCTGCACGCTGTGCCAGTCACCGCCTGTGGCCTTGCGCAGCGCCGGCTCGCCCTCGATGCCGCACTCTTCCTCGAGCAGCCGCCAGCCGTGGGCCGAAACGAGCAGCCACGTCGGCACCTGGTGGGTAGCGAGCACTTCGAGCAGCCGCACCCCGTACGGCGCGCCCGACGCGCCGGTGATGGCGAGAACGACGGGTTGCGTGCTCACCGCCCGCGGCGATTGGGGGTGACGGACTTCTTCGGGTGCGCGGGGGGACGGGGCGGAGGCGAATGCTGAATGGGGAATGCAGAATGATGAATTGAGCGATCGGAGTCAGCTGGCTTCGGCTGCGTACCGCGCGAGGTATTGCCTTTCATTCTGCATTCTTCATTCTGCATTCTGCGTTTCATAGCAATCGGTCTCCCATCGCCCCCAGGAACACCACCACGCTGACGATGCCGTTCATCGTGAAGAACGCCGCGTCGAGGCGGCGCAGGTCGCCCGGCTTGACGAGCTGGTGCTCGTAGGCGATGAGCGCCGCTCCGATAGCCACGCCGACGTAGTACACGGGCCCCAGCCCGGCGCCCCAGCCGAAGGCCACCAGCGCGATGAGGGCGAGGCCGTGCAGCACTTTGGCGAGGACGATTCCGCGGGCGGCTCCGAACCGCACGATCGCCGAGTGCAGTCCCGCGCTGCGGTCGAATTGCTCGTCCTGCAGCGCATAGAAGATGTCGAAGCCCGCGACCCAGAACGTCACCGCGGCGGCGAGCGCCCACAACAGCCACCCCGGCTCGCTCCACTGCCCCGTCACAGCGAGGTATCCCGCCGGGCCGGCGATGGCGTCGCCGAAGCCGAGCCAGAGGTGCGACCACCAGGCGAACCGTTTGGCGTAGCTGTACAGCGTGACGACGGCGAGGGCGACGGGGGACAGCGCGAAGCACAGCGGATTGAGCAGCCAGGTGGCTCCCTCGAACACGACGGCCGCGAGGCCGACGGCGATCCACGCCTGGGCGACGCTGAGGCGCCCCGACGGGAGCTCCCGGGCGCGGGTCCGCGGGTTCCGCGCGTCGAGCTCCCTGTCGGCGATGCGGTTGAACCCCATGGCCACGAAGCGGGCCGCGGTGAACGCCAGCGCCACGAGCCCGATCATGCGCCACGTCACGGGAGCGACGCGCGATGCCACCACCACGCCGAGCAGCGCGAACGGCAGCGCGAAGACGGTGTGCGGCAACTTCACGAAGTTGACGTAGCGGACGAGGAGCGACTGCCCGGCGAACGTCTGGCCTTCAGCGCTCAATGCCCAGCTCCCGCCACATCGCGTCCACGCGGCGTTTGGTCTCGGCGTCCATGACGATGCGATCGGGCCAGTCGCGGTCGAACCCTTCCTCTTTCCACTTCTTCGTCGCATCGATGCCCATCTTCGAGCCGTAGGTGAACGCGCGGCTCGAGTGGTCGAGCACGTCGATCGGCCCCCGCGTGAAGCGCGTGTCCCGCTCGGGATCGATGTTGTTGAGGGCGACCCACCACGCTTCCTGCGGGTCACGCACGTTCACGTCCTTGTCGACCACCACGATCACCTTGGCGAGCGACATCAGCCCCTGTCCCCACAATCCGTTCATCACCTTGTACGCCTGGCCGGGATACTGCTTGTCGATGCTGACGAAAACGAGATTGTGGAAGATCCCCTCCGCCGGCATGTGATAGTCCACGATCTCCGGCAGCGTCAGCTTCAGGAGCGGCAGGAAGATCCGCTCCGTCGCGTGGCCGAGCCAGAAGTCCTCCATCGGCGGCCGGCCGACGATCGTATGCGGCCAGATCGGCTCGGCGCGCATCGTCACCGCGGTGATGTGGACCTGCGGGTAGAGGTCGGCGAGCGAGTAGAAGCCGGTGTGGTCGCCGAACGGCCCTTCCATCACGAGGGCTTCCCCGGGGTCGACGTATCCCTCGAGCACGATCTCCGCTTCCGCGGGCACCTCGAGATCCGAGGTCACAGCCTTGGCGAGACGCACCGGCTCCTTACGCAGGAAGCCGGCGAACAGGAACTCGTCGATCGATGGCGGCAGGGGCGCCGAGGCGGCGTAGATGCTCGCGGGATCGCCGCCCAGCGCGATGGCCACCGGCATCGTCTCGCGGCGCTCGGCCATGGCGCGCCAGTGCGCCGCGCCGACTTTGTGCCGCTGCCAGTGCATCGCCACGACGCGCGGAGCTGTCACCTGGACGCGGTACATGCCGACATTCCGCGTCCCGGACACCGGGTCGCGGGTAATGACGCCACCCAGGGTGATGTACGGCCCACCGTCCTCCGGCCAGCACACCGGGACGGGAAAGCGGCTGAGATCGACGTCGGCGCC
>DATFTG010000018.1:0-12181 GCA_035262265.1 Gemmatimonadales bacterium
CAGCCAGCGGATGCTCGGATCCGCCGACGTCATGCGAAATGTCGTCTCGTCGAGCCGCGACACGGTGCCGTCATCGATCACTTTGCCACGGGCGTCGCACCACGGCGTGTACAGCACCTGGCCGACCTTGGACTTGGCGACGTCGCGCGTCACGATGCGGTCGAGCAGGCGGGCGGCGTCACGGCCCCGAATCAGGTACTTGTAGAGGGGCGTCACATCGAACAACGCCGCCGAGCTGCGCACGGCGTGGTATTCGCGCTCGTGGGTCAGCTCGTAGACGCTGGCCATGGTGTAGCCGGCCCAGCGCCGCCACGCGAAGCCTTCCATGAGGGCGCTGGTGCGGGGGTGGAACGGCGATTCCTTCAGCACGGCATCCCGCGGTAGCCGAGCGCATGGGAGATGCGGTCGGCGGCGGCTTTGACCTGACGGCCCAGGAGCGCGATGCGCGCGGCGGGGAAGCGCACGCGCGGGCCGCCGAGGCTGATCGCGGCGACGGGACGTCCCCCTGAGTCCTGCACCGCGGCGCCGACGGCGACGTAGCCGCGCTCCAGCTCTTCTACTGCGGCGGCGTACCCCCGGCGCCGGACGCGGCCGAGCTCGCGGTCGAGCGCACCCGCCGCGGTGATCGTGCGCGAAGTGTGGCGCGAGAGCCGCTGCCCCAGGAGATCGCGGCGCTCCTCGGCCGGGAGGAGAGCGAGCAGCGCCTTGCCGGTGGATGTAGCATGGACCGGCCAACGCGTGCCGATTTCGCGGACGGCGCCGAGCAGGGCGCGGCCCGGGACCTCGTGCAGGATGAGCATGGCGCCGCCCACCGGGACTTCGAGCGTGGCGGTTTCTCCCGAAGTGGCGGCGAGGGTTTCGAGCTCCGGGACGACGATGGCGCGCAGATCGCTGGCGCGCGCGGCACGGGCACCCAAGGCGATTGCTTCGGGCCCGAGGCGGTAGTGCTCGCCGGCGGCGTCGCGGGTGACCATGCCTTCGCGCTCCAGAGCGGCGAGCAGGCGGTGGGCCGTCGCCTTGTGGAGGTGCGCGGCGCGGGCGAGGTCGGTGAGGCGCCAGCCGCGGCGGGCGTCGGAGAACGCCTTGAGGAGGCTGACGGCACGGGCGACGGCCTGCGTGCCGGGATAGGTCCGGGCGCTGATCACGATGTGAAACCGGGTTTCATAAAGTGGAACAAAAGAGACCACCCGCCGTGGTCGCTGTCAAGACGGTTGCGTTGTAGGCCGTTGGCTGACGGTTGGCGCGCACAAGAATTGCTGGTGATGGACGGTTGCCTGCATGTTGCAGTGAACTGGGCTGCGAAAGGGTCGACGCCGTGCCATTACGCTCGCCTTCTGCGATTCGGTCCACCCTCGCGATTTCCCTGGCCGCCGCATGGGGACTGATAGCCGGCGGGGCATGTAGCAATGACACGACCGGTCCGAACAACGTCAACCCGATAGCGGTCGCGGTCGGCGATACGATCTCGGGCTCATTCCGCGCGGGCGACTCGATTCACGACTACTCGTTCGCGGTACCGGCGAACACGTATTACGCGGTTTTCGTACAGGCGCTCAGCGGGACGATAGCCGTCCGTGTGGGATATTCGGGATTCGATGTGCCGCTCGCCACCACCCTGGCAACACCCGGTGTGCCGTTCGATCAACGTGCGACAGACGTTTTCTGGGCCCATGTGACCGGCACGATGGAAGTCAAGATCGTCAAGTCGCCGGTGGGTAGCTCGAATGCCTCGTACCGATTCGTCGTGCAGCGGATCGATCCAGCTCCGGAGCTTCGACCGGCGCAGTTTGGTCTGAACGACACGGTGAGCGAGACGCTTCAGTCAATCGCGGACCTCGATCAGTTCACATTCTCGGGACAAGCCGGGCAGCTCGTGATCGCGCAGGTGCTGACGCTCGGCCCGGTCGGATCGGGTACCGTTCGCCTGGTCCTCCGGTCTCCTGACGGTAGCACGACAACGGTGATGAGCTCCGGTGGCGATTCAACGCTTGCCGACCAGGTTTCAGGTCCGATGATTCTTCCGGTGACGGACCAATACCAAGCGATCGTGACGTCGGTTCGAGGCGTATACGTATCGGACAAGAATTACGTGGGGCCATACCGCTTTCAGGTGTGGAGGCTGGACAGCGCTCCGGAGCTTCGTCCGGCGCAGGTGGTGATCGGTGACACGATAACGGAGGAGATTCGACCGATCGGTGACGTGGACGAGTTCCATCTCACGGGGGTTACCGGGCAGGAGTTCAACGTCTTCTTTCAAGCCACGTCGGGACGCGTGACCGATCTGTTGTGGCTCGACATCCCGGTGCTCGTCGGAGGAGAGCCGGCAACCGCACAGAGTACGGGAACCGACAGCAGTCTCTTCCAGCACGGCGTCGGGCGGATCAGACTCCCGACGCCTGGACCGTACACGATCCGCGTGAAGAGCGCGTACGATGGCCTGGGTGGTGACCGGGGACCGTACCGACTGTTTCTCTACCCGATCGATCGGAAACCGGAAAGCGTCAGGGATTCACTCACGCTCGGAGATAGCTTGACGGGCGAGGTCATCAGCCTCCCCGGCGATATCGACGAGTACACCCTCACTGTTCCTAAAACCACGCTTGCCGATATCGCGCTGTGGCGTGAAGCCTCGGCTGTGGGGTCGTTCTTGGTCCTGCAGCTCGATCCCTCGTCGGACGACTGCAGCAATGGCCTTGGGGCCTGGCCCGCTGCACCCGGCGTCCCCGTCGGAGTTGCGACTGGCAGGTTTGTCCTGTCCGCAGGACCTCACAAGATCCGAGTCTGCGGGGGCGAAAGCTCGGGGTCAGGGTATCGCGGCCCATACCGGTTCCAGACGTATGCAATCGACAGCTTACCCGAGCATGTCAGCGACACGATTCTCGTGGGTGATACCGTCCAGGAGTCGATCGATCCGATAGGAGACCAGGACGACTTCGTATTCCACGCTCGCAAGGGAGAGCATCTCACGGTCTACTACCAGGGGCTCGCTCCGAGTGTCACCGGCTACTTCTACCTCACATTGAACGACAGCACTGGGTTCACCCTCCAGGGCCTGAACGGTGCCAACTCGACCGCTCAGCTCTCGGACACTCGGACGTCTCGGTACGACGTACCCGTCACGGGATGGTACGGCCTGCGGATCTCACCCGGGCAGAACGGGGCGAACGTTGCGGAGGTCGGTCCGTACCGGTTTGCGTTGCTCGATTTTCCTACGAGTCCTGAAGAGGTGGCGTCCGCCGTCGCCCTTGGGGATTCGGTGGCCGGGGAGCGCATCGATTATGACGATGACATGGACGAATTCTTCGTCAGCGGCGCGCCGGGAACCGAGTTTGCCACCTACTGGCAGCCTGTCCCCGGGTTCTCGCGGGTTCAGATCTTCGATTCGACGACGCTGGACACGCTGCGAACGATGCAAGACTTCCTCGGTGGTGTGCAACCCGCCGGACGAGTCGTCATTCCGGCGGCCGGCGTGGTGGGATTGAGGTTCACGGGTACCGTGGGACCCTACTGGTTCAAGACCCTGGCGATCAACCGCGCTCCGGAAACCGCCTCGGCGACTGTTGCAGTCGGTGACACCGTAAGGACGGAGTCCATCGACCCGGTCAGCGACGTCGACGAATTCACGTTCACGGCAAATCAGGGAGACACGATTTCGGTGTTGTTCGATACTCCGCAGAGCGCTGACTATCCCGGACTTGGACTGGCAGTAATCGATCTCGCGACGGACTCGGTGCTGGGGAGCGTCGCCTCCTACAATCCATCCAATGCGTTCGGTGATGTCAGAACCGGGCCGATTGCGCTTCCCCACACGGGATCGTACAGGATCCGTGTCGAAGGTGTCGATGACCGATATGGCCGCGGGCCCTACACCTTCCTGATCAAGTCGGGGACGTGACGACCACCTTGCGTCGCTCGTGTCCTGATGCAGCTCAGATGGTTCGAACGGCGATCTTCGTCATGATTGACAGGACCACGACCAGCGCGCCGAATTCGAACGCCGCGCGACGGTCCCCTTCCGCCGGCGACTCGCCGCGCCACGCGGCATAGCCGGACGTCAGGAAGAGCAGCACCAGCAGTCCCTCGTGCGTGGCGAGCCACATCGCCCCCACGATCGCCACGATGCCCCACCGCTCCGCCCTCGCGAGCGCGCGAAAGCCCCGCGCCCCGTCGAGCTGCCACACCGGCAGAAGATTGAACAGGTTGATCCAGGCGCCGACCCGTGCGATCGCGCCCCACGTCTGGCTGCCGGTCACGCGAAACACGGCGTAAGCGGCCGCGGCCGCAGCGAGTCCCCAGATCGGCCCGGCGAGCCCGACGCGCGCATCCTCCCGCGGCGTGACGGGATACTGCTTTAGTCGCACCACGGCGCCGATGCCCGGAATGAACATCGGAGCCGTCGCCTTGATTCCCAGCTTGGTCAGGGCCGCCACGTGCCCCATCTCGTGGACGTAAATCGAGGCGACGAAGCCGAGCGCGAACCGCCATCCCCAAAGCGTCCAGTACACGCTGAACGCGAGCAGCATCGACGCCAGGGTGCTCAGCTTCGTCAGACCGAGGAGGACGAACTTGAGTTTCGACAACAGCAGGCCGAGCGCGCCGACGCCCGCGGCTCCCGCGGCGACTTTCGAGCGGCCCTTGTCCTGCGGAGATGGATGAGCGGTGCCTCCTCCCGATTCCTCCAGCTCGCGACCGAGGGCTTCGATCGTCGCGGCGACCACGTCCCGCTGCCGCGTACCGGGGGGCAGCAGGTCCAGCGCCTCGCGCCAGGCGGCCAGGGCGGCGGTCAGGTTCCCGACGGCGCGCTCCTGAGTCGCCTCTGCCGCGAGACTTTTCAGGGTCGCAGCATGCACGAGCGCGCCGCAGGTGGGGCACGCGAGCAAACCTTCCGCGATTTCGCCGCCGCAACTCTGGCAGCGGAGCGTCTGGGTGGGGTTCAGGTGTTTGGCGCCATCTGGAAAGGACCGGTGATCGTGAACGCCGGCGTTCGATTGAGTTTCCAGGCCTCGTACAAGGCGAAGCCGACGATCACGAGATGCAACGGATTCTGCAGCCCGATCATGACGGGCATGGCGAGGGCGAACCCCAGCAGCATGACGATGGCGAGGGCGGGATTCCGCGCGCCGTGCCCGGCGGCAGTGCCCGCAGAATCAGCAGCGACCGCGGGCGCACGGGCATTGGGAGCGCTGGGCGACGCTGGGGGGGTCGTAAACACCACGGCCGAATCCGGCAGCGTCCCTTTGTCCTGGACCATTGCGCGAATGACGAGCGACGCGTCCGTCACCACGACCGAGAGATAGGTCAAGCCGATCGCGAGGGCCTGATACCGCCAGCCTCCGAAGCCCCGCGAACCCTTGCGCACGGCGCTCCCCACCAGCAGGCCGACGACGACCGCGACGAGGCCGAACTCATAACCGGTGAGCGCTTCGATCCCAAAATAGATCCCTGCCCCCAGGGCCGCGGCGCCGAGACCGAGCAGGAACGCGGTGATGAAGCGCCCCGACGCGGCGTGCTGCGTCACCTGATCCCGGCACGAGGCGCACACCGCACGGCCGTTGATGGCGAAGTACGAGCCCACGAGTGGTTGCCGGCAAACGGTGCAGCTCGTGGGGGCCGCGCCGGCCGCCGCGGGCTCAGCGCGGTCGAACTGGAGATCGCCAGGATTTGCCATGAAGCGCCTTTCGGCTGGAGGATCAGCCGGTGGACACCGGTTCCGGCGCGGGTTCTCCCGCAGATGGATCCGCTGGCGCGTAGCGCCGCTCGATCTCCCGCGTGATGTGCATCGAGCAGAACTTCGGCCCGCACATCGCGCAGAACTCCGCCGACTTGAAGTACTCGGCCGGCAGCGCCTCGTCATGCAGCTCGCGCGCCCGGTCGGGATCGAGGCTCAACCGGAACTGCTCGTTCCAGTCGAAAGCGTAGCGCGCACGCGACAGCGCGTCGTCGCGGTCACGCGCACCGGCGCGGCCGCGCGCGATGTCGGCGGCGTGCGCCGCGATCTTGTACGCGATCACGCCCTCGCGCACCTCCTCGGCGTTGGGCAGGCCGAGGTGCTCCTTGCGCGTCACGTAGCAGAGCATGTCGGCGCCGTACCAGCCGATCATCGCCGCGCCGATCGCCGACGTGATGTGGTCGTAGCCCGGCGCGATATCAGTCACCAGAGGGCCGAGGGTATAGAATGGCGCCTCGTGGCAGATCTCCTTCTCCTTGCGGACATTCACCTCGATCAGGTGCATCGGGATGTGGCCGGGCCCCTCGATCATCACCTGCACGTCGGCGGCCCAGGCCTTTTTTGTCAGCTCGCCCAGGACGTTCAGCTCCGCGAACTGCGCCTTGTCGTTCGCGTCCGCGACCGAGCCGGGACGCAGTCCGTCGCCGAGCGACAACGTGACGTCGTAGCGTCGCGCGATCTCGAGCACCCGGTCGAAGTGCGTGTAAAACGGGTTTTGCTCGTGGTGGGCGGACATCCAGTACGCGTGCAGTGATCCGCCGCGCGACACGATCCCCGTCACCCGGCCCAGCGCGAACGGCACGTGCTCGCGCAGGACGCCGGCGTGGATCGTCATGTAATCGACGCCCTGCCGCGCCTGATGCTCCACCATGTCGAGCAGGTCGTCGGCGGTCAGGTCTTCGACTTTCCCGACCTCCGTCACCGCCTGATAGATGGGGACGGTGCCGATGGGAACGGGGGAGGCGTCGATGATCGCCTGGCGGATCGCATCGATGTTGCCGCCGGTGGACAGATCCATCACCGTGTCGGCCCCGTAATGGACCGCATGGTGCAGTTTCTCGAGCTCGCCGTCGACGTCCGAGGTGACGGCGGAGTTTCCGATGTTGGCGTTGATCTTGACGCGCGCCACCTTGCCGATCGCCATCGGGTCGAGGCGCTTGGCGAGATGCTGGATGTTGGCGGGGATGATCAGGCGGCCGCGCGCGACCTCGTCGCGAATCAGCTCGGGCTCGAGCCCTTCCCGCTCCGCCACGCGGCGCATGGCGGGTGTAACCGTGCCCGCTCGGGCGTGGAACATCTGCGTGACACTGCTCATATGAGCTCCCTTCGCCGGCATTATCCGGATCAGGTCCAAAGGGTGTGATCTCAGCCCGGCCGGACGATTCCGGCGGGGCACCCCTGTCATCGGGGAATCTAACCTTAGTTTTCCGGTGTCACATGCGCCTCTTCCTCTGTACCCTGCTGGTGCTCGCGTGCGCGGGCGGCGGCGCCCGATCCCCGGCGCCGGCCACGACGGAGTACCGCGATCTCGAGCAGGCGGTCGTCCGCCTCGTGAACGCCTACCGAGTACGGCGGCACCTGCGCTCGCTCGTCGCAGACACGGCACTCGCCCGGATCGCGCAGGGCCACAGCGCCGAGATGGCGGCGCGGCGCGTGTCCTTCGGCCATGACGGATTCGACGACCGTGCGAAGGAAGCGGAGCGGCGCTTCGATTATTCGGAGATCGCCGAGAACGTCGCGCTGAACGATTACCCCCGCTCCCGCACCGTGACCGTCGCCGTCGACGGATGGCTGGGCAGTCCGCATCACCGGGAGAACATCGAAGGGAATTTCGACCGCACCGGCGTAGGTGTCGCGCGGGCGCGCGACGGGACCTGGTACTACACGCAGATTTTCATCGCCCGCAGGCGATTCAGCGACCCGCGTCCGTGATGGTGTAGGTCGCGTACATCCCGGCGGCCATGTGGTCGTTGACGTGGCAGTGCAGCATCCACACGCCGGGATTGCGCGCGACCATGTCGGCGACCTTCATGCTGCCCGGCAGCAGCTCGATCACGTCGATGTAGCTGCGCTGGTCGAGCTGCAGCTTGGCGCCGTGCCAGTGCGGCGTGTGGAGATCGCCTTCGCTGCCCAGCGCCGTGACGTACCAGCGGACCCGGTCGCCTTTCACCATCGTGAGGCCGCGCAGGTTTCCGAAGAACAGCCCGTTGATCGAGTGCTTGAGATGCGTCTCCGCCTCCCGCGCCGGAGACGAAGGGCCGCTCTCGTTGAAGATCATCCAGAAAGTGACGAACTCGCGGTCGACGTCGCTCGGCACGACGGTCACGGGATCGGCCCGCGCCGGATCGGTTACGATGATCGCCCCGACGAGTCCCCGGTTGATCTCGCTCTCCGGATGCACGTGCGAGTGGTACAGCCAGACCTTGCTCGACAGCTCGCCGCCTTGGGGACCGCTCTCGCGTCCCGCGAGCCAGTTGTAGGTGTAGCTGCCGCCCGGCGTCACGCTGTCGCCGCCGCCGCGCGGCGGGTTGTAGAGCGCGCCTTCGTTCTCGGCATTGTAGCGCACGCCGTGCGGGTGGATCGAGAGCGGCTGGTGCGTGGCGTTCTTGAATACGACCTGAATCGTGTCGCCCGTCAGGGCGCGCAGCGTGGGTCCGAGGATTCCCTGCCAGGGGGGCGTTGCCACCGGCGCGGTGAACGTCGAGTCGGTATAGCCGACGTAGTGCAGCATCGGGTAGACCAGCGAATCGCCCCAGGGACGAGGCGGGCGCTGTCCCATGACCGAGTCGTAACGCTCGGGCATGAAATTCCAGCGCACCAGCTCCGCCCGGACGTAGTACGTCCGCGTCCGTGGGCGATACGGCGCTACGCCGCAGCCGAGCGCGGCGAGCACGACGCACACCGCCCCGAGCCGGAGACGGCTCAAAGGCGTGTGGCTATGGCTTCGTCCGGTGCCTCGCGCGGATACGGCACGCCGTACCGCTCGGCGGGGAGGTGGTACTTCTCCCATTCGCTGCGGAACGCGAACGGGTCGAGACCCACGGCGCGGTCGACCGCCAGAATGCCGTCCAGGTGGTCGATCTCGTGCTGCATCAGCTCCGCCATTGGTCCCTCGCACTGCAGCATGTGGGGGCGTCCCTTGAGATCCTCGTAGGCGAGGGTCACCTGCATGGCGCGGGTGACGCGCACCAGGAGATCGGGAAACGAGAAGCAGTCGTCCCACACCTGGAAATCCTTGGGCCCCACGTCGGTGATCTCGGGGTTGACCATCACGAGGCGCTGCTTCATGCCGTCGATGTCGACCACGACGAGGCGCACCGGCGCGCCGATCTGAGGCGCCGACAGCGCCCGACCCATGCCGTGCTTCTGCTTGGCCGCCTTCAGGGTGTCGCGCAGATCGTCGGCCACGAGCCGGACCGCCGCGCTGGAAGGCTTCTCCACGCGCTGGCAGCGCTGACGCAGGATCGGGTCGCCGAGCAGGCGAATGCGGCGTACGGCCATAGGGGGCCCTAATTCTGGCGTTTTCTGCCGGAGGCGCAACAGGGCATTCGCGGTTCCGGCGTAACCTTTTGTGGGATCACGAAATAGCGCCCGTCATATACCCCACACCGGGGCGCTGGTTTGCCCCACCCGCATACAGGGTATACGCTAGGCGGCCCCATGACGCTGGCCGGTGTGATACTCGCGGGTGGGCGCTCGAGCCGGATGGGCATTCCGAAGGCCCTGCTGGATTTTCGGGGTGAGCCGTTCGTGCTGCGCCTGCTCGAAGCGTTCGAAGCGCTCGATCTGAAGACGCGCGTCGTCGTGGTGGGTCCGGGAGCGGGACGGACCCGGGAGGCGATTGCGGCGCATCCGTGCGTCGTCGTCGAGAACCCGGACCCCGACTCCGCACCGATCGGGTCGCTGCGGTGCGCGCTCGAAGCGCTCGAGGCGATTCATCCCACCGCCGTTCTCGTGTGGCCGGTCGACCTCCCCCATGTCCACGTCGCCACGGCGGAGCGGCTGGTCGAGGCGTATCGCCGCGGCCACGCCGCGATCACGCTGCCGACGTTCGCCGGGCGCCGCGGCCATCCGGTGATTTGGGATCAGGCGCTGTTCGACGAGCTGCGCACGAGCGACGCGGCCACACGCGAGGGAGCGCGCGCCGTCCTGCACGCGCACGCGGGAGAGGTCGAGGCGGTTCCGGTCGACGATCCGGCGGTCACGGATTACATCAACACGCCCGCGGACTACGAGCGGCTGATTCGTGAGATCAATCGGGATGCTTACTGAAAGAGAAGCGCCGGCGGCGGTCGGTTATCAGCTGTCGGCCAGGCTAATCCGCAGCCTTCCAGACCTAGGCCTGGGACTGCTCTTCGCGGCGGCGTGGCTCAACCTCTTCAATCTCGGCGCGCGGCACGGCGTGGGACTGATGCTGCTCGTGGAAATCGAGGGCTGGATCATCATCGTGACCTTTGTGTCCGCCGCGTTCGCGTACGCGCTGACCAAGGACACCGAATGGACGGAGCGCGCCAAAGACGTGATCGGGATCGTGTCGTTTTGCGCGATCCCGCCCGTTTTCTTCGCGACGCGCTGGCACGTCTGGTGGCCGATTCCGACTTACGCGCTGTTGTTGTGGAACCGCTTTCGGCTGGCCAGGATGGGGAAGGAGGGCGCGCGTCAGCTGCGGATGCCGGTGCGAGAAATGGTGACGTACGCGGCAGCCGGGCTCGCCAGCCTGTGGCTCGCGATTCCGGTGCTCGGCGCTTCGGCGGCGGAGTTTCGCATCGCGGATTATCCCGGATGGTGCCACGCGCCGGAAATACTGATTCCCGATAACATCCGTAACCTGCGCAAGGTGGTGACGTGGTGCGATGAGCCGCATCGCGCGCTGGCGGCGGGGGTGTTCTACTACTGCGTGACCGGTGTGATCACCCTGCTCAGGGGTCCTCATACGCTTGCGATGCTCGGCCGGGGGCGTCGGGACGAGTAGAGATCAGGGCGCCTGGTCCAACCATCCTCCCTTGAAGCCTGCGCGACGCAGTCCCTTGATGATGTACGGACTTTTGCGCATGTACTTCCACACGAGATCGCTGCGATAGTTGGCGAGAAACCCGAGGATCGGCCCCTCGTCTATTCCCAGGTAGTCGGTATCGAACCATCCCTTGCCCGCAACCACCTGCCCCTGCGTCGCCTTGCCGGTGAACTGAAACGTCGGATTGAAGGCGTCGACAAAGCCGTACTGTGCGAACAGCGGATCGCCGTAGCGCTCGCGCATCGTGACGAGCGCCGGGATGGCGATTTCGGGAGCGAAGGGGATGGCGCCGCCCGCCGCGGTGGGTGCGATCGTCCCGTCGTCGCGTACCTCGGTGAAGGACGCCCCGCGGGCCGAGTAGGTGAAGAACTGTCGTGAGGAGCCGTTGACGGGCAGGGTGACGTCGGCCGGTCCGTCACACGCCGTGAGTCCCCAGACGTCGCTGCTGTAGCCGGTCCAGTGGGCGGGATTCGCGCTGGCGTAGGACCGTTGTGACAGCGTCGCCCGGCGCGAGTTCTCGAAGTAATCGATGCCGTGCGCGCGCATGAATTCGTCCTGGATGCCGCGAAAATCGATCCACAGATGCGAGTACTGGTGACCGAACAGCGGGGCGAAGCCGACCTGTTGCTGCCCGTAGTAGGTGCCCCACGGATAGGTCGACGTCCACGCCGTCCAGGCGGTGGAATCGATCGCGTGCGTCGGTGAGCCGAGGGCGAGGACGTAGATCAGCATCGCCTCGTTGAACCCGTGCCAGTCGGAGGGGATGTATCCGTTCTCCGGGGTCCACCCCATGCTCACGAGCGGCGCATTGTGGACCGACCACTGCCAGTCGACGCGGTAGTAGAGCGAATCCGCCGTCGCGCGGATCGCGGTTTCGGTCGAGTCGGAGCCGTTGAAGTACTCGCGGCAGAACAGCACCCCGCCGAGCAGCAGCGCAGTGTCGATCGTCGACAGTTCGACTTGCTGGAAGCGCGAGCCACCCGGCATCTGCAGGAAATGGTAGAAGAACCCCTTGTAGCCGGTGATGCCGGTCCTTCCAGCACCCTGCGGCGCCTGCCAGAACCATCGCAGCGTGGTGAGCGTGCGCGCTGCGGCGTCGGCGCGGGTGATGTAGCCGCGGTCGACGCCGATCGGGTACGCGCTGAGGGCGAAGCCGACCGCGGCGATGCTCGAAAACGACGGCGTGGGCCAGCGGTCGGGGGTCAGGCCGGTTTGCGGGTCGGTGCGCTCCCAGAAGAAGGCGAAGGTGCGTTGCTCGAGGGTATCGAGGAACGCCTGGACGCGTGGCGAGGCCGGGTCGATGCCGGATTGCGGGCCGTCACCGGCACAGCCGAAGAAGACGAGCCCGAGGAACGCAGTCCAGTGTCGCGCGCCCATGGGGATCAAGATACGTCGCTCAGGAAAGAACCCGGTGGGGCGCCGAGGCGGCACCCCACCGG
>DATFTG010000019.1:0-4996 GCA_035262265.1 Gemmatimonadales bacterium
GACTGCACCAGCGGGTAGGCGACGAGCACGTCGTCGCCCGGCAGGACCTCCGCTTCGCCGACTTTGGCCACCGTGATCCCGATCGCCCCGGCGTCGAGCTGCAGCTGCGTGATCTCGGGAATCTTGTGGGTCTTCACATGGGGCCGGAGCGCGACCCCCCAGCCACGGCAGCGTTCCTGCATCGCTGCGATGTTGTGTTCCAGCACGTCGAGATCGACGTACAGGGCAGGGGTGTCGAGATCGAGCGCGTCCACTAGCGTGGCTTCTTGGCAATGCACTCGATCTCGACGGCGATGCCGCCCGGCAACGCTCCCGCCTGGATCGTCGTACGTGCCGGGAACGGGGCCGTAAAGAACGTCGCATACACCTCGTTCATCGCGGCGAAGTCGTTGATGTCGCGCAGATACACGTTGCACTTCACCACGTGATCGAGGGATGAGCCGCTGGCCGCGAGGATCGCCCGGATATTGTGGAACACCCGCTTCGTCTCCGAGCGCGCATCCCCCAGCTCCAGCGCCCCGGTCTCGGGATTGATGGGTCCCTGGCCGGCGACGAAGATGAAGTCCCCCTCGATGACCGCCTGCGAGTAGGGGCCGACCGGTTTGGGCGCCTGCGCGGTCATCACGACGTTTCTCATGCGCTCCTCTGCACTCGTTTCCACAGGTAGTAGACAGGGAAGCCGGCCACCGCGATGCCGAGCCCGTAGATCGGTGAAACGTTGCCGGCTTGCAGCGCTCCCCAGACGATGGCCGACAACCCCACGACGGTGCCGGAAACGAAGATGAACGGCAGCCAGGGATAGCCCGGCGTACGGTACGGCCGCGGTACGTCCGCCATTTTCCGTCGCAGTACGACCACCGCGGCGACCGCGAAGATCAGCGCCGCCCACTCGACCACCACGAAGTAGGTCGTGAGCGTATCGAAATCCTTGAGCACCAGCACCATGATGACGGCGACCATCCCCTGAATCACGAGCGCCGTCCACGGGGTGGACCAGCGCGGATGGATCTTCCCGAGGAATGAGAAGATTAGACCGTCGCGCGCCATGGCGTAGGCGACGCGCGGTTTGGCGAGCAGATTACCGTTGAGCGCGCCGAAAACGCTCGTCATGATGGCGAGCATGATGACGACGCCGGCGGCGGGTCCCGCGATCGTCGTCATCACCGTACGGGCGATGGCTTCCTTCTGCTGCGCCATCACGCCGATCGGCATCATGTACAAGTACGCCAGATTGGCGCCGATGTAGAGCGTAACGATGAGCAGCATCCCGACGATGATGATCCGCTTCATCAGGCGCTCGGCCGCCACGACTTCCCCCGCGATCATGCTGACCGCGATCCAGCCGTCGTAGGTCCAGATGACCGAGGCGACGGCGCGCGCCAACCCGCTGCCGTGCACTACGCCGCCTTCAGTGAGGTTGGCCAGACTGCCGTGGCCGAGCAGAAACGCAGCAAGGATGATCGTCGCGAGCGCCGTCACCTTCACGAACGTCGTCACCTGACTCACCGCGGCGCCCACCCGGGCTCCCAGCACGTTCGCTCCAGTCAACGCGATGATGGCCGCGATCGCGATCGACTGAACGACGCGCGGGTCGGCCGGAAGTCCGAGCAGGTTGAGCAGGAATTCCGCGAACACGACCGACAACGCGGCCACGGTGGTGGGGGTCGTCACCAGCACATACAGCCAGCCGAACACGAAGGCGGCGGCGTCCCCGTAGGCTTCGCGCAGGAAGACGTAGACGCCGCCTGCCCGGGGCAGCATGGTGGACAGCTCCGCGAGGGCGAGCGCACCGCACACACTGATCAGGCCGAACGCTGTCCACAGCCCCATCATGACGAGCGCATTGGGGACCAGGCCGGCGATCGTCGGGGGGGTGCGGAAGATCCCGCTGCCGATCGTGATCCCGACGATGATCGCAATGCCGCCGGAGAACCCGATGACCCGGCGGAGATCGTGTGGTTGTGTCTGGGGAGCGGCGGCCATCTAGCGGAACGTTGCAGCACGTATTCAGTTCTGTCCAATGACCGAACGGCGCGACCCTTCGAGGCGGGACTTTCTGGCCGCGGCGGGCGTCGGGGCCATTGGGCTCGCACGTGGATCCATGCGAATTCCGCTGGGCGAGGAGCCTCTGGTGGACGATGCGCTGCTTTACGTCGGAACGTATACCGACCCCAGTCGCTCGGCGGGGATCTATCGCCTGCTTATGGACCGGGACTCGGGACAGCTCACGTCGGCGGGATCGGTCGACGCCGGTCCAAATCCGTCTTTCCTCGCGATCCATCCCAACGGACGGGTGCTCTACGCCGTGAATGAAGTCGAGCGCGGCGCAGTCGCTGCCTTCGCGATCGCCGGCGACGGCGCACTCAGCAAGCTCGGCCAGACACCATCGGAAGGGAGCGCGCCCTGCTACGTGAGCGTGGACACGAGCGGCCGCGTCGTGCTCGTCGCCAACTACGACAGCGGCACCGTCGCGCTCCTCCCGGTACAGCCCGACGGGACCCTCGGGCCGGCGACATCCGTCGTCCAGCACACGGGGCGGGGGCCGATCGCCGAGCGTCAGAGCGGACCGCATGCCCACTGCATCATCGTCGATCCTTCCAACCGCTTTGCAATCGCGGCCGATTTGGGCGCCGACCGTGTCTTCGTCTATCATCTCGATCCCGACCAGGGACGGCTGCGCCGCAACGAGGCCGGCGACGTCAGCCTTCGTCCGGGCGCGGGCCCGAGACATCTCGCGTTTCACCCGACCTTGCCGTTGGTGTTCGTCGCCAACGAGCTCGATTCGACGGTCGCCTCGCTGCGCTTCAACGCCGAGGGCGGTGATTTGACTCTACTGGGAGCGCAATCGTCTCTTCCCGCCGGATGGACGGGGACCAATTATCCCGCCGACATCCACGTCGCCCCCTCTGGTCGCTCACTCTACGTGTCCAACCGCGGGCACAACAGCCTCGCCGTGTTCTCCGTTGCCGAGTCGACCGGTGCACTGGCGCTCGTCCAGACCGTTTCCACGGGCGGCGACTGGCCGCGC
Source organism: Gemmatimonadales bacterium (assembly GCA_035262265.1). Lineage (GTDB taxonomy): Bacteria > Gemmatimonadota > Gemmatimonadetes > Gemmatimonadales > GWC2-71-9 > DASTHG01. Next base: position 3,029 of record DATFTG010000019.1, read on the forward strand.
AACTTCACCCTCGATCCGACCGGGCGGTGGCTGCTGGTGGCGAATCAGAAATCGAATTCCATCGTAGTGTTCGCTCGTGACGATGCGAGCGGCACATTGACCCCCACCGGCCGGCGGATTGCGGTGCCGAGCCCCGTCTGCCTGCGGTTCCATGCGTCTGCTTAGCCTGTTGGCCCTCCTGGAGGTGACTACGCTCTCGGCGCAGAGTACGACGAACACCGTCTACGACCGCGTCATCCTCGGCGGTCAGGTGATGGATCCCGGGTCGGGGCTCGATGCCGTCCGCAACATCGGGATCCTGGGCGGACGCATCGCCGCCATCACGACCGATGCGCTGGTGGGCAAGGACACGGTCGATGCCCGCGGACTCGTCGTCGCCCCCGGCTTCATCGACCTGCACGCGCATGGACAGACACCCGAGACCTACCGCTTCGAGTCGCTCGACGGCGTGACGACGTCCCTGGAGCTCGAGCTGGGAACGGCCGATGTCCCCGCCTGGTACGCCGAGCGCGGCGGCGGCGAGCGCATCAACTACGGAGTCAGCATCGGCCACATCAAGGTTCGCATGGCTGTGATGCATGACTCCGGCACGGTGATGCCGGTGAGCGACGGGGCCTATCGCGCGGCGACGCCGGAGCAAATCGACGAGATCGCACGGCGCATCGAGATCGGGCTGCGGCAGGGAGCCGTCGACATCGGCGCGGGGTTCCCGTACACACCGGCGGCGACGCACGGCGAGCTGCTGGCGGTATTCCGGGTCGCGGCAACAACAAAGACACCGGTCCACGTCCACATTCGCCCCGGTGTCGCCGGCTTGCAGGAAGTGCTGGGGCTCGCTGGCGAAACCCACGCCCCGTTGCACGTCGTGCACCTCAACAGCTCGGCTCTCGCGGAAACGCCGGTGATGCTCGCGATGATCGACACTGCGCGAGCGCGCGGACAGGACGTCACGACCGAGGCGTATCCCTACACGGCCGGCATGACGGAGATTCAGTCCGCGACGATCCAGGACGTGTACCGCGCCGCTCCCGATGCGCGCCTCGCCGAGCTGGAGTGGCCGCCGACGGGCGAGCGGTTGAATCACGAGAGCTTTGCGCGGTACACACGAATCGGCGGACCGATTGTCGTCCACAGCAATACGGAAGAGATGGTCGCCGCGGCGATCGCCAGCCCGCTCACCATCATCGCGAGCGACGCCTATTGGCAGAACGGTACCGGACATCCGCGTACGACCGGCGCGTTCGCCAAGGTGCTGGGCCGCTACGCCCGCGACGCGCACTCCCTGACATTGATGGACGCCCTCCGCAAGATGACGCTGATGCCCGCCGAGCGTCTCGAGGCGCGAGTGCCGGCGATGCGCAACAAGGGGCGTCTCGTGGTCGGGGCGGATGCCGACATCACCATCTTCGACCGGGCGACGGTGATCGATCGCTCCACCTATCGTGAGCCTGCGCTCCCGCCGGTCGGCATCGCGCAGGTGATCGTGAACGGGGTATCAGTGGTCGCCGGTGGGCACGCCGTCGACGGCGTGACACCTGGTCGACCGGTGCGGGGGCCCATCCGTGAATAGTTTCTATGCCAGGAGCGTCTTTTTCGTCGCCGATGCGGAGCGCTCGCTGCATTTCTATGAACAGCAGCTGGGCTTCGCGGTGGACTGGAACTATCAAGAACAGGGACGGACGTGGGTGTGTCAGGTCAGTCTCTTCGGTTTCGAATTGATTCTCAACCAGACGGATGGTCGGCACCGCACTCGGGCCGGCCAGGGACGAGTCTTTATCGGTCTCGACGACGATCAAGTCGAGCCGTTTCGCAAACACCTTCTCGCAAAGGGCATCGCAACCGAGCGTGTGGATTGGGGTCGACCGACACTCGTGATCAAGGATCTGGACGCCAACGAGCTATTCTTCTGGATGCCGCGCGATGATTGGGCGGCCCTGGGATTGGCCGACGAATCGAGCGGAATGACGG
>DATFTG010000020.1:0-4967 GCA_035262265.1 Gemmatimonadales bacterium
GTGGAGGCCACTGCCGTGCCCACGCCGAGCCAGGCGGGCAGCATCAAGCGCGTCTGGGTCCAGGCGAGGACCCACGGAATGGCGCGCAGCCCCTCGAGCCCTGCCGTAGTGCTGCGCCGCGCGGGGCGCGAGCCGATCCTCAGCTTCTCGATTTCCGGCTGCGGTGTCGCGGCCCGGAAATAGTCGATGAAGCCCGGAGTGTCGTGCACCACCCTTCCATAGGCGCCGCGGGCGCTGTCGGCCAGCTGCTGCATGCGCTGGCGCCAGCGGGGCTCCGGATTCCGCACGGGGCGCAGCGTCGCTTCGAGGACCGCCGTGGTGTAGCGCTCCAGCGTCCGCAGGGCGATGCCGGGAAGCCCGAACTTCGAGTCGATCGTCTCCCCCTGCTCCGTCACGCGCAGCGACCCGTTCACGGAGCCGGGCGGCTGAGACTGGATGGCGAGATGCATCGGCCCACCGCCGCGGTCGACCGTGCCGCCGCGGCCGTGGAACAGGGTGACGCTCACCCCCTTCGCCCGGCACGCGGCAACGACGTCTTCCTGCGCCTTGTACAGCTCCCATGCCGCGGAGAGGCGGCCGTCACCTTTGGCGGAATCGGAGTAGCCGACCATGATCTCCTGGTGGCCCTGGATGCGCTCGCGATAGGCCGCCAGCCCGAGCAGATCCGTCACCGTCGCTCCCGCCGCTTGCAGATCCGGCACGCGTTCGAACAACGGCACGACGCGCAGCGGCGGGGTAACTCCTGCCGCGAGCTGCAGCAGCTCGACCGCCAGCACGTCCGATGGCCGGCTCGCGAGCGAGATCACGTAGGCGCCGAACGAGCCGGGCGGCAGCGCGGCGGCGTGCTGGAAGGTGGTCAGGACGTCCTGGATTTCGGGCGAAAACGGTGACGCGGCGACGGACGCAGCCGCGACAGCGCGGCCCCCGTCGGCGATCTGGCGCGTGAGATATTCGACCCGCTGCCCTTCATCCCAGCCGGCGTACGAGCCCCGGGTGATCGCATCGAGCGCGGCGGTGTGACGGCTTGACTCCTGGCGCAGGTCGAGCCGCACCAGCGCGAGCCCGAACGACGCCACGCGGCGCAGCACGTCGCTCAGCCGTCCGTCGGCGATGGTTTCCGCTTTCGATTCGCGCAGCGACCGATCGCACAGGCGCAACGGCTCGGCGAGATCCTCGGGATCGAGGTAGAGGCGGGTGTCGGTCTTCCACTCCGCGATGGCACGGCGACCCTTCAGGACATCGTCGATCCAGTCCCGCGTATAGGCGAGGCGGTCGCGCACTTCCCGGAGCAGCGCGCGGTAGGGCTCCCGCTCCTCACCGGCGCGGGCCACGAGCTCGGCGGACCCGTCGCGCATCGAAAGCTCGGAGCGCAGCGCGTCGATGTCCTTGTGGAAGAGATCGGCTGCCATCCAGCGAGCGAGGAGGCAGGCCTCAGTAGTGACGGCGGGGGTGACGTTGGGATTGCCGTCCCGATCGCCGCCGATCCAGGAGCCGAAGCGGATCGGCGCGACGTCGACGCCGAGGGGCTTCCCCGTCGCAGCCCGCAAGGCGCGGTCGAGGGCGCGCAGCGAGGCAGGCACGGCGTCCCACAACGTCTGCTCGATCACGACGAGGCCCCCTTTGACCTCGTCGATCGGGGAGAGCTGTCCGGCGCGCGCCTCATCGGTCTGCCATGCGGCGGTGATCTCCCCGCGCAGCGCATCGATCGCCTCAGCGCGCTCCGCCGGCGTCAGGTCGGGGTGGTCCATGCGCTCGAGCAGCTCGGCGATGGTGCGCGCCTTCTGCCGCATCGTGCGGCGCGTGACTTCCGTCGGGTGCGCCGTCAGTACCAGCTCGACGCGCAGGGAGCGCACCTGATCGTGCAGCGCCTCCGGGGTCACGCCCGATGCGAGCAGGCGGGCGAAGCTGTCCTCGAACGACGCCTGCTGCGGCGCCGAGCCGGGGGCGCGCTGGTGCTCGCGCCGGCGGCGCAGGCGGTGGTGCTGCTCGGCGATGTTCGCAAGGTTCAGGAAATGGGCGAATGCGCGCGCCACGGTGAGCGCCTGGGCGAGCGGCAGCTCACGCAGCACCCGCTCGAGCTCGTCGAAGTCGGCCGCGTTCCCCGCTCGCCCGCTCTTCGAGAGCGCCCGCACTTGCTCGACGGTGGCGAAGAGCTGCTCGCCTTCCTGCCGGCGCAGCGTTTCGCCGAGCAGGTTTCCGAGCAGGCGGACGTCGTCGCGGAGCGGCGTGAGGCTGTCAGGGGGCATTCGAGCGTCCGTTGGGGGCGACACGCTGAAGCGTGGGCCCCCAAAAGCCCTGTGCGAAAGCACAGTGTTGTTGGGGGCGCACCCTTCAGGGTGTCGTACCCGACCTCGCCGGGGTTCCCCTGGGCGGTTTGGGCGTCGGCGCGGGCCGGGGAACGGGGACCATGATCGGCGGCGGCAGCGGCACCCGCATGATTCCGGAGGCCTGTCCCACGAGCGCCAGCGCCACGCCGTTCGTCCACCCGAAGCCGTCCTGATTGGGGTACTCGCCGCCGCCCGCGCGGCGGCTCAGGTCCATCACGTCGTACTTCTCCGTCATCCGGCCCGTTGCCTGATAAGTGCGCCGGTTGAGCGCCAGCCAGCGGTTGGCGGCCGAGTCGGCGACGTCGGCGCGGCCGTAGCGGCGGACGGCCTGGATCGTCAGCCACTCGAGCGGCGGCCAGCCGTTAGGGGCGTCCCACTGCTGGCCCGCGGGGATCAGCGTCGTGACGAACCCGCCGGGCTTCAGGAAGTCCCGCGCGAGCCGCTCGGCGACCGCACGCCCCTCTTCGGGTGTCGCCAGCCCGAAGTAGAGCGGCGCCGCCGCGGCGAGGGTGGGACGGTCGGTCACGCGCTCGCCGGTCTTCCAGCGGACGTCATAGAAGAACCCGGTTGCGGAATCATACGCGAGGGCCAACAGCTTCTGGCGGCGCGCCTCGGCGGTCGAGTCGAAATGCGCCGCCACTGACCGGTCGCCCGGCTGGCCTCGCAGGCGGCGCAGCGCCGCGATGGTGCGCTCGGCGTGGTAGAGGAGGCTATTGAGGTCGACGGGGACGAGGTCGGTCGTCTCGATCGTCAGCAGGTCCTTCGGGTCCCTGAGCCAGCGACTGGAGAAGTCCCAGCCGCTCTCGGCGGTGGCCTTGAGGTTGCGATACACCGCGTCGCGCTGCGCCGCCGGAACGCGCTGGGCCAGCTCGTAGTCTTCCCGATACGCTTCCGGTCGCGGCTCTGGCACGTCGTCCCAGTAGCGATTGAGGATCTGGCCATCGGCGAAGCGCACGACGCGCCGGAACGGCTGGCCGGGAACGGCGCGCTCCGCGCCGTTCATCCAGAAGTCGTGCTCCGCCTCGAGGGCGTCGAGATAGGGAAGCGCCTGCGTGCTGTCGGTCGATTGCGCGAGCAGTCCCACCATGGCGCCGAAGAACGGCGGCTGGCTGCGGCTCAGGTAATAGGTGCGATTGCCATTAGGAATGTGGCCCTCGCTGCGGATCAGATGCGCGAAGTTGTCGAGCATGTTGCGCACCAGGTCGACGCGACCGCTCTGCACCAGCCCCAGCATCGTGAAGTAGGAGTCCCAGTAGTAGACCTCGCGGAACCGGCCGCCGGGGACGACGTACGACCGCGGCAGCGGGATCAACGAGGAGTGCGGATCGGCGGAATCGGGAGCGCGCGTCAGCACCGGCCACAGCGCCTGGATGTGTGCTTCCATCGTCTGCGTCGTGTCGGTGTGGAAGTCGGCGCCCACTGCCCGCGGCGCGTCGAAGTAGCGATCGACGAACGCCTTCAGATTGAAACCGGGAGCAGCCCGCTCGGCGGCGTAGCGCACCACGATATCGGCGGGAGCGAGCTTGGGCCGCGCATCGACGAACGTCTTCGAATCGGAGAAGACACGGGCCATCTGGACGTCGTGAAATAATGGGCCGAGGTCGCGCGCCGGGTTGTAGGCGGTGGCGACGCTGGGGGTAGGTTTCTGGATGGCAGGTGCAGAGTGACACGCCGCGACGAGGGTGACGAGCGTGAGACTACGGGTTAAGGAGCGCATGGTGGAGGATAGCGTACGACGAGGGGGAAAGTTTCGCCACCCGTTTTCGCAACGCCGGGGGAGGGGGCTAGGACCGGGGCCGCTCCCGGTGCGCGGACCATTGGTAATTGCTATTCCCTCTTGACGATCCAAGCACGCCGAGCGATGCTCCCGGCCCGTGACCCCCAAACATGCTCTAGTGCTGCTGCTGCTCGTCCTTGGATGCGCGCCGAAGGACCATCCCCTCTTCCAGCTGCTGCCACCCGGCAAGACCGGCGTCACGTTCGCCAATACCATCACCCCCGACGACACCGAGAACCTGCAGTCGGATTACTTCATCTATAACGGCGGCGGCGTGGCGGCAGGGGACATCAACAACGACGGCCTGCAGGACATCCTGCTCACCGGCAACATGGTTCCGAGCAAGCTCTATCTCAACCAGGGCGGGATGAAGTTCGCGGACGTCACCCAGTCGTCGGGGGTGAAGCCAGACTGCTGGGCCACCGGCGCCACGATGGCCGACGTCAACAACGACGGCTTCCTCGACATCTACATCTCCTGCACCGGCCCGGAGCGTACCCCGGCGGCGCGGCGCGCCAACCGGCTCTACATCAACAACGGTAACGGCACCTTCACAGAAGCAGCAGCTCGCTACGGCGTCGCCGACACCGGCTTCACGATTCAGTCGGTGTTCCTCGATTACAACAAGGACGGCAATCTCGACCTCTTCGTGATGAACAACTCCCCACACGAGTTCGCGCGCGGGGAGGCGGAAATCCACCCGGCCGGGGTCGAGGTCAAGGCTACCGGCAGCTACGACCAGCTGTATCGCAACAACGGCGACGGCACGTTCACCAACGTCTCCAGAGACGCGGGGATCCTCGAGAAGATCGGCTACGGCCTGGGCGTGGTGGTGTGCGACGTGAACGGTGATGGGTGGCCCG
>DATFTG010000021.1:0-13414 GCA_035262265.1 Gemmatimonadales bacterium
CGGCGAGCACGTCGTCGGGGAGGTCGAGCGTGCCGTCCTCGAGGATGTCGAGCTCGACGCTCTTCAGGATCATGAAGCCGCGCGCCCGCGCGTTCCACGCGTCGATCGTCTTCCACTGGGCACGCAGCCGCTTGGGGTCGAGGCCGAGCGCCATGGTGACCCGCTTCGAGTGGTCGGTGATGGCGCAGTAGGCGTAGCCACGGGCGCGGCAGGCTTCGACCATCTGCTCGAGCGACGCCTCGCCGTCCGATTCGGTGGTGTGCATCTGGAGATCTCCCTGGATCTCGTCGAGCGTGACGAGCGTGGGGAGATGGTGTGCGCGGGCGAGCGCGATCTCGCCGCGCGCTTCGCGCAGCTCGGGGGGGATCCAGTCGAGCCCCAGCTTCGCGTAGACCTCCTGCTCGGTCGCGCCCGCGATGCGGCGCGCGGCGCGGTACACCCCGTACTCGTTGAGCTTGTACTTCTTGTCCTGCGCGATCTGCCGCAGCTCGATGTTGTGCGCCTTGGAGCCGGTGAAATACATGAGCGCGGCGCCATAGGCGGCAGGCTCGACGACGCGCAGATCGACTTGCAGTCCGCCGCGCAGCCGTACCGTGACACGCGTATCGCCGCGTGACAGGATCTCGGCGACGTCGGGGTAGGCGGCGAAGCGCTCGATCGCCGCTTTCGGGCGCTTCGTGGTGACGAGGATGTCGAGGTCGCCGATCGACTCCTTGCGGCGCCGATAGCTCCCGGCGACTTCGAGATTCGTCAGTCCACCGCCCGCGCGCAGGTGCTCCACCAGCGCCCGGGCGTGCACCTCGGCCTCGGGGAGCAGCAGGCGGCGCTCGACGTGCAGGGCCGCGCCGAGCCCGGCGCGGATCTTCTCCTCCATCTTCGGGCCGAAGCCCGCGAGTGTGCGCACTTTCCCGGTCGCGAGCGCCTTCTCGAGATCGGGCGCCGACTTCACTTTCAGCTTCGTGTACAACGTTTTCACGCGCTTGGGGCCGAGCCCCGGGATGCGCAGCAGATCGAGCAGGCCGGACGGGAGCTTGGCGACGAGCTCCTTGTGGAGCGGCAGCTCGCCGGTGGTGACGATGGCGGCGATTTTCTCCGCCAGGTCCTCGCCGATTCCGGGAATCTCCGTCAGGTCGGCGGACCGGCGGACTTCCTCCTGGAGCGGCCGGGGGAAATCGCGCACCACGCGCGCGGCATTGCGATAGGCGCGCACGCGGAACGGATTCTGGCTCTGGATCTCGAGGAGGTCGGCGACCTCGTCGAACAGGCGGGCGATATCGGGGTTTTGCATCGAGGTGTCAGGTGCGGGGTGTCAGGTGTCGGGCGAATGCTCGCACCTGACACCTGCAACCCGACACCTTCGCTTCAACTCACCGTCACCTCTTTGATCATCCCATGCATCACGTGCGGCTTGGCATCCTTCACGTCCGGCACGAAGCAGATGAACAGGTAATTCCCGGCTGCGAGGGTGCGCGTGAAGTAGCCGTGCGCCCCGGCGACGGGCATCGGTCCGACGAAGCCACCGACCTCTGTTGCCGGCGGCGGCCCCTTCATCCCTCCGGTCATCCACGCCTGGAAGTCCTTCCCCGTCTTCTTGGGCGCGAGCTGGAAGATCTGGACTTCGTGTACCTGGGGCCCCGCGTTTTCGACGCGGAAGGTGTGCATGCCGGCGCTGATCGGGCCCGAGACATCCCAGGTGTAGTCCTTCTCGGTGATCGTGATGTCGGCGGTCGGCTCGGCGGCCATCGGTCCCGTTGCGGCGGTGACCACCACCGGCCGCACCATGCCCTTGCTGGCGTGCGGAGTTCCGTTGGGGGAGGAGACGAAGCAGATCAGCACGTAATTGCCTGCGGTCAGCGCCGCCGTCGCGTTGCTCGAGTCACCGGGCTCGACGGTGTTCGCGCCCATGGGGAAGCTCATCCAGGCGGGGATCTTCGCGTTGGGGTCTTTCATCACGTTGGCGATGTCGGTCATCGTCTTCCCCGAATCGATCCGGATGAAGACGACCTGATGCGGTTCCTTCCCGGTGTTCGAGAGCTTCACCGTCGTCAGTCCGGCGGGGATCGAGTCCGGCGCCGCGAAGCTGAAGTCGCTCGCCGTGATGGTCACCACGTTCGCGACCGGCGGCGCGGGCGGGGGAGCGGGCTTCCGGTTGCAGCCAAGCATCGCGCCGCTGACGACGGCCAGCGCGGCGGTGGTGCACGCCTTCATGACGACCATCCTCGGTGTTGGGGGTGAGGGAAACCTACGCCCGTTCGCGCGAGCGGCAATTCGGCTTGCGGACCTTCCGGACCCGTGCTACGCTAGCCGCGCCCGAACGCACCACATACCCGGAGGGGGTCGTCATGCTGCCAGTGCGGTCTCGCCATTGGCTGGCTGGGTCGTTGGTTTCCGCCGTCCTCATCGCGCTTCCGTTCACCCGTGTCGCGGCGCAGGCGCAGGCGACGACCGGCATCATTCGCGGCGTCGTGGTCGACCCGAACGGCGCGCCGGTCAGCGGAGCGCAGGTGCTGCTGCACGAGACACAGACCAACTTCCAGCACACCGTCACGTCGGACGTGGGCGGCAACTTTGCGGCGACGCTCCTGCCGCTCGGCATCTACGACGTGACCGCGCGATCGGTCGGGTTCAATGCCGTCACGCAGAAGAACATCACCCTGCGGGTGGGACAAAGCATCGACCTGCGCCTCTCACTCGCGGCGATCACACTGGCGGCGGTGAACGTCGAGGCGACCCAGGCCGTCGTCGACCCGACCAAAACGGAGACTTCGCAGCGCCTGCCCGTCCAGGCCATCGAGGGACTGCCGAACAACGGCCGCAACTACCTCAACCTGACGCTCCTCACGCCGAACATCGCGATCGTGCAGGGCCCCGACGGCGACGAGATATCCGTTGCCGGTCAACGGGGCATTCACAACAACGTCTCCGTGGACGGGGCGGACTTCAACAACCCGTTCTTCGGCGAGCAACGCGGCGGGCAGCGCCCCCCGTTCACGTTCAACCTCGACGCCGTGCAGGAGGTCGTGGTGGTGAGCGACGGCGCGAACGCCGAATTCGGGCGAGCCTCCGCTGGATTCGTAAACGTCGTCACGAAGTCCGGCACGAATGACGTTCACGGCACGCTGCACTACTTCGGCAAGTTCGACGCGCTTTCCGGAACTCCCGAGCACACCCTGTCCGGCGGGGGGATCGAGAAGTTCAACCCCGACTTTTCACAGCATCAGTTCGGGTTCACCCTTGGCGGCCCGCTGAAGAAGGACAAAGCGTTCTACTTCATCGCGTACGATCAGCAGATATACGACGAGACCAAGCAGACCACGCGGCCGCAGACGGCGGCGCTGGACTCGCTGACGACATTCCTCGGCACGGCATTCGGCGGCGCGCTCGCCAAGGACTTCGGGCCAATCGCACGGACCAACAACGCGCGTGCGGCCCTCGTCAAGCTCGACTTCCGGCCGTCGGAGAGGCATAACCTGTCGCTCAAGTACACCTACACCTGGTCGGAGCAGCGGAACGGCACCTTCGACTTCGATACGTGGGGCGCCTCCGCCAACGGCCTGGAGCGCGACTACTCCAACGCCGTCAACGGCAGCCTGCGCTCCTACGTCGGCTCGCACTCGAGCAACGAATTACGGTTCCAGTACTCCCGCGAGGACCGGCCCCGTCCCTACAACGGCCCGATCAACCCGGGCTCGGGGACGCCGTTCAAAGACACCGACATGGATTTCGTGAACGCGTTCCGCTTCGGCATGCCGTTCTTCCTGCCGATCAAGGATCACGACAACCGCATCCAGCTGCTCGACAACTTCTCCATCGGCAAAGGCAGCCATCTCCTCAAGTTCGGCGGCGAGTACAACCGCACCGAGACCGTGCAGACGTTCATCGGATTCGCGAATGGACGCATGGCATTCAACAGCGTGACGGGCTTCATCAACTATGTGACGCAGGGATCGGGCTACGTCGAGTGCTCCGATGGCAGCTCCAACGCCACCGGTGCGTGCCCAGCGGGCACCTCGATCACGGGCCCCGTCGTCCTGTATCTGCAGTTCGCCGGCGTGCCGCCGCTCACCGTGGATCAAGCGGGCACGCAGTCGATCGTGCAGAAGGAGTACGACCTCTACGCGCAGGATACCTGGAAGCCGACCTCCAAGTGGACGATCAATTACGGGCTGCGCTGGAGCGCGCAGATCGAGCCGGCCCCGATCACGCCGCCCTCGCAGGTATTCTTCGCGCCGTTCATCGGCCAGACCGTCAACGGGCATGCCTTCCCGTCGGACGGCACGATTCCGTCGGACAAGAAGATGTTCCAGCCGCGCTTCGGCTTCGCCTACGACATGAATGGCGACGGCCGCTCCGTGATTCGTGGCTCGGCCGGTCTCTACTACGCCCGCATCCCGGGTCTGAACCTCGCCAGCGCCCGCAGCACCAATGGGTCGGTGGGGCAGACGCTGTTCCGCAACAGCTCCCTGATCCCGATCTTGGGGCGGCCCCCCGCCTACGACAGCCTGCTGGCGTCGCCGGTGACCGGGCCGTTCGATCCAGACGTGTATGTATTTGACAAGAACTTCGAGAACCCGCGCACGCTCGCGGCGTCGATCGCCTACGAGCGGAAGCTGGGAGACGATATGGCGGTATCGATCAGCTACACCCATAAGAGCACGGACCACCTTACGCGCTTCATCAACAGCAACGATGCCATCTTCGGGAGCCCGTGGAGCACGGGGCTCGCCCCCGGCGGCGCCAACGGCATCGGGACGCTGTGGACGGTGCAGAGTACGGCGAAGTCGCGCTACAACGCGTTCACCGTGGGGCTGAAGCGCTACCTCGATCCGCACGTCCAGTTCGAGCTGAACTACACGTTGTCGTTCGACAAGTCCGATGACGACAACGAGCGCGACCCGTTCACGCTGCGGTATGCCCGGGTCGACTCGCTGGCGAAGGAATACAACTGGAGCGATCGCGATCAGCGCCACCGCTTCAACGGCTGGCTGCTGACCGAGATCAAGGGCTTCCAAATCAACAACCGCGTCACCTACGGATCGGCGCAGCCTACGTCCGCGAGCTGCGGGCCGCGTCAAGCCCACCCCTTTGCCCCGCCAGCTGGTGCGCGCGCGACGGATCCGGTCGAACGGATTTGCGGGAGTTTGGCGTCGGCGGCAACGGATTCCGTCCTGCCGCGGAATACCTTGCGCAAGGACAACGCGTACTTCTCGTGGGATGTTCGCGTCTCGAAGTCGCTGCCGGTGGGCCGGCCGGGGCAGCAGCTCGAGATCATCGCCGAGGTGTTCAACCTGACGGGCACCGACAACTTCCGCGATCCGTCGTTCGCCACCTACCTCAACTTCGACGGCACGCTGCGCTCGGGGTTGGGCGACCCGCGGCAGCTGCAGGTCGGGATGCGGTGGCAATTCTAGGAGTCGGTAGGGGACGGTAGGAGGCGGTAGGAGTCAAGAACGGCCGGGGCAACGTGCCTCGGCCGTTCATGCTTCCAACCCCTACCAACCCCTGCCGTCCCTACCGTCTCCTACCGCCGCCTACCGCCGTCTCTCCATCAACACAATCCCCGAAAACCGCTTGAACTCTTCGCGCTTCCGCGGATTGAACGTCGTCATGATCTGTCCCACCGCCTTCCAGAACCAGGCGAGCGGCATCGTCCGCTTGAGCCGCAGCGACTCTTCGAACATCGAGCGGTACTCGATCTCCGTCCAGCCCGCCGGCTCGAAGAACGCCGTGCCTTCCTGGGGAGCGAACTTGAACGGCGCCGACTGGCCGACACCCTTGCCCCACGTGCGGCCCATCATCTTCAGCAGGCCGGGGGAGGCGATGTCGAACAGCCACCAGCGCAGGTTCGGCGTCGCCGCGAGGTCGGTCGCCAGCGCCATCACCTGCTCGCGCTCGAGGTAGATCAAGAGGCCCTCGCTGATGACGAGGGCGGGACCGAGCGTGGCGGCGATGCGGGCCAGGACCGCCTTGCGCGCCGCGCCATCGGCGAGATCGGCCGGGACCCACTCGAGCTGGCACTGCGGGTGCTCCCCCTGCAGCGCGTCGCGCTTGTACTGCTGGATCTCGGGGAGGTCGACGTCGAACCAGGTGAGCTTCAGCGGCAGGTCGAGCCGCCAGGGGCGGGCATCGAGGCCGGCGGCCAGGTTCACCACCGTGCGCACGCCTTCGCGGTTCACCGCGCGGAGGATGATTTCGTCCATCACCGCCGTGCGCACGATCATCGGCCACGCCCAGCGGCGGCCGTTTTTCATGCCGTTGACGATCGCTTCCCCGCGCGGCCCGGCGAGCCGGCGCGCGTGCGGATCCCGGAAAATGGCGTCGCGCCGATCCGTCTCCATCGCCCGGTAGACGGCGACCCAGTGGGCGGTGTCGGAGACGTTGCGGATCTGGGAGAGGTCGGACATCGCGGCGTCGCTCACGGAAAATGGAGTTTGTAGGGGGCCAGGGGATGCGCGATCCCGATCAGGAATTCCGTGCGGCTCCCCGAGACCAGAGCCCGGCCGACCTGGACGAAGGGCGTGAGCTCGTGAATCGGCGTCCGCGCGGCGACCGTCCCCTCGGCCCACCCCACAAGCTTGTCCACACCGAAGTCGTGTCCGGTGACGAGGCCGATGCCGCCCGCGAGGTAGAGCGGCGACTCCTGGTGGATCGGCGCCAGCTCGAGCGTCCCCGACCACACCGGCGTGGCCCCGAACGACGGAATCCACTGCAGATCGCTCGACACCTGCACGAGGTGGATTCCGAGCGCCGTCTGGAGGTGCAGGCGAAAGAAGCCCTTCGACGTCCCGCCGGAGCTGATCCGGTAGAGACCGCCGTTGATGTCGAGGTGCGGCGTCGAGAACGTCCACCCCTCCCGTGTCCCGGTCGAGAAGGTGCGGCCGTGGATTACTGGCCCGCTGTCGGAATCGCCGGGTGCCATCTGATGCTGGGCAACGACGCGCGCCGCGGGCAACAGGGCGAGCGCCAGCGTCAAGGTCAGGCGGTGCACGGTTCTCCTCACGGGGTGGAAGTGATCAGATTATAGTCTGTCTGACCTTACACGCATGGGAGCTGTCACAGGATGACGACCGGGACCCCCACCCTGCCGCTCGTCAGGCGGCGCTTCGGCGCGACGTCGCGGCAGGACCGCTGGTGGCTCCAGCCCGCCCTCGTGTTCACCATCCTCGCGGCATTCGTCGTCTACGCGACCTGGGCCGCGTTGCAGGGTGATCACTATCGCTTCGGACCCTACCTCTCGCCGCTCTATTCCCCCGAGCTGTTCGGGTCGGCGCAGGCGTGGTTCGGCGCGCTTCCCGCGTGGTGGCCGTCGTGGCTCCCCTGGTCGCCGGCGATTCTCATCCTCTGGGCGCCCGGCGGGTTCCGCCTCACCTGTTACTACTATCGCGGCGCCTACTACAAGGCGTTCTGGGCCGATCCCCCGGCGTGTACCGTGGGTGAGCCGCGCAAGACCTACCTGGGCGAGCGCTCCTTTCCGCTGATCCTGCAAAATGTCCATCGCTTCTTCCTCTATCTCGCCCTCGGCTTTCTCGTCATCCTCGCCCACGACGTGTGGGACGCGCTCTGGTTCACCGACCCCGCCACTGGCGCGCGGCAGCTGGGGCTCGGCGTCGGGACGTTGGTGCTCGCCCTGAACGTCGTGCTGCTGGGCGGCTACACCCTGAGCTGCCACAGCTTGCGCCACCTCGTCGGCGGCGGGCTCGACCTGCTGTCGCGGCGGCCGGTGCGGCGCGTCGCCTACGCCTGCGTCACCTGCCTCAACGGCCGCCACATGCTCTGGGCCTGGATGAGCCTCGTGTGGGTGGCGTTTTCGGACATCTACGTGCGACTCTGCTCGATGGGCGTGTGGACCGACCTGAGGCTGCTGTGAGCGGCGGAGGTCCGATCGACACCATCGAGCACGACGTGCTGGTGATCGGCGCGGGCGGTGCGGGGTTGCGCGCGGCGATCGCGGCGTCGGCCGCCGGCGTCTCCGTCGGCGTGGTGTGCAAGTCGCTGCTCGGCAAGGCGCACACCGTGATGGCGGAAGGCGGCGTGGCGGCGGCGCTCGCCAACGTCGACGACCGCGACAGCTGGACGGTGCATTTCGCCGACACGATGCGGGGCGGCCAGCATCTCAACGACCCGCGCATGGCCGAGCTGCACGCGAAGGAGGCCCCCGAGCGGGTGCGCGAGCTCGAGGCGTGGGGCGCGCTGTTCGACCGCACCAAAGACGGCCGCATCCTGCAGCGCAACTTCGGCGGCCACCGCTATCCGCGCCTGGCGCACGTGGGGGACCGCACCGGCCTCGAAATGATCCGCACCCTGCAGGATCACGGCATCCATGCAGGCATCACGTTCCATATGGAGTGCACTGTCACCCGGCTGCTGACGGACGGGGGACGGGTGGTCGGCGCGTTCGGCTACGAGCGCGAGCGCGGCCGGTTTCGCGTCTACCGCGCCGGGGCCGTCGTCCTCGCCACCGGCGGCATTGGACGCGCTTACAGCATCACGAGCAACAGCTGGGAGTACACGGGCGACGGCCAGGCACTGGCCTACGAGGCGGGCGCCGAGCTCATCGACATGGAGTTCGTGCAATTCCATCCCACCGGGATGGTGTGGCCGCCGTCGGTGCGGGGGATCCTCGTGACCGAAGGGGTGCGCGGCGAAGGCGGCATCCTGCTCAACAAGGACGGACGCCGCTTCATGTTCGACGACATCCCGCCCGCCTATCAGAACCAGACCGCCGACAACGAGGACGAAGGGTGGCGCTACACCCAGGGTGACAAGAGTGCGCGCCGCCCTCCCGAGCTGCTCACCCGTGACCACGTCGCCCGCTGCATCAACCGCGAGATCAAGGCGGGGCGCGGCAGCCCGCACGGCGGCGTCTTCCTCGACATCGCCTGGATCAAGCAGCGCATCAAGAACGCTCCCGAGCACATCAAGAAGAAGCTGCCGGGGATGTACCATCAGTTCATGGAGCTCGCCGGGGTGGACATCACGCAGGAGCCGATGGAAGTGGGCCCGACGACGCACTACATGATGGGCGGCGTCCGGGTCGACGCCGAGTCGCAGATGTCGACGGTCCCCGGATTGTACGCGGCGGGCGAATGCGCCGCCGGGCTGCATGGCGCCAACCGCCTGGGCGGAAACTCGCTCTCCGACTTGCTCGTCTTCGGAAAACGCGCCGGCGACGATGCCGCCCGCTTCGCGCGCGAGCAGGGCAGGGTGCGCACCGTCGCACCAGCGCAGGTCGATGCGGCGGCGCGTGAGGCGCTCGCGCCGTTCGATCGGACTCCCGCAGGGGACGGCAACAATCCCTATCAGGTGCAGCACACGCTGCAGGGCATGATGCAGGATCTGGTCGGGATCGTGCGCACGAAGCAGGAGATGGAGCGGGCCCTGGAAGGGCTCGCAGCGCTGCGGGCGCGCGAGGCCCGGGTGGCCGTGACGGGGAACCGCGAGTACAACCCCGGCTGGCACACAGCGCTCGACCTGTCGAGTCTCCTGTGTGTAAGCGAGGCCGTCACGCGCTCCGCGCTGGCCCGGACCGAGAGCCGCGGCGCCCATTTCCGCGAAGACCATCCCGAGAAAGACGTCGCATTGGGCCACGTGCGGCACGTGGTGAAGCGCGGACCGGATGGCGCGATGCAGCTCGAGCGCGCGCCCGTGACCCCGCCTTCTCCTGAGCTGCTGCGCATCATCGAGGAGCAACGCTAGATGGCAACCGCGACGTTTCGCATCTGGCGCGGCGACCGCACGAGCGGCGCCCTGCGGGATTACAGCACCGACGTCACCGATGGAATGGTCGTGCTCGACGCGGTGCATCAGATCCAGGCGGCGCAGGCGCCCGATCTCGCGGTGCGCTGGAACTGCAAGGCCGGCCGCTGCGGCTCTTGCTCCGCCGAGGTCAACGGCATGCCGCGGCTGATGTGCATGACCCGGCTCGAGGATCTGCCGCTCGGGGCCCCGGTGACGATCGAGCCGATGAAAGCGTTTCCGCCGGTCCGCGATCTCGTCACCGACGTGTCGTGGAACTACCGGGCGAAGGCGTCGATCACGCCGTTCACGCCGCGGCCCCCCGACGCCGCCGACGGCACCTGGCGCATGGACCAGGGCGACGTCGACCGGGCGATGGAATTCCGCAAGTGCATCGAGTGCTTCCTGTGCCAGGACGTCTGTCACGTGCTGCGGGAGCACCACCTCCACGACCGGTTCGTCGGCCCGCGCTTCCTGGTGCACGCCGCCGCGCTCGAGATGCATCCGCTCGACGTCGCGGACCGGCGCGAGGCGCTGCGCGGCGACCACGGCATCGGCTACTGCAACATCACCAAGTGCTGCACCATGGTGTGCCCCGAGCACATTACGATCACCGACAACGCCATTATCCCGTTGAAGGAGCGGGTGGCGGACGTGGCCTACGATCCGATCCGCGCGCTGCTCCGGCTGGTGGGACTGGGGGGGCGATGACCACCCTCAAGAAGATTTCGCCGGGCGGGATCGAGCGAGCGCTCGAGAAGGTGGACCGCTACCGGCTGCTCAACGAGCCGGGGGACGCCGAGAGCATCTGTCTCGACATTCTGGAAGTGGACCCGCAGAACCAGCGGGCGCTGGTGGCGCTGCTCCTGTCCCGCACCGATCAATTCCAGCACGGCCGCGGGGCGGTCGGCGGGCCGCGCGAAGTGCTGCCCCGGCTGACGAGCGAGTATCACCGCGCCTACTACGCCGGCATCATCTGCGAGCGCTGGGCGCGGGCGCGGCACGCGCGCGGCGCTCCGGGGGCGCCGGCGACCGTCTACCAGTGGTTGCGCGAAGCGATGGACTGGTACGAAAAGGCCGAAGCGCTGCGCCAGGCGGGCAATGACGACCCGCTGCTGCGCTGGAACGCCTGTGCCCGCCACCTGGCGCGACACCCCGAGCTGCAGCCGGAGGCCGAGTCGCGGGAGCCGATGCCCGAGTAGATTCTGTTGATCGTCACATCTTGACAATCAAGAGGAGTGGCCCTAGGCTGGTCGCATGGGACGACTCCCCGTCTGGCTGGCACTGGCTGCCGTGGTCGCGCTGGGCGCGCCGCTCGCGGCGCAGACCATTGCGCTCGATACCGCCTGGTCGGACTCCGCGGGCATCACCCGGTCGATGCGGAGCCTGGCCGCGTCTCTTCCGACCAGGGACCTCACGCCCTGGGACCGGTTCCGGGTGCAGCTCACCGCCGGACTCGCCCTCCAGCCGGCGACACCGCCGGGTGCCCTCGACGCCGTCTACGCCGTGTTCGCTCGGGCCGAGCGGCTGTCGGCCGGCGGCGGGCGTGCGTTCGAGGCTGTGCTGCCGCAGGCGTTTCGCGATGTGTTCATTCGGCTCGACGATCGCACCGCGGCCCTCGCCATCCGCACGCTCCTCGTTCCGCCCGCCGTTGCGCAAGCGAAATGGCACTCGGCGCTCGACGCCGTGCGGGGCCGGACGGCGATCACGCGGGGCGACGCCAACCAGCTCGTACGGGCCTACCTGCGCGCACGGGTCTACGGCGCCATCGCCCCCCTCGCGGCGCCGTTGATCGGTGACGACGACCGCCGCCGCTACACGATCGAGCGCGATCTCGCGGTCCGTACCGGGGACGGAGCCACGGTCTGCGCCACGGTCGTACGGCCGCGTCGCGCGGGGCGGCTCCCGGCGTTGCTCGAGTTCACGATCTACGCCGATACGGCGACGAATTTCCGGGAGGCGCGGCGCAGCGCGTCCAACGGCTACGCCGGCGTCACCGGCCTCTCTCGCGGCAAGGGCTGCAGCCCCGACGCGCCGGTGCCTTACGAGCACGACGGCGCCGACGCGGCGGCGCTGATCGACTGGATCAGCCGCCAGCCGTGGAGCGATGGGCGCGTCGGCATGTTCAGCGGCAGCTACGTCGGGTTCACGCAGTGGGCCGCGGCCAAACACATGCCCCGGGCGCTCAAGGCGATCATGCCCGCCGTGCCGGTGGCGCCGGGACTCGACGTGCCGATGGAAGGCAGCGTCGTCTGGAACTTCGTCTACCCCTGGACGTTCTACACGCTCGACAATCGCGGACTCGATACGGCGACCTACAACGACTTCGCCCGCTGGCGCCGTCTCAACCGCACCTGGTACACGAGCGGCGCGGCATACCGCAAGATGGACAGCATCGACGGAACGCCCAATCCCGGCTTCGCCCGCTGGCTCGCGCATCCGAGCTACGACGCCTACTGGCAGAGCATGATTCCCTACGGCGACGAGTTCGCGCACATCAAGATCCCGGTGCTCATGACCGCCGGGTATTTCTTCGGCGGTCCGGGAGCCGCCGTCTACTATTTCTCCCAGCATCAGGCGCACGATCCTGCCGCGGACGACTACCTCGTGATCGGACCGTACGATCACCCTGGCGGGCAGCGCGGTGTGGTCGATGCCTTCGGCGACACGACTGCGGTCTTCGCCGGCTACGAGCTCGACCCCGTGGCCCGCATCGATCTCACCACACTGCGCTATCAGTGGTTCGACTATGTCTTCAAGCACGGGCCGAAACCCGTCCTGCTCCAGGACCGGGTGAATTACCAGGTGATGGGCGCCAACGAGTGGAAGCACGCGCCGACGATCGCCGCGATGAGCAATAGAACGCTGCGCTTCTACTTGAGTGGAAACCGCCTGGCGAGCGACGCGCCGGCACTCGACGGCTTCGTCACCCATACGGTCGACCTGGCCGATCGCCGGGATATCGACAGCGTGATAGCGGGCGGCGGGATTCTGGACAGCGCCATCGACCGCACCAATGCAGTGTGGTTCGAAAGCGCTCCCCTGCCGCAGGCGGCGGAGGTGAGCGGGTTGTTCTCCGGTCACCTCGATCTGATCACGAACAAGCGGGATTTCGATTTCAACGTGCAGCTGTACGAACACACGCCCGACGGCAGGTATTTCATGCTGCCGCCATACTGGGCGCGCGCCAGCTTCGTCGGCGATCTGGAGCACCGCCGGCTGTTGACGCCGGGTGTGCGTACCGCTCTGGATTTCCGGAGTGTGCGGCTGGTGAGCCGCCGCGTCGCGGCCGGGAGCCGGATCGTCCTCGTGTTGAGCGTGTTGCGCAATCCGGGGCAACAGATCAACTACGGCACCGGTCTGAACGTGAGTGACGAGACAATCGCCGATGCGGGCGCGCCGCTTGTAATTCAGTGGTACTCTGGCAGCCACATCGACCTTCCCATATCGCGCTAGACATTTAAGGGCATATGGATTAGCTCCATAAGGGCATATAGAGGCCTTTATGGATACATTAAGCGCCGAAGAAGCCGCTCACCTTCTCCATCTCAACGTGAAGCGCGTCCAGGCCCTGGCGCGCGCGGGGAAGCTTCCGGCCGCGCGTATCGGCCGGAAATGGCTCTTCGCCCGACGCGAGTTGGAGCAGATGCTGTCCGAAGCCCGACCCACCAGGTCCGCC
>DATFTG010000022.1:0-7171 GCA_035262265.1 Gemmatimonadales bacterium
CAAGCCCGCGTCAGGATCGCGTTCGTCAGCCTCACTACCGCCTCGCGGGACCACAGCAGAAACAGCTCCGGCTCGATCACCTCGAGCTCCATCACGATCAGCCGGCCGTCCCGTTCCACGCCGTCGACCCGCGCGTAGAGCCACGACCCGGGCACCGCGGCGAGCGCCTGCTCCGCCCCGCGGCGCGCGCTCGCGCTCGCGCTGACCGGCTCCGCGCGACCCCCGTATTGGTGCTGCACCCGGAAGTCGTCGGGACGGGCGCGCTTGCACATGGCGTGGCTGAAGCGGCCGTCGACGTACACCAGCGACAATTCCCCCGCGGCGGTGATCTCCGGGACGAACTCCTGCACCAGGACGCCTCGCTCTCGCACCAGCCGCGCAAATCGCTCCTGATCGCCGGCCGCGGCGGCCCGGTCAGTGATCCAGGTGTCATGAGCGGAGAGGGAGATGCGCGGTTTGACGACCGCCCGCTCCCAGGGCCGCGACCGGACGACCCCGGCAAGGTCGGGGGCGCTCCCGGGCTCGATCCACACCGTGTCGGGGACGGCGACGCCCGCCACGCGCAGATCCCGCAGATACGATTTGTCGAGGTTCCAGCGCACCACGGCCGCGGGGTTCCACAGTCGCGTCCCGGCGCGCTCCTGCGCCGCGAGCCAGTCGCGGAATTCCGCCGTGCGGCGATGGTAGTCCCAGCAGGAGCGCAGCACGACGACGTCGAAGCGCCGCCAATCAACGGCGGCGTCCCAGCGCACGGCGTGGGCGCGCGCGCCGCGCGCCTCGAGCTCGGCGCGCAGCGGATGATCGTCTGGGTTGAGGTCCGGCAGCTCGGCGTAGGTGACGAGCGCGACGTCCGGCATCCTCAGAAGTTAAAGGAGATCCCCGATCTGCGGTGTAAGCCCGCGGGAATCGACCAGATCGCGGGATCGAAGGTGGCGTCCTCGATCTCCGTGACCTCGAAGCGGTGGACGGTCGGCGGCTTGTCGCGCTCGTCCTTCGCGTCGCTCGTGATGGTGACGGCGATGCGCACCGGCGTCCCCGAAAACAGCGAGTCGCGCGCGGCGCTGGAGCGCCGCACGAAATCGGGATCCGCCTGCGCCAGCGCGGTGCCGACCTGCGCCAGCATGTCGATCAAGGGATTGGGCAGGAGCTGCGCCCGTGGTGCGACCCAGTACTCGGTCACCACTCGCTGCCGCACGCCGTCGCCCCGCATCCCGAACGCGCTCACGTCCACCGTGTAGTCCTGCTGCAGCCGGTAGTGCTCGGTTGCGAATCCCGCGACCTGCTCGCCCGCCCCGAGCCGCTCGGACCGGATGCTGGCGTCGTGCACGCGGAACCGGACGATCCCGGTCCCCGAGACCGCCTGCAAGCCGATGCCGATGACGCGCTCGAACACCGAATCGTCGACCACCGAGTACTCGCCCGACGAGGGGTGCACCGAGATCACGCGGTGCCCGTCGTGCGTGATCACGAGATAGTCGTCTTCGGGTGCGCCGTGCTTCCGCATGTCGACCCGGGCGCGATGCGTCCCCTCGCGGACCGTCCCCACGACGGGTTCGTCCGATCCGATCGTCATCCGGAAGGTGTAGCGGGTTCCGGGGATGCCCTGCTGCGGACTGATGCGAGCTGCGACGGCGAGCGCCAGCAATAGTGGAGTGATCATGCTCTGGCCTACGAACCCAGTCCCGCGAGGGTTTCCGGTTTCGGAACTGTTGCCGTATCGGGAGGTTAGACGCTAATGTCGAGCCCATGGCCAAGCCGAAACAAGACCCCAAGCCCAGCAGCTCCGTCCACGATGCGGTGCCCTTCGCCAAGCAGGCCTGGGCGGTCAGCACCGAGGGGGAGCGCGCGGCCATCCGGCTCGGCCTCATTCCGCTGCGGCTCGCCACCAATTTCGGGAAGTGGTCGACTCCCGGGGCCTTTCGACAGGCCCTGCTGGAGGTTGCCGCCAAAGCGCGCGGCATCGCACCCGAAGCCGGCGCGGACCAGAGCTGAGCGGGCCCCATGAATCTGACCGAGGTGGTGCGCGTCGCCCTCGACGGGTTGCGGGCGAACCCGCTGCGCTCGCTCCTCACCGCCCTGGGCATCATCATCGGCGTCGCGGCGGTGATCACGATGGTCGCGCTGGGGAGCGGCGCCCAACGCGCCGTCCAGGATCGCATCGAAGCGCTCGGCCCCACCCTCCTCAACGTGTATTCGGGCCAGGATTTCCGCGGCGGAGTGGCGATCGGGGGCGCCTCCACGCTGACCTACGAGGACGATACCGCGATCTCGCATCAGGCGCGCTACATCGTGGGCGTGGTCCCCGAGCTGCAGCGCAACTTTCAGATCAAGTTCGGAGATCACAACGTCAACCAGGACGTGATCGGCACCACCCCGGACTTCGTGAACGTGCGCTCCTACGGATTGGCCGCTGGCCGGATGTTCACCGTCGGAGAAGCGGCCCAGCTCCGTCGCTACGCGGTGCTCGGCTCGATCATCCCCGGTCAGCTCCAGACGACGGCCGCAGAAATCGTCGGCCAGCAGATTCAGATCGGTCCGTTCCCCTTCACCGTGCTCGGCGTGCTCGCCGAGAAGGGCGCCGGCCCCGGCAGCAACGATGACGATGTCATAATCCCGTTTCAGACGGCCCGGTTTCGCGTGATCGGCACCAACCGCCTCCGCACCATCACGATCAAGGCGGTCGCCGTCGACTCCATCAACCTCGCCATGATCGAAATCGAGCGCGTGCTGCGGCACCAGCACAAGCTGCAACCGGGGACGGACAGTGATTTTCGCATGCGCGTGCAGCGCGACATCCTGCTGACACAGGAACAGACGACGCAGACGTTCAAGTCGCTGCTCGCGGGCGTCGCCGCCGTCAGTCTCCTGGTCGGCGGCATCGGGATCATGAACATCATGCTGGTGTCGGTCACGGAGCGCACGCGCGAGATCGGCGTCCGCAAAGCCATGGGCGCCCGCAAGCGCGATGTGTTGTTTCAGTTCGTGATCGAAGCGATGGTGTTGTGCCTGATCGGCGGGGTGATCGGCATCGTCCTCGGCTCCGTCAGCGCCGTGGCCCTGTCCCGCCTCGCGCACTGGAATACGCTCATCTCTCCCGGGGCCGTGCTGCTGGCCTTCGGCTGCAGCATCGGCGTGGGGCTGTTCTTCGGCGTCTGGCCTGCCCGGCGGGCGGCGCAGCTCGATCCGATCGAGGCACTCCGCTACGAGTAACACCCGCCGCGCGGAGTACCTCTACCGTCTTCTACCGCCCTCTCTATTAGAGCCGTATCCTCCCAGGCATGCGCACCTCAACCCTAGCCATCGTGCTCACCCTGGCGCCGGCGCTTCTCTCGGCCCAGACCCCAGGCCCCGCCGTCCGCCCATTCATTGCTGTGTCTTCCCCCGTGGTGGCCCTGACCCACGTGCGCGTCATCGACGGCACGGGCGCCCCGGCCAGGGACGACCAGACGATCGTGATCGCGAACGGCACGATCGCCGCGGTGGGACCAGCGGCGACGGTCGCCGTCCCCGCGGGGGCCGAGGTGAAGGACCTGACGGGTCGCACCATCCTCCCCGGATTCGTCATGGTGCACGAGCACATGTTCTATCCGGCCGGCAACGGGATGTATACGGAGCAGGGATGGAGCTTCCCCAAGCTCTACCTCGCGGGCGGCGTGACGACGATGCGCACCGGCGGCAGCATCGAGCCGTACGCCGACCTGAACATCGCCCGCAGCATCGTCGCGGGAACGATGGCCGGTCCGACAATGGACGTGACCGGCCCCTACCTCGAGGGACCGGGTCTGCCGCTGTCGCAGGTCCACGCGCTGAAGGACGCCGACGAGGCGCGGCGCATGGTGGACTACTGGGCCGACCAGGGAGCGACGTCGTTCAAGGCGTACATGCACATCACCCGCGCCGAGCTGGGCGCGGCGATCGCGGAGGCGCATCGTCGTGGCGCGAAGCTCACCGCCCACCTCTGCTCCGTCACATTCCGCGAGGCGGCGGATCTGGGCATCGACGATCTCGAGCACGGTTTTCTCGTCGCCACCGACTTCGTTCGCAGCAAACAGCCCGACGTCTGTCCCGACCGCGATTCGGTCGTCGCGTCACTCGTCGCCATCGATCCGACCGGGCCGGCCGCGCGCGACCTGATCGCATACCTCATCTCGAAGCACGTCGCGCTGACGTCGACCCTCACCGTGTTCGAGACGTTCGTCCCGGGACGGCCCGCCGCCCCAGCGGCGGTGCTCGACGCGATGCTGCCCGAAGCGCGCGATCAGTACACGCGCACGCGGCTGCGTTTCGCGACGTCGCAGGATTCGACCTGGGTGGTGCTGTTCCGCAAGGAGATGCAGCTGGAGCGGATGTACGCGCAGGCGGGCGGTCTCGTGCTCACCGGCACCGACCCCACGGGGTACGGCGGCGTGGTGGCGGGATTCTCGAACCAGCGGGCGCTCGAGCTCCTGGTGGAAGCGGGATTCACCCCGCTCGAGGCGATCCGCATCGGGACGCTGAACGGCGCCGTGTACCTGGGACGGACCGACCACATCGGCTCGATCGCGCGGGGCTTGGACGCGGACCTGGTGGTCGTGAACGGCAATCCGGCGGCGCAGATCGCCGACGTCGAGAAGGTCGAGCTCGTGTTCCGGGCGGGCACGGGCTACGACCCGGCGAAGCTCATCGCGGCAGCGAAAGGCTCGGTCGGGCTGCGCTAGCTCCCTCGCTGCGCTCGCGATTCACTGCTGGTCGTAGAGCGCGATTTCCCGGCCCATCAGATACTTGTCGAACCAGTTGAGGATGTGATCGAGCCGTTCGACACGATGATTCGGTTTCCCTGACCGCGACAACTCGTGCGATTCGCCGGGAAATCGCACCATCACCGCCGTCTTGTGCAGATACTTGAGTGCCCGGAACATCGCTTCCCCGCCCTGCGTCGCCGGCGCGCGCAGGTCCTCGTCCCCCAGCACGAACATGATCGGCGTGGTGACGGAGTCGACGTACTGCACCGGCGAGCGGCGCAGGAATTCCTGCGGGTCGTGGAACGGCACCGACCGGAACCACGTCGGTGAGAAGAGGGTGAAGTCCGCCGTGTACCAGAAGCCGAGCCAGTCGGCGACGTCGCGCTGCGACACCGCCGCGGCGAAACGGTGCGTATGGGTCACGGCCCAATCGGTGAGTAAGCCGCCGCCTGAGCCCCCGGTGACGCCGAGCTTCGTCGTGTCGATGTAGCCGCGACGAGCCAGCGAGTCGACGGCGACGAGCAGATCCTTGTAATCGTCCCCCGGATAGTTGTACTGGATGATGTTGCCGAAGTCCTGCCCGTACGTCGTGCTGCCGCGCGGGTTCGGGTACAGCACCACGTAGCCCTTCGCCGCCATCCACTGCATCTCATGGAAGAAGATGTATCCGTACGCCGTATGCGGGCCGCCGTGGATGTTGAGGATCAGGGGATAGCGCTTCGCGGGATCGAAGCCGGGCGGTTTCAGGATCCATGTCTCGACCTTGCGGCCGTCGAAGCTCGGATACCAGAAGTCCTCGGGAACCGACAGCGTGAGGCCCGAGAAGAGCGAGTCGTTGACGTGGGTGAGCTGGGTCAGCTTCTTCGTCGTCGCGTCGAGGGCGTAGAGGTCGGTGAGGTGTGTGGGGTCGCTCAGCGTGAGCGCGAAGGTGCGCGCGTCGGGCGTCGCCGACCAGCCGAGCACGGCGTGATCGCCGGTGGTGAGCGGCGTGCGGGCGCCGCTCGCGGCGTCGAACCGGATCAGATTGGAGCGGCCATGCTCCGTCGTCGCCATCACGACGGACTTGCCGTCGGGCGACCATACGATGGAGCCGCCGCCACCCCCCCGGGGCGGCGCCTGGTCGCCGAGGACACCGGGGCCGATGTCGAAGTCGTAGTCGGCCGTCAGGTTCGACAATTGTCCGCCGCGCCAGATGTAGAGATCCTGCTCCTGGTAGGAGCGCGGCTGCGCCGGATTCACGAATCCCACGAACGCCACGCGGCCGTCGGGGCCGACGACCGGAGCGTTCACCGGCCCGTCGATATTCACGACGGTATCGATCGGCCCGCCGGTGGAGGCGACCGAAAACAGATCCTGGTCGGGTCGCCCGTAGTAGTCTTCCACCACGCGCAGCGAAGCGAAGTAGATGCGGCGTCCATCGGGACTCCACTGGCGGATCGCTTCGTCGAACGCGCCCGCGGTGACCTGGTGGGCCGCCTGCGGCCTGTCGCCTGCCGACGCCGGGACGGTCCAGATGTGGCCGTGCTCGGCGGGGTCGGTGTACCCCTCGTCGTCGCTGCGGAATTCGGCGCGGGTGATCACGCGCACGTCGCTCTTCTTCGGCGCCTCCCCGCCCTTCGCTTTCTGCGCGATCTCCTCGGCCGTGGCGCCGTTCACGAACGCGATCGTACGCCCGTCGGGCGACCACACCGCGGGCGACGCGCCGCTCGCGACGTCGGTCAGCTGCACGGCTTCGCCGCCATCGAGCGTCAAGAGGAAGAGCTGGGACCCCGCGTCCCCGACGGGACGGAGGAACGCCAGGGTCTTCGAGTCGGGAGACCAGCGCGGGGCGGCGTCGTGCGGGCCCGCCGTGAGGCGGCGCGGGGGACTCTTGCCGTCGGTGGCGACGGCCCAGATGCGCGTTTCGTAGCCGTCCCGCTTCGCGTTCACCGTGACGAGGACGTAGGCGACCTGCTTGCCGTCGGGGGACACCTGTGGTCCAGCGACCCAATGAAACGCGTACAGGTCGGTGTCGGCGATCGCGCGCTGCGCGGCGAGGGGCAGCGTGCAGGGGACGAGGGCGGCGAGCAGCAGGGCGGCGCGGACGCGCATGGAGCCTCCGGGAGAAGTTCCGAAACTACCAAATCGCGGTAGCCTTGGGGACATGCTCCCCAGCTGGATTGCGCCCATCGGTCTCGTCGAACATTTCCTCGTCGGCATCGGGCTGACGGCGGTGCTCGCGCTGCTCGGCGCGCCGCCGGCGGCGATTCTCGTCGCGGTCCTCTCCGTCGGGTTCGCCCACGAGCTGGGCGATGGGGACTTCCGCCGCGCGAATCACGGCCCCTGGAGCGGGATCATCGACCTCCTGGCGTTCCTGCCGGCGCCGATCGTATGGTGGCTCTCCCGCTAGGCGAGTGTTCTTCCCCCTACCGCCGAGGATTGCGATGTCGCATCCCGTCGTTCCCCCTGAC
>DATFTG010000023.1:0-12847 GCA_035262265.1 Gemmatimonadales bacterium
CCGGCGGGACGCACCAGCACGCTGTGCACGTCGGTGCCGTCGCTGCTCTTCGAGGCGAAGTCCTCCGTCGAACCGAACGTCAGCGCGGCGACGAGCGAATCGTTCACGTGGGTCAGCTGGCGCAGCGCTCCCCCCTCCGACGCGAACACTTCTGCCGGCCGCTCGGGAGTCGACAGCAGCAGCGCCGTGCGGGGGCCGGCGAGCGCGCCGGCCGAATAATCGAGCACGACGTGGCGCTCGCGGTCGATGCGATCGACGTGGCCGTCCGCCGTCGAGATCCGCACCATCACCTGGGTGCGATCGTCGACGGCGATGGCCAATACCGATTGCCCATCGGCGCTGAACGTCGCAGCGTCGAGCGGCCGATCGAACGCCGCCGTCAACACGCGGGCGGACGCGCCGCCGTCGCTTTTCACGAGCGCGAGGGTGCGCGCCTGGTACGCGTAATACTTCGGCTCGTCGGTCCGGAAGAACGCCACCCAGACGCCATCGGGACTCCAGGCCAACGGTCCGCGATCCGGACCCGGGAATGACGTCAGAGCTTTGGGAGTGGCCCCCGGTCTGGCGTCGACGACATAGACATCGGACTGTTGGCCGGTGCCGGGCTCGGGCAGCTGAGTCCGTACGAAGGCGATGCGCCCACCGTTCGGCGACCACTGTGGATCTTCGTCATCGGCGGGTCCGGTGGTGAGCGTGTCCAGCTTCTTCGTCGCGATGTCGAGCAAGAGGAGATGGCTACGTTTCGTCGTCAGGTATCCTGCGCCATCGTCCTTGAAGAGGTAGCGGTCGATGACGATCGGCTGCTTCCTGGTGGTGTCGGTCTTCGCCGTGTCGAGATCGATGGTCGCAACGAGCACGAGGCGCTTCGAGTCGGGCGACCACTGCATCGCATCCACGCCACCCTTGATCGTTGTGAGACGCTGCGCCTCCCCGCCGCGTCGATCCAGCACCCAGACCTGGTCGCCCTTGCCGTCCTGGCGTCCGGAGAGAAAGGCGAGCGAGCGGCCGTCCGGACTCCAGCGCGGCGACGTCTCGCTCTCCGAGCTCGCCGTGAGCCGGATCGTCTGCGTGCCGTCCCAGCTCGTCATCCAGATGTCGGCGTCGCGCGCGTCTTTCGCTGAATCGATCGTCGTGACGGTGTAGGCGACCCAGTCACCGCCGGGAGCGAGCTGCGGATCGGAGACCGACCGCAGGCGATACACGAAATCACCGGAGGTGGGGAGCCGTTTCCCCGCCGGCGCCTGGGCGCGGGCCGTGGCAAGCGAGCCGATCGCGAGGGAGACGAGGATCAGGTGCATCGGGACAGGCCGCACGGCGCGCTCCAGGTACAGGGGGAGGACAGCCAATCTACGTTGTGGAAGAGGAACCGGCGTCGTTAGAACGAGAGAAACAGACTGCCCCGACCGTTGGCCGGGGCAGTCTGGTTTTGGCGGGGCGTCGCAGACGTCAGGGCCGGAATTCGACCAGCTGCATCGCCAGCGTCGAGCCGTCGTCGTTGTGGAACGTCTCCATGAGCGGTAAGCCGACGTTCGGGCTCACGCACATCTCCAGCAGCACCTTCTGATTCTCACGCCACACGCCCTTCAGGCCGTTCACCCCCGATTGCGAGCACTTCTCTTCCACCTTAAATGACGAGGATTGGCCATTCGAGGTCGATTGCCAGCCGCTGCCGAGCTCCCACTCGTGACCGCCGAACAGCATCATCCACATCGGGTTGAACAGGGCCAGCCCGACGGGGCCGAGTCCGATGAGCTGCATCATCGGGATGCCTTCGTTCGGGCCGATCGTCACCGTCGATGAGTAGCTGTCACTCCCCAGATTCCCGGCCACACTGAGCCGGGTGCGGCTGTTGCCGGCCGGCTTGGCGTCGAAGGTGTAGCTGCCGGCCTTGTCCTCGTTGCCTTCGCGTTGCTGCACGTTATAGCGGAAGTGCTCCGTCCCCTTGAAGGAATACATGCCCCAGGTGAACGGGCCGCTGATCGGCTGGCTGTAGAGCGCCGGGAGGGCGCCGCCAGAGGTCGGCGGGGCGGCGGCGTTCGGATTGTTGAGCGGCTCGACGGCGGGTGGTGCCGCGCCGCCGGCGCTGCCCATGTTCGCGGGACAGGTGCCGACGCAATCGCCGACGCGGGCCGGCCCGCCCGTGAGTGTCCCGGTCGCCGAGCCTTCGTCGGCCTGGGTGACCTTGAGCTTGCCGACGGGCGTCGTGGTGCGCCGCAGCACGCGACCGGTCGCTGGATCCTTGATCTCCCGCCCCGGCCGCATGACGTCGTATTCCGCGCCCACCTTCACACCGGCGCCCGTGCCGACGTTGATCGTCACCTCACCACCGGAGACGTCCGCTACGAGGGCCCGGATCTCCACCTTCGTTTCCTGGATTCCGCCGGCCGCGGCAGCGAGCTGACCGGTGAGGCTGTCGACCGCAAGACGCGTCGCTTCCCCGATGATCGTGTTGGCAAAATTCGAGCTCCCCATATCGAGCACGCCCGCGCCGCCCGTCCCGCCGATGGCGAGGCCGCCCGCCAGCGTCATCCCGGAGCGCTTCGACTCGCCGTGTCCCGTGGCGACGCCGAGAATCTCGGCCGTCGTCGTGCTCACGATGCGGGCGTCGATCTGCACTACCGCTTTCGCCGACTTCTTGCCGAACCCGCCGATGCCGATACCGCCCACGTGTACGCCGGCTCCGCCGATGCCGAGCTTCTTGTCGTCGCGCCCGAACTGCGTGATGCTCCCGATGATGATCGCGTCTACGCCGAGGATCTTGGCGAGCTGGACGGCGGAGGACGGGTCGGCGCGACCGCTCTGCTGGAAGTTCTGTTCACGCAGCACCTGATCGAGCTGCTTGCGCTCGATCACGGAGTAGGTGCCGTTGCGCACGAGGTTGGTGACCAGCATGTCGGCGATGCCTTTGCCGATGTCCTGGTCCGAGCCGAAGATGTCGTACACCCACTGATGGACCGTCGCGTAGTCGAAATCGAGGACGGCGATGCGGCGCTTGGACGGCGCCTGCGCAGTGAGGGATCCGGCACCGACCGCGAGCGCCAGGAGGAGGACGGAGACGCGCTTCATGACACTGCTCCTCTCAGGGGAAACTGACGATGGGATGGGACGGATTCTAGCGCCCGACGGACAACTTTCAACTCTCCCGCCCTGGCTCGCAGCCGAACCGCGCGTAGGTTATGCGCCACATGGCCACGACCCCGTTCCCCAACCTCACCGTCCTCGATCATCCGCTGATCCGGCACAAGCTTTCGTTGCTGCGCGATCGCCACACCAGCACGAAGGACTTCAAGCAGCTGGTGAACGAGATCGCGATGCTGATGGCGTACGAAGTGACGAAGGATCTGCCGCTCGAGCCGGTGGACATCGAGACGCCCCTCGAGAAGATGAAGGCCGAACGGGTCTCGGGGAAAAAGCTGGTCCTCGTGCCGATCCTGCGGGCGGGACTCGGTATGGTCGAGGGCATCACGCAGCTAATTCCCTCGGCGCGCGTCGGGCACATCGGCATCTATCGCGATCACGACACCCTGAAACCGGTCGAGTACTACTTCAAGATTCCCAGGGACGGGGACGCCCGCGATTTCTTCGTGCTCGATCCGATGCTCGCCACCGGCGGCTCGGCGGCGGACGCCGTCGCCACGCTGAAGCGCGCCGGCGCGCAGCGTATCCGGTTCCTGTGTCTCGTCGCGTGCCCTGAAGGCGCCCGCCGCATGAACGCCGAGCACCCCGATGTACCCGTCTATGCCGCGGCGTTGGATAGACAGCTGAATGACAAGGGATACATCCTGCCCGGTCTTGGAGATGCAGGAGACAGGCTGTTCGGCACCAGGTAGGCTGGGACCGACACTACTAGACGCACAGACGCACAGGGGAGAACAGGTTGACAGGGATCAGGCACACCTGTTCTCTCAACCCTGTTCACCCCTGTGCGTCTGTACGTCTAGCCTGTCCCTGTCCCCTAAACCCTGCAGCGCAACTGTTTTCTACCAACCTGTGTCACAAACATGACAGCACCCCGTACGGAGTCGCGTGGACGAACATGAGCTGATCGCCCGAGTCCGCGCGGGGGAGCCCGCCGCCGAACGGGCGTTGTACGATGCGCACGTGGACCGTGTGTACCGACTCGCCTACCGGCTGGCCGGCGATGACGAGCTGGCGCGCGACTTCACCCAGGAAACGTTCATACGCGCGTTCCAGCGGCTCGACACGTTCCGCGGCGATGCGCGGTTTTCGACCTGGCTGCACGCGATCGCGACGACGGTGTCGCTGAACGGGCTGCGCAAGACGAAACGGTTCCGCTCGCAGACCACATTGGAGGCGGCTGAAGGAGTCGTGAGTGGTGCGCGCAGTGCCGAGCCGGACTTGAAGGTGCGGTTACACGCGGCGATCGACGCGCTGCCGGACCGCTATCGCACGGTGGTGGTGATGCACGACGTGGAAGGGTACACGCACGAGGAAATCGCGGAGACGCTCGGCGTGGAAGTCGGCACCTCGAAGGCGCAGCTGTCCCGCGCCAGAGCGAAGCTGCGGGAAACACTGGCGGATTTCGCAGGGGAGTGGGCCTCATGAACGACGATCGATTCGAAGAGCGGCTGCGCGAAGCGGCCCGGGATTATCACCGTCCGCCGGAGACGCCGCGCGACGCCATGTGGGACGCCATCGCGGCCGCGCGTCGGCGTCGGGCGGAGTCCAAGGTCTTCGTGCTCCGGCCGGCCGTACGCTGGGGTCTTGCGATGGCGGCCGTGCTGCTCGTGGGCATTGCAATCGGCCGCTTGATTCGTCCTGGCGTGAAGAACGGGACTGTAGCGACTGACTCTACGGCTTCTCCCCGTTCCGGATCCGACGTCGCCTACGGTGTCGCCGCCGTACAGTACCTCAACAGCACCGAGACGTTGCTCACCGGCTTCCGCGCCGACGCGCGCAACGGTCGGGTGGATACGCTGTTCATCGACCAGGCGCGTGAGCTGCTCACATCCACACGCCTCCTGCTGCAGTCCCCGGCAGGACAGGATCCGCATCTCAAACCGCTGCTCGAGGATCTGGAGCTCGTGCTGGCGCAGATCGCCCTGCTCCCCGGGCGCCGGCGCGACACGCTGGACGTCGATCTCATCACGCAGGGCATGGACCAACAAAGCGTGCTCACTCGTCTGCGGACGGCGATTCCCGCCGGTCCCGCGAGTGCGCCGCGTACCCAAGGAGCGCTGTAACGATGTTCGCAACGCCATGGCTGGTCGCCGCCGTTTCCCTCACCCTGCAGCAGCCTGCGGCCCCGGTCCCTGCAACCCCTCCAGCTCCAGCCGCGGCCGCGACGCGATCCGCGCGAGCGCTGCGTGGCATCGACGCGCAGCTCGAGGGCGCGTCGGCGGCGCTCCTGTCCGCTCAGGCGGATCTCTCGTCACTCGCCGGGATGTCCGGTCTGTCCGGATTGACCGGACTGTCGGGGCTGACGGGATTATCCGGCCTTTCACAGTTGTCCGGCCTCTCGGGGCTGAGCGCGCTCAGCTCCCTGTCGGGGTTGGAAGCGCTGGGCGCGGATTTCGATTCCTACGAGTTAGTTGAAGACCCTCCGCCCGCCTGGGCCGACCAGGATCCCGGCGATTCGCTGTACCGCTCAGCCAGGAGCCTGTTGAACCGTGGGCGCTACGACGATGCCGCGACTGCCTTCGCGAATCTCATCAAACGCTACCCACGCTCGAACTACACCTCCGAAGCGTACTACTGGCAGGCATTCGCCCTCTACAAGACCGGCGATGCGGGCAACTTTGGCTCAGCGCGCGCGGCGCTCGACTACCAGCGCACACGATTCCCGAATGCACGTTCGCGGGATGCTGAAGCGCTCTATGCGCAGATCCAAGTAGCCCTTGCAAAGCAAGGAGATCAGCCGGCCGTAATCTGGGTTCGCGATCACGCAAAGCCGGACACGACCACCCACGGACCATGCACCACGTCAGACGATGACGACGATCCCCGCATCGCGGCACTCAACGCCCTGCTGCAGATGGACGCCGAGTCGGCCATGCCGATCCTGAAGCAGGTGCTGGCGCGCCGCGACAATTGCAGCGTGCAGCTGCGCCGCAAGGCGGTGTTCATCATCTCGCAGAAGCGCACCGCGGAAACCGAGGACATCCTGTTAAGCGCCGCGCGCGGCGATCCCGACCAGGAAGTGCGGGAGCAGGCGGTGTTCTGGCTCTCGCAGGTGGGGAGCGAGAAGGCGGTGACCGCGCTCGACTCGATTCTCCAGTCCTCGACCGACGAGGAGATCCAGAAGAAGGCGCTGTTCGCCCTGTCGCAGATCCGCGTCGACCGCGCCGGCCAGATCCTGCGCGACTTCGCCGAAAAGGCCAGCGCTTCAGACGACGCGCGCGAGCAGGCGATCTTCTGGCTCGGCCAGGCGCACTCGGCCCAGAACGCCGCCTTCCTGCGCGGACTCTACACCAGGCTCAACTCCGACGACCTGAAGGAGAAAGTGATCTTCTCCCTCAGCCAGATGCGCGACCCCGACAACGGGCGCTGGCTGCTCGATCTGGCGCAGAACGAGCGCGAACCGGTGGAAATGCGGAAGAAAGCCCTGTTCTGGGCGGGTCAGATGGGGGTCTCGCTCCCCGATCTCGCGGGGATCTACGACCGCACGACGAACGAAGAGATGAAAGAGCAGCTGATTTTCGTCTACTCGCAGCGCCACGAATCGGAGGCGGTGGACAAGCTGATCGACATCGCCAAGCACGATCCCAACGCCGAGCTGCGCAAGAAGGCGGTGTTCTGGCTCGGGCAGTCGCACGACCCGCGCGCCCGCCAGGCGCTGCTGGACATCATCAACCAATGAAGACACTCCTCGTGGTCACCGCGGCGGTGTTCGGGCTCGCCTCGCCCGCCGCGGCACAGACGCTGGCGACGCGGATCGCCCAGGCTCCGGATGGCGACGTCCGCGTGGCGTTCACCGCCCGCGAGGGCGTGTATGGAAACGGCCACAACGTGATCCAGTGGGGCTGCAACAGCGGCCGCTGCCGCCAGCAGTCGGAGGGCAACTGGTCCGACGACGTCGACTGGCGCACCCCGTGCGACTCCGGGCCGGTCCGCGTGGCGTTCTGGGTGCGCGGCGGCAAGGTCGTGTCGCTCCACGCCTACGTTGGCGGGCAGTGGATTCCGCGCCAGGGTGTGACCGATCTGGGACGCGTCCCGGCTCCCGACGCGGGCCGCTACCTGCTGAGTCTCGCCCGGCAGGCGGGGGGCAAGGTCGGCGAGCAAGCGGTATTCGCCGCGACGCTGGCGGACAGCGTGACCGCATGGCCCGAGCTGCTGCGCTTGGCGCGCGACGAAACAGTGTCGGAAGGCACACGCCGTTCGGCCGTCTTCTGGGTGTCGCAGGCGGCGGAAGAAGCGGCGACGCGCGGGCTCGACTCGCTCGTGGAGGAGGACACCATCGACCGCGAGGTGCGCGAGCAGGCGGTCTTCGCCCTGTCGCAGCGCCCGCGGGAAGAAGGCGTCCCGGCGTTGATCCGCATCGCGAAGACGCACGGCGATCCTGATATTCGCCGCAAGGCGATCTTCTGGCTCGGCCAGTCGCACGACCCCCGCGCGCTGGCGTTGTTCGAGGATCTTCTCACCAAGCCGTGACCGTCCCCTGGGGGGAGCCCTATATTGCGGCTCCCTCCACCGGGCGTTGGCGATGCAGCAGGCCACACGACGCGTACATACGGGGCGCGTCATCAACCTCGATATCGATACCGTGCGCTACCCCGACGGCTCGACCGGCGAGCTCGAGATCATCCGCCATCCCGGCGCCGCCGCGGTCGTCCCACTCGCCTCCCCGAAAGACTCGGCCGACCCCGTCGTGCTGCTGTTGCGCCAGTTCCGCTACGCCGCGGGGGGGCCACTGTGGGAGATCCCTGCGGGACGACTGGAGCCGGGCGAATCACCCGAAGCGTGCGCGCAGCGTGAGCTGCACGAGGAGGCCGGGGCGCGGGCGGGCCAGCTGGAGCGGCTCACCACCGTCTGGACGACTCCCGGGTTCACCGATGAAGCGATCCACCTGTTTTTGGCGACCGAGCTCACCATGGTCGAGGTCAATCGCGAGCCGGACGAGTTCATCGAGGTGGTCGCGCGACCCCTGTCCGAGGTCCTGACGGCGATCCAGCGCGGTGAGATCAGTGACGCAAAGACCGTCGTGGCCATCCTCTATATGGCCGGGTTCGTGCTCGGGTTGTAATGACGCACTGTCCGGTCGAGAGGACGGTCGCAGCGTGTCGTGGATCACGTGCGATTTCATAAGCGCTTTGTATACATAGGGCGTTGACATGTGTAACGGGCGGTACGGATTGTGCGTAGGAGGGGAGCCTACAAGGGGCAGCTTTTCGATGGGAGAGGCATTATGACCATGTCAGCAGCAATCAATCCGACGCCTCGGGCGCTGGAACGCGAGGCGCTGCATGAGTTAGATGATGCCCATGTCGTGCAACGGCATTTGGCGGGCGACCCACAGGCCTTCAGCACGCTGGTGGATCGCTACCAGGGCCGGCTGTTGAGTTTCGTCAACCGCACTATCGGGGACCGTGAGCGCGCAGAAGACCTCGTACAAGAGGTGTTCATCCGCGTGTTCCGGCACCTGCATCGCTTCGACCAGACGAAGAAGTTTTCGACCTGGATCTACACGATCGCCTCGAACCTGGCGAAGAACGAGCTGCGCAACCGCAGCCGCAATCCGCTGGTGTTCTTCCAGACGATCAAGCGCAACTGGGAAGCCGATCACCGCCCGTTGCAGTTTGAAGACACGACGGCGCGGCCCGACGATCTGTACCGGAAGCGCTTCCTCAAGGACGCCGTCGAGCAATGCGTCAGCCAGCTGCCCGAGCATCACCGGGTGGTGTTCGTGCTGCGCGAGCTCGAAGGCAAGAGCTACGAAGAAATCGCAGAGATTACCGGCTGTAACCTGGGAACCGTGAAAAGCCGCTTGAATCGGGCCCGGAACAGCTTCGCCCAGCTGATCGGACCGCTGGTCGAGTAGCCTGCGGCGGAACCCGGTTCGCATGCCCGGGTACTGCCAGCCGTCATGATTTGTCGAGAATTCGTCGCGCGGTACAGTGAGTACCGCGACGGGTTGATCACGGCGCCAAGGGAAGCGCGGCGGTTCGCGCGTCACTTGGCGTCGTGTCGTGCCTGTCAGCGGTACGACGTGGCGTTGCGTCGCGGTATCGGGAGTCTCCAGACATCAGGACCGGAGCCCGATACCGCGTTTCGTTCCCGGCTCGAGCGCCGGCTTGCTTCGGAACGGGCGCAGGCTGGCCGCCCATCGTTGCCGGCGCGCCCGGCCTTCGCCGCCGCGTTGCTCGTCGCGATCGCGATCGGGCTGATCGCCTGGGAAACGGCCCAGCATCGCCCCACCGTCGTCGTCGCCCCAACGCTCCCCCCGGTCCCCTTCCCGAAGCCGGTAACCCAGGCCGGGGTGCCGTTCGTCTCCTTCCAGGATCCTCGCTCCAGCGCCGTCTCGGGCAATCCCTATCCGTACGGGACCGCCTACGTCGAGCCGGCGTTCGTGGAGCCCGTCAGCACGTCGAGCTCCAGCCGGTAAGCATCGCACTCACACTTTCATCCCCTCCCCACCGGCGGTAGCTTCGACGGTATGGCGGCGCTTTCCTTTGACGCGCTCTTGCGCGCGCTCAAGCACGGCGACCCCGACCCCGTCTACTATCTGCACGGTGAAGAGGACGTCCTGAAGGACGAAGCGATCCGCGCCCTCGTGGACCGCGCCGTGCCCCCCGAGGGGCGGGATTTCAATCTCGAGAGTCGCAGCGCCTCCGGGCTCGATCCCGAAGCGATGCACGCTCTGCTCAACACGCTGCCGATGCTCGCCGAGCGCCGTGCGGTCGTGCTGCGCGGGGTGGAACAGCTGCGCAAGAAATCCAAGCCTCGGGACACCCTCCTCGCTTACCTCGAGCACCCCAACCCGACGACGCTGCTGGTGCTGGTGCAGACGGATGACGAGGCGCCGGAGTCCGATCTCGCCGCCCGGGCAACGTCGGTGGCCACGCAGCGTCTCCCTCCCGAGCGGGCGCTGCGCTGGGTTGCCCACGCGGCGCCGTCGATCGGGGTGGCGATCGAGCCCGAAGCCGCCGAGCTGCTCGTCGCGACGGTGGGCGCCGACTTGAGTGCGCTGCGCCAGGAGCTGACGAAGCTCGCCGCACTCGTCGTGGGTCGGAGCGCCACGACGGCTGACGTCACGACGCTCGTCGGGGTGCGGCAGGGCGAGACGCTCCAGGACTGGATCGACGCCGCGCTGGAGCCCGCTGCGGGGCGCGCCGCGCGACTGGTCGAGCCGGTGTTGCAGCAATCGGGGATGACGGGCGTCCGCATGGTGGGCGCCCTCGGGACCGCCCTGGTGGGTGCGGCGCTGGCGCGGGGGGAACTGGACCGCGGCACCCCGCGGGGGAGGCTCGCCGACGCCCTGTTCCGCCATCTCCTCGCCGCGCGGCCGTTCGGATTGCGCAGCTACAAGGTCGAGGCGGCGCAGTGGGCGACGTGGGGCGAGCGGTGGAGCGCCGCCGCGCTCGATCGGGCGCTGCGGCTCGCGCTCGCCGCCGATCTGGCGTTGAAGACCACGGGCGTCTCCGACGAAGCCGGCGTGCTGCGCGAGCTCGTGCTGTCTCTCGCCGTTCCTGCCCGGGAGGCTGCGTGAACCTTCGTTGCGTCGTGGCGGCGGCCCTGGCGGTCGCCGCGGTCCGGCAAGCGACGGCGCAGGCCCTCGACCCGCGCCTGCAGGCCGCGGTAACACTGGCGCAATCGGGGCGCACCGATTCGGCTCGCGCGGTCGTACGTCGGCTGCTGGCGTCGCTGACGCCTCAGGACACCGTCTACCCCGAGGTCTTGTACGTGCAGGGCGGCATGCTCACCTCGGACCCGCAAGCCGCCGCGACCAGCCTGCAGCGCGTCGTCGTCGAATACGGACGCTCATCGTGGGCCGACGATGCCCTGCTGCGGTTGTCGCAGCTGTACGAAGCGCAGAACGACCCGGCTTCGGCGATCCAGTCCGTCGAGCGGCTGCGGCGCGATTATCCCGATTCTCCGCTGCTTCCTCGCGCGGCATTCGTGGGGGCCCGATCGGCATTCGACCTGCGCGACGAGTCCCGCGGCTGCTCGTATATCCGCGACGCCCTGGCGGGCGCGGGAGACGACGTCGAGTTCAAGAACCAGGCGAACTTCTATGCGGAGCGGTGCCCGACCACGAGCACCGCGGTCGCCGCGACGAGCACGAGCCTCGACACCCAGCCGCGCCGCGCGGCCGGCCGCTTCGCCGTGCAGGTACTCATGGGGAAGAGCGCCCCGCAGATCGACGACATGCTGAACCGCCTCAAGACCATGGGCTATGCCGCGCATGTGGTGCGTGATTCGTCCGGCTACATGAAGATTCGGGTCGGACCGTATACGACGCGGGACGCCGCTCAGCGCGCCCAGGGACAGCTCAAGACTCGTTTCGGCGGCCAGCCGTTCCTGGTGGAAGAGCCGTGAGCCAGGGGGACGCGGGCGGCGCCCGCCCCTATCCCCCGCTCATCGCGGTCGATACACCCCTGATGCAGCAGTACCGCGAGATCAAGTCGCGGCACCCCCAGACAATCCTGTTTTTCCGGATGGGCGATTTCTACGAGATGTTCGAGGACGACGCCAAGCTCGCCGCGCGCGAGCTCGGTCTCACGCTCACGTCGCGCAACAACGGCGGTGCGGCGGAAGTCCCGCTCGCGGGCGTACCGGTGAAAGCGGCCACGGAATACCTGCGCCGCCTGATCGCCGCCGGGCACCGCGTGGCGATCTGCGAGCAGGTGGAAGATCCACGGCTCGCGAAGGGGCTGGTGCGCCGCGAAGTGGTGGAGACGTTGTCGCCGGGCGCGATTCTCGCCGACGACTGGCTGGAGCGCAATCGCAACAACTTCCTCGTGGCGCTCGCACCCCACGC
The DNA here is from genome assembly GCA_035262265.1 of Gemmatimonadales bacterium. Classification (GTDB taxonomy): domain Bacteria; phylum Gemmatimonadota; class Gemmatimonadetes; order Gemmatimonadales; family GWC2-71-9; genus DASTHG01. The sequence continues at coordinate 11,939 of DATFTG010000023.1, forward strand.
CAGCGGCATTGGCCTGGCAGCGCTCGATCTTTCGACGGGCGAGTTCGCGCTCGAAGTCGTCGTGCCGGCGGAGGTGCCCGCCGCCCTGGCGCGCTACGAAGCCCCGGAGCTCGTGCTCCCGACGGGCGTCGACGCCCACGCACTCACCGCTCTCCCCGCCGACACGCTCGCGGCGCTGTCGGTCGCGGAGCGCGAAGCCTGGGAATTCGACCCCGAGCTGGCGCGCGAAGATCTGGTGCGCAGCTTCGGACTCGCCACCCTCGACGGCCTCGGCGTGGAAGCCGGCGACGCACCCGCCCTCGGGGCCGCCGGCGCCCTGTTGCGCTACGCGCGCGAGCTCAAACCGGGCGGACTGCCACATCTCGGCCATCCGCGCCTGGTGCGCCGCGGCGACGTCCTGCCGCTCGACGAAATGACGCGCCGCAACCTGGAGCTGGTCGAGCCGCTGCGGGCGGGGGCGCCGGGCACGACGCTGCTCGAATGCATCGATCGCACCCTGACGCCGATGGGCGCCCGGTTGCTGCGCCGCTGGCTGCTGGCGCCACTCGTCGACCCCGCCGCGATCAACGCCCGGATCGATGCCGTAGGCGTGCTGGCGGGCGACGCGCGCGGGCGTGACCGGCTGCGCGAAGCCCTGGACGGCGTGCGCGATCTCGAGCGGCTGGCCTCACGCGCCGCGATGGGACGAGCGACGCCGCGCGAGCTCGGTCACCTGCGCGACTCGCTGCTGCGGCTCCCCGCGGTCGGGACGGCGCTCGACGGCATCGCGGGACGCGACCGGGCCGCGACGCTCGAAACCGCCGCGGAGGATCTCGATCCCCTCGCCGACATCGCGGCCGAGCTGTCTCGCGCCCTGGTGGACAGTCCGCCGGCGCAGGCCGCGGACGGGGACGCAATCCGGCCCGGCTA
>DATFTG010000024.1:0-7417 GCA_035262265.1 Gemmatimonadales bacterium
CAGTAGAGCCCCCGTGCCGGGCGCGCATCGGTGCGCACGACATCGCGGGCCAGGCTCGCGCGCAGGGTGTCGCCGATCGCTGGCACCTGCGCCGACACGAGCACGTAGGCCCGGTCCCACGGCAACGGGACCGTCGTGAGATCGCCGCGGTTCGCAGCGTAGCTCAGGACTTCGGGCTCCCCGCTCACCAGGATGTCGATCCCGTGATCCAGCAGATCGCGCGCATCACCACCTGTCGCCGCGCGCACCGTGACAGTCGGCCGGCGACCGGGAGGCAGCGAAGTGACGGTCGCGACACCACCGCTGGTGTCGCCCGTCCCCACACCGCTACCCGCCAGCCAGCCGCCCGATGCCGTGCGACGCGAGACGGCCAGCATGGGATCCGCAAACACCCGTGGCACCGTCTCCGACGCATCGGGGAATCGGACACTCACCCGGTCGATCCCTTCGATGGTGACGACAGCCGCTCCGAGCAGCGAATCACGGCTGAGCGCTACGAACACGTCGGCCGCGGTGACCGGCGTGCTGTCGGAGAACCGCGCGTCACGCCGCAGCAGAAACGTCCAGCGGTGTCCTCCGTCGTCGCTCGTCCATGACTGGGCGAGCGCGGGAGCCGCGGCGCCGGTACAGTCGATCCGGATGAGCGTCTCGTACACCTGGGTTTGCACGAAGCGCGCGACGTCGGGAACAGCGACGGCGAGGGTAGCGGGCAGGGCCGCTGAGTCGGAACCGAGGACGCAGGCGTCGGGTGGCGGACCTGGCGGGCGCGGTAGGGGTGCGAGGGGCGGCGGAGCGGCAGCGGGATGCCCGCACGACGCCGCGAGCGCGATCGCCACGCAGCGCCACGAGACGAATCGACGCGTCACGGCCGAAGCATAGCGGGGGGGCGCCCCTGGCGCAGGTTGCCCGGCGCCGTAGGTTCTCGCGCCGTGCCGCGCATTGCATTCCCCCATCCACTCGTCCTGCTGGTCGGCTGCCTGCTCGTCGCCGCGGCGGCGAGCTGGGTGGTGCCCACCGGCGAGTACGACCGGCGCGACGACCCGGTCACCGGGCGCAGCGTCGTCGTCGCGGGGACCTATCACTCGGTGCCCCGCGCTCCCGTCGGCCCCTTCCAGGCGATGGTCGCGATCCCGAAAGGGATGGCGGACGCCGCGTCGGTGATCTTTCTCGTCTTTCTGGTCGGCGGTGCCTTCACGGTGGTCGACCGGACCGGCGCGCTGCGCTGGGGAGTCGACTGGCTGGTCCGGCACCTGCGCGGGGAGGCGATCCTCGTCGTGCCGATCGTGACGCTCGCCTTCGCAACCGCCGGCGCGCTCGAGCACCTGCAGGAGGAGATCATCGCCCTGCTGCCCGCGCTGCTCGTCCTCACGCGTGGATTCGGAATGGACGCCCTGACGGCGGTGTCGATCAGCCTCGGCGCCGCGGCGGTCGGTGCGGCGTTTTCACCGATCGACCCGTTCCAGGTGGGGATCGCTCAGAAAATCGCCGGCCTGCCGCTCCTGTCTGGTGCGCTGTACCGCCTCGCCTTCATGGTGCCGGCGCTCGGGATCTGGATCTGGGGCACGCTGCGCCATATCGCCCGGACACGCAGCGCCGCTGCCGAGCAACCCGCCCCCGCCGCGGCCGTTCTCCCGGCGCGCCAGGGAATCGTGCTGCCGCTCGTGGTCGTCACGTTCGCCGTCTTCATCTACGGTGTCCTGAAACTGGGCTGGGACTTCGAGGAGATGGCGGCGCTGTTCTTCGTCATGGGAGCGGTCGCCGGCCTGGTCGCCGGGCTCGGGCTCGGCGGCACGATACAGGCGTTTCTCGACGGCGCGGCGTCCATGACGTATGCGGCGCTGGTCATCGGATTCGCGCGCGGCATCTACGTCGTGCTCGACGAGGGGCGCATCATCGACACGTTGGTGCACGGGCTCTTCACGCCACTGGGCTCGCTGCCGGTGGCGCTCTCCGCGGAGGGGATGATCGCCGCCCACGCGCTCGTCCATCTCCCGGTGCCGAGCGTCAGCGGCCAGGCGGTGCTGACGATGCCGGTGCTCGTGCCGCTGTCGGACTTGCTGGGGCTGTCGCGTCAGGTCACCGTGCTCGCCTATCAATACGGCGCCGGACTGTGCGAGCTGCTCACGCCGACCAACGGCGCGATGATGGCGATTCTCGCTGCCGCTGGGGTCCGCTACGAGAGCTGGCTGCGATTCGCCCTCCCGATCATGCTGCTCCTCTACGCCCTCGGCGCGGTCGCCGTGGCGGTGGGAATCGCGGTACACCTGCAGTGACGCATCAGCGACTCCATTCCCCGGAGAGGATCAGTCCCAGGTTGTGTTCCAGCTGACCCTCGAAGTGATACGTCGCGCAACCTCGGAATGCGTCGCAGAAGGTGGCGTCCTGGGTGAAAAGCAACGCGGCGTCATCCTCGATGCTCGCGAGAATCGCCCAATGGCTCGCCAGCGGGTAGCGTAGCTCCAGACCGGCTCCCAGGGCCGGGGCAGGGCTGAGCACCGGCCGGAACATCACGCCCCCACCGAAGCGCATCAGTACCTGGCGATGGTATTGCGCCGGCACGCCGAACGCGTGCTCCCATTCCGTCATGAGCCAGGTGCGGCTGTCCCGTCCCACGGTCGTGGATGCTTCCTTTTGACTCTGCCGCAGTACGCGCAGCTGCACCGCTCCCCTGCCACCTTTCAACCATCCGACCGTGATACCGAGCGCCGGTTGGGCACGCAGCAGATCCCCGTGATTCACCGATCCGGCTTCGAGCCGCACCACACGTGGCACCATGCCCTGTGCCCGAGCCGGCGCCATCGAGCCGAACAGCGCTGCGACCGCGACGACGATGCATCGCCCGAGAGCCCGGTCAGCGTGCAGCTGATTGCTCGACCTCATGGGCAGAAGTATACTCTCGCGGCACTCGGAGCCCGGAGCACGTTTCGATGCCGCAGTCGCGACCACCCACTTCCATCTTGTTCGTAGCGTTCCTGTTCGCCGCAGCGGGGCAACTGCAATCCCAGGCGGTGCGTCCGCTGTGCCCCAATCGCGCCTTGTGGCCGGGGCGACTGGTGCGCGTGCGTGACACGACGGCGGCGAGCGTGATCGGCCCGGTCGTCAGCTGCGATTCGGTCCTGACCCTCGGTTACGCTCCCGGACAGATCGATTCCGGGTATGCGGTGCGGACGGCGCTGATTCGCCGCATGTGGGCGCGGACGACGCAGGCGCGCGTGGGGCTGCTCGCGGGTTTCGCGACGGGGGCGGTGGCGGGCGGCGCTTTCGCCGCCGCCCGGACGAAGATCTGCTTCAAAGGCTCTCCCCCCGTCTACACGCGGTGCCACGACAACATCGTCGTCAACGCTGCGATCGTTGGGGCCGCCGGCGGTCTCATCGGCTGGGTGCTGGGACGGGGCTTCCCGCGCTGGTCCAGGATCTTTCCCTAGCGCCTCACGGCCGGTCATTCCAGTTCGCCAAGGCGTTCCACACGAGCGGGAACTCGTGATGGTTCAGGAAACGGTGCAGCGGGTCGAAGGTGAAGGCGATGACCCGGCCCCTGCGCAGCGGTACGTCGAACACCGCTCCCTCGCCGATGATCTCCTTCTCCCCTCGCACCATTCCCGACACCACGTAGGCCGAGTCGCCCCCGCCGGCCGCGTGCGACGGCTTGTGATCAGCGGCGGTATCGGGAGCTTCCGGCGGTGTCGTGTCCGGGATTCCAAGCATCGGCCCTTCATCCTTCTCGACGTGCCGCGTCGCGCCGTACTGCAGCACGATGAGGCCGGTGTCGCGATTCGCCACGTCGTACAGCGGTCCGTTGCCGCGAAACAGCGTCATCACGTCGGGATAGCCGTAGAGGATCGGCGAGCGGCGTTGCCGCACGCGCGCCCGCACGATCGAGCCGGGGTGGAACAGCGTGGTGGTGCGATGCGGGGTGAGCTGCGGCGCGATCCCCGTTTCCGCCGCGAATTGCGTCGCCGCGCCGAGCGTGATCAAGGTGCCGCCCTGGTCGACGAAGTCGCGCAGCGCCGCCAACCCCTCGAACCCAGGCCCGCCCGTGATGTCGGGAGATGAAACCGGCGTGCCGAGATTGGGCGTGTCGTTGGTGCGTTGATACGGCAGCGGGCCCCACTTGCGGTCGATCCCGTTGATCATCTGCGCGACCGATCCCCCGAAGCTCGGCACCAGGATGACGTCGAAGCGCGTGCGCAGCGCCCCGCGGCGCAGGTCGGCGTCGTCGATGGAGCGATAGGGGATGCCGTACTGCTCGAAGGTGTAGCGTGCCCAGCCGGCGTCCTGCGTCGAGTACCAGCTGTGGTAGATCGCGACCCGCGGCAGATCCAGCTGGTGGCGGGCGACGACAGGTGCGGCCGCGGCGTGCTGGATCGTCAGGCCGTAGCGCTGCGCCACCATCCGGGCCGGCTCCGATGCGACGCCTTCGATGATGACGGATCCCGCCGGGAAGGTGTCCGTGCCGGCGACGAAAGCGGTTTCCGCGGCATACGCCCGGCTCCCGGGAGCCAGCGCGGCCAGTGCGTACAGGGCGGGGACCACGGCGGTCTGCGCCCGATAGGCCACGAGATACACGATGCCCGCCGCGCCGCCGGTTACCGCCCCCGGCGCCGCAACCGTATCGCGTACGCGCTCGAGGCCGGTCCAGGTGAACACTGCCGTGTCGTTCACCGGCACCACGCTGACGCCGTACATATCTCCCAGCGTCCACGCGATGTCGTCGTAGGGTGGATACTTGGCGGACTGGGGATAGTGCTGGATGCCGAGCAGGTTGACGACGAGGTCGCCGTAGGGCTGGTTGCGGCGGATCACAAAGTCGCCTGCCGAGTCGCCGCTGGTACGGCGCTCGATCTCGATCGCCTGGCGCTCGAGCTGATTGATCAGGTAGGCCGCGCGCGCCGGGTCGCGCTGACGCGCGAAGCCCGGGATCACGTACGCATACGGCTTTTCGGTGTGGCCCCGCGCGATGCTGTTCACGCCCTTCTGCCAGAAGTTGCGCAGCAGCTCGGTGGCATGCGCGCTGGTGAAGGTGAGCGAAGCCAGCACGCCCGCTTCGGAATAGTTGACGTTGTCGCGGGAGGACCAGCGCACTTTCTTCGTCGGCGGCCACGGGCGGTACCACTGGCGCGTCGTGACCGAATCCCCGGCATAGCTGTCGTCGGAGAGGTCGCGCACGTAGGTGTTGGCGCCGGCGTTGCCGAACGTTTCGTAGAACCGCCCGATGGCGTTGTGATTGGTCGCGATCCACAGCGCGTAGCCGGGCCACCAGCCGTCGTAAAAGCCCCACGTCCACACGCCGGGCAACCCCTGCGCTTCGAGCGCCGTGATGTCGTTGTTCGCGAGCATCGCCCACTCGCCGATGGCGATCGGATCGGTGTGCTCGTTGTAAGGGCCCGTCCCCGTGGAGACGTGCAACAGCGGGATCGACTCGTGCAGATCGTGCATCACGATCGGGTGCCAGTCGAAATAGACCTTGTAGATCGCGCGCGTCAGGGCGAGCGCGAGCTGCAGGCCGTCGCGGTTGTTGTCGTGAAAGGCGTAGTCCCCCCAGAACGGGCTCGAGCGCGGGAAACCGTCGTCCGGCGTTGGATGGCTCTTCGTGTAATGCAGGTACCAGTCGACCTGACGGTCGCGCCCATCGGGCTCGCTCACCGGGTTGATCAGCGTGATCACCGAGCCCCTGATCGTGCGGATCGCCGGCTCTTCGCTCACCGCCAGGCGATAGGCCAGCTCGAGCAGCATCTCGGGGCTGTTCATCTCGGTCGAATGCAGTCCGCCGTTCAGATAGTAGACGGGCTTCGCGACGGCGAGCACCGAATCGAGCGCGCCCGGTGGCGTGGAGCGCGGGTCGGCGAGCCGGGCGAGGGCGGCGCGGTATGCCGCGCTCCCGGCCAGCACGGCGGAGTCGGCGATGGCGACGAGAATGATCTCGCGGCCTTCCTCCGTCTTGCCGATCGTCTCCACGCGCACCCGCGGTGTCGTCCGGGCCAGGGCGCGGAAGTAGCCGTAGACCTCGTCGGCGTGGTGCATGACGCCGGGCGCGCCGGCGATCGAACCGAAGTACGTGAGCGGAGACGGAACGCCCGCGGACGCCGGCAGCGTGGCGACCGACGCGGGGAGAAAGTGCGCATCGGTCGTCGCCTCGCGGATCAGGCGCGCATACGCGGTATCGGGAGGCTGTTGCGCCGATCCGATTGCGGGCGCTGCGATCAGCGGGAGGAGAATCGTGACGGACACGACGGCTCTGCGCACAGACGGCTCCACGGCGAGGGAGGGAGCAGAAGCTACTCGATCGTATGGATTGTGACAGGAAGACGCGTGGCGTGTTGCCACCCTCGCCGCCCCGGAGCATTCTTGGCGGCATGATCCCCTCATACCGATTCGCCTTCGCCATCACGATCAGCGCTGCGACGATGGCGCGCGCCCAGCATCCCGCGGCGGGCGTCCCCGACACCTCCCCTTTCCGTCCCCTCGAGCTGGCGACGCCCAACCAGTTCCGCAGTGCCTCGGGGCTGCCGGGACCGGCGTACTGGCAGCAACGCGCCGATTACACGATCCACGCGTCGCTCGACACGGCGACACAGACGATCACGGGTGAGGAGACGATCCGCTACACCAACAACTCCCCCGACACGCTGCGCTTCATCTGGCTGCAGCTCGACATGAACGCGGGATCCCCCGATACGCGCTTTGCCCCGCTCCTCAATCCGCGCGCGCGGCAGGAACCCGGGTTCCGCGCCGGCGCGACGATCGAGCGGGTGACGGCGCAGCGTGCGGCCGCCGCCGGCGCGCGCGCGGCCGCCGTCCCGCTCACCTGGCGCCTCAACAGCACGATGATGCGCGTCGACCTCGACCGTGCCCTGCCGCCCCACGGCACGGCGTCGCTCACCGTCGCCTGGCACCATCAGATTCCGAGAAACGGCCGCACCGGGCGGGAGCACTTCACCACCGGCTGGCTGTACCAGGTGGCGCAATGGTACCCGCGGCTCGCCGTGTACGACGACGCGCGCGGCTGGAACACCGATCAATACATCGGCGCGAGTGAGTTTTATCTGGAGTATGGCGATTTCGACGTGACGCTGACGGTGCCGGCGGGGTACACCCTCGCCGCGACCGGGGTGCTGCGCAACCCGCTCGAGGTGTTGCCGGCGACGCTCCGCGCTCGTCTCGCGGTGGCGCAGCACGCCGACACGATCGTGCACATCATCGCGCCGAACGAGGTCGGAACCGCCGCGCTCGTGCCGCCGCGCATCGGCGCCACGCGCACCTGGCACTACACCGCCACCAATGTGCGCGACTTCGCGTGGGGGACGGCGCCCAATTTCCTCTGGGACGCGACCAGCTGGGACGGCATTCTGATGCAGGCGTTCTACCCGCCCACCGTTTCCGACATCTGGAAGACGGCCGCGGACATGAACCGCCACGC
>DATFTG010000025.1:0-11626 GCA_035262265.1 Gemmatimonadales bacterium
CGCGCGACGCGAACCACTCCGTCGCCCGGTTCGATCCCCCACCCCGCCGCGCGCCAGGCGGCGAGCGACGCGAACGACTCGGGCCGGTCCGTGACGTCCAGCCGCACCACGTTTGCCGAAGCGTCGGTGACGGGGATGAGACGCGCGAATTCGGTGAGGGAAAGAAGCTGGCGCTGGTCCGGCGCGCCCGCGGCGCCCGGCGAAGCGGGCGCGGGCAGTCGAATCATGTCGGCTCGTATCTTAACTATCTTTTGAGCCCATGGTCCACCCGCTCCTCCCCAAAGCGCGGTTGCCGCTCGGCCATCTGCTGCTCTACGGCTGGATGCCGAGCCCGCTGAAACGGCTCGCCTACCGGCTCAGAGGGTATCGCATCGGCCGCGGCGTGAAATTCGGGTTCGGCGGCGTCGTCATCGGCGAGCAGGTCGAGCTGGGTGATTTCGTCGAGATCGGGATGCTGGCGGTGGTCCTGGGCCGGCGCATCACCATCGGCCGGTATTCGAGCGTCGGGACGATGAGCTACCTCTCCTGCCGCGTCATCGAGATCGGCGAGGACGCGAAGATCCGCGAGCAGGTGTACGTCGGTGGTCCGCAGCTTCCCGAATCGCGCTTCTCCCTCGGCAGCCGCACCATCATCCTGCAGATGGCGAACATCAATCCGACGAAGCCGGTCGTCATCGGCGACGACACGGGGATCGGCGGGCACTGCCTCATCTTCACGCATGGCGCCTGGCTCTCGAACCTCGAAGGCTATCCGGTGACCTACGAGCCGGTGACGCTCGGCAAGAGCGTGTGGCTGCCGTGGCGGGTGTTTTTGATGCCGGGGACGACGATCGGCGACGGCTCCGTGATCGGGGCCAATTCCCTGGTGTCGGGGGCGATCCCGCCGAACAGCCTCGCGGTCGGGTCGCCGGCGAAGGTGATCCGCACCGCCCCCGATTTCCCCAGGTCGCTCACCGATGCCGATCGTGCTAGGCTCGTGCGGGAGATGCTGGCGGAGTTCGACCGCTTCGTGGCGGACGATGCGGTGCGGCTGACCGACGACGGGAGCGCGCGCGTCTATGCGTATCGCGGCGGGTCGTGGCGGCTGCGCTGGCTGAGAGACGGCGCGACGCCGCCGCCCGGCGACAAGGGCGACACCATCCTCGCCGAGCGGCCGTTGCCGGAAACGGTGCTCAGCGCCTACCGGCGCCGCAAGGTGTATTGGCTCGACCTGGGATCCAAGACGCGCAGCGAGGGCGGCTCGCCGCTCACGGAGGAGCTGGCGCTGTTCCTGGGGCGCTACGGCATCCGCCTGCGACGCGACGGCTGAGAAGGGCTATTTCTTGCGGATCTGATCGAGATCGCGTTGCAGCGCGCGAATCTCCTCCCGCTGCCCCGCCACCAGCTCTCCCACGAAGCCAAAGCCGAAGAGGATCAACCCGGCGATGACGAGCAGCAGCACGAGGTAGAGGAACGCCCGGTTGCCCTGCTGGAACACGTAGCGCTCGACCATCTCGTACACGCCCACCGCGAAGCCGAGGAACACGAGCACGGTCCCGGTAACGCCGAAGAACAGCATCGGCTTGCGGCCAAAGCGCAGCTGGAACCACACCGACAGGAGATCGAGCACGCCGATCGGGATGCGCCCGATCCCGAACTTCGACTTGCCTGCCTGGCGGGGATGCAGCGGCACCGGCCGCTCGGCGAGGCGGTACCCTTCCCCGGCCGCTATCACCACCATGAAGCGGTGCCAGTCGGGACGCATCGGTACTGCGTCCATCACCTCGCGCCGATACGCCTTCACGGAATTGAGATCGGTGACGCGCACGCCGAACAGCCAGCGGCACAGCCCGTTGTAGACCCACGACACGAAGCGCTTGTCGTAGTGACCCTGCTTCGTCCCGGTGACGATATCCGCCTCGCCCGCGAGCACCGGCGCCACAATGCCGGGAATGTCGGCCGGGAGATACTGCAGATCGGCCGGCCAGAACACGAACACGCGCCCCGCCGCGGCGTCGGCCCCGCTCTTCAGCGCGTCAGCGATACCGCGTTGCGAGCGGTGCGTCACGACGCGCAGGAACGGGTGCTGGGCCGCCAGCCGCTGCAGCACGGCGGGCGTGTCGTCGCGGCTGCCGTCGTCGATCACCACCAGCTCGCCGGTGAATGACTGCGGCAGCAGTGCCTCGCGCACCTGCCGCACCAGCTCCGGAAGGTTCTCGGCCTCGTCCTTGGCGGGCACGAGAATGCTGACGTCGGTCCGCGCGCCCCCGTTTCCGGTCGCCAGGCTCACAGGCGGCGGCGCATGCGTGCGGGGAGGATGTTGAGTTGGTCGCGGTACTTCGCCACCGTACGCCGCGCGATCTTCACACCGCGCGTGCCGAACATCTCCACGATCTGCTGGTCGGTGAGCGGGTTCTTGGGCTGCTCCTCGGAGACCATCTTCTGAATCTGCGCCTTGATGGCGCGGGCGCTCGCGTCCTCGCCGGTGCTGGTCTGCAGGCCGCTCGAGAAGAAGAACTTGAGCGGCAGGAGCCCGCGCGGCGTCTGCACGTACTTCTCGTTGGTGACGCGGCTGACGGTGCTCTCGTGCATGTTGATGACGTCCGCCACCTCACGCAGCGTGAGCGGGCGCAGGTGCTCGACGCCCTTCTCGAAGAACTCGCGCTGCCGGTCGACGATGAAGTTCATCACCTTGAGCATCGTCTGGCGGCGCTGTTCGATCGCCTGGATCATCCAGTGCGCGCTGTTGAGCCGCTGGTTGATGAACTCCTTGTTCTCGCCCTGGAATTTCTTGCGGTCGCGGGCGATGTCCTGGTAGGTCTTCGAAATCCTGAGGCGCGGCAGTCCGCCGTCGTTCAACGTGACGTGGTACTGGTCCCCGATCTTCTCGACGGTGAGATCGGGGATGATGTAGGTGTCGTTGGCCGCGGAGTATTGCAGCCCCGGCTTGGGGTCGAGCTTGGCGAGCACATCGGCGACCTTCTGCACCTCGGACGGGTCGATCGCGAAGCGCTTCCCGAGGTCGCTCCAGCGGTGATTCTTGAGGTCCTCCCACGCTTCCTTCACGAGGCGATAGGCGAGCGTTTCGGTTTGCCGCTTGTCCTCGAGCTGCAGCAGCAGGCACTCGCGCAGGTCGCGGGCCCCGACGCCGGGCGGGTCGAGCGACTGGATGACGCGCAGCATCGCCTCGGCCTCGGCCAGCGTGTACGGCTGTACCGTCACCTCGTCTTCGCGTTCCTCGGCGAACTCCTCGAACAACTTGTTGGCGCCGCTGACGATCTCCTCGAGCGGAGCGCCGAGATAGCCGTCCTCCGCGATGTTGCCGAGGAACTCCTCGGCGAGCAGCTGCTGGCGCGGCGTGAGGTCCAACATCTGGACCTGCTCCTTCAAATGGTCGGAGAGGTCGCGCGTCTCCACCGACACCGGCTCGGTGTACTCGCGCGCCTCGCTCATGTCGCGCGGAGCGGCCACAGCTTCGGCGCCGTCGTCGAGGAGGATATCCTCCCAATTCGGCCCGTCGTCTTTCTCTTTCTCCTGCTCGATCTGCTCTTTCTCGGCGGCCGCCGACTGCGGCGCCTCGGGATCTTCTTCCGTTTCGACCAGCTCCAGGAAGGGGTTGCCGAGCAGCTCCTGTTTGAGGTGCTGCTGCAGGTCGAGCAACGGCATGTAGAGGAGATCCATCGCCTGAAACAGGCGTGGATTGATGCGCAGGTCCTGGCGCAGGCCCTGATGCTGTGAGAGACCCGGCTTCACGCGGGCTGCCCCAGCCGGGCGCGCAGCCGGGCGGTGAGCGTGGGGCCGAGGTAGCGCTCCGCCACGCGGTCGTCGAACACCAGCTCCTGCACCGTCCCCGACACCTGCACGCGCCCTTCGAACATGATGTAGGCGCGATCGACGATATCGAGTGTCTGCTCCACGTTGTGGTCGGTGATCAGGACACCGATGCCGCGCTGGCGCAGTCCCGCCACGATCGTCTGGATGTCGTGCACGGCGATCGGATCCACGCCGGCAAACGGCTCGTCCAGGAGCAGGAACTTGGGTCTGGTGACGAGGGCACGGGTGATCTCGAGCCGGCGCCGCTCGCCCCCCGACAGCTGGAACGCCTTCTGGCGCCGCAGGTGCTTCACCCCCAGCTCGTCGAGCAGCCGTTCGAGGCGCGCGCTGCGCTCGGCGCCATTGAGCGGCAGGGTCTCGAGAATCGCGGCGACGTTCTCCTCCACGGTGAGCCGCCGGAACACCGACGGCTCTTGGGCGAGGTAGCCCAGTCCGGCGCGCGCGCGCCGGAACATCGGCTCGCTCGTGATGTCGGCGCGGTCGAGGCGGATGGTGCCGTGATCGGGGCGGACCAGGCCGGTGAACATGTAGAACGTCGTCGTCTTGCCCGCGCCGTTCGGGCCCAGCAGCCCCACGATTTCTCCCTGCCCCAGGGCGATGCTGACATCGTCGACGACGCGGCGTCCCTTGTACGCCTTTACCAGGCCTTCGCTCTCGATGCGGCTGCCTCCGGCGACGGTTGGCGGTGGCGTGGCGCGGGTTTCGGCACGCTCCAGCGTATGGGCGGCGGCGGTGAGCAGCTGCTCGATGACGACGTCGCGGCGCAGCGCGATGGCCGACCAGAAATCGGGGGCGATCGCGATGATCGCGTCGTCATTCCAGTCGTTGGGGAGCTCGATCAGGTGGGCCAGCACGAGGCGTGGCAGTACCGACGCGCGCAGGTTCGCGCGCGCATCGTCCACGGAAAGACTCCCCGACTCGGACAGCGCGCTCGAGCCGCCCCGGACCTGGGAGCGCACCCACAGAAATTCCTCGCGGTAGGCGACCGCCAGACTGCCGAACTGGGCGCGCCCCTGGTCATCGGCGATCTGCACCAGCGCGGCGGTGGCGAGCGGCAGCGACGAGTCGCGCGCAGCCGCGAGCGTGACGAGACGGGAGTCGTTCACGTGGAATCCTTCTTGACCCTGGTCGAATCGCGCGCGGTCGTATCCTTGGCGGGCGGCTTCGGCTCGAGGTTCACGCCGTCGGCGCGGCCTCCCACCGTAATGCTGTCGACCCGCGCCTGGCGCAGCCGGACGTCGATGCTCTTGCCTCGCGAATAGTTGATCGACGGCCCCGTGGTGTCGCGCGAAGCCTGGTGGGTGAGCGAGCGCGCCGCGCCCAGGGCTACGATGTGCCGGATGCGGCTGCGCGTGACCCCGCTCGAGTCCTTTTCCTGGCCCCAGTGCGCGGTGAGGGTGTCGCCGGCGATGCAGTCCACCGCTGGCCGCACGCAGCTCACCAGGCAATCGGTGTTGTCGCCGGTGCACTCCGCCTTGATCGACGCCACCGTCGAATCGTGCTTCGACACCGAGAACGCCCGGCCGTAGCCGCGGCCCTCGGTGAGCACCTGGTCGGGGACGTCGAGGGCGAGCGAATCGGCGCGGATGTCCTGCAGCGCCGACACGGCGTGGGGCCGCGCTTTCTTTCCCCAGGCGAAGGCCTGCTGCAGCTTGCGGCGCTCGAGGGCGAGGTTTATGGTGTCCGCGGTCAGCACCCAGTCGGTGCTCGTGGCCTTGCCGTCGCCGAGCGCTTTCACGCTGCGCACCTCGCGCGCCTGCAGCCCCAGCTCGATCCGCGTCCCGGTGAGGGTGTAGCTCTGGGCGCCCTTGCCCTGCACCTTCGGCTTCCCGATCAGGACGCCGAGGCCGCTCGTCTGATCGAGCTGCATCGAATCGCCCTGCGCCGCGAAGTCGGAGCGGTCGATCGTCGACCTGCCGCCCGCCCACATGCGGTCGTTGCCCTTGAAGCGCACCCGGTCCGCCACGATGACGTACGGCTCGGTGGTGTCGCTCGCTCCGGCCCCGCGGTAATCGATGCGGGGCCGTTGCGTGGCGTACATCTCGAGGGTATCGCGGATCCCCGGCGCGACGCGCCAATACGTGAGATTGGGCCCGCGCAGCACGGAGCGGTTGTTGCGGTTCACCGCCACCACGTTGTTGTGCGCCTCGAGACGCTCATTGGTGACGAAGTACGAGACGAAGTTGGCGTCGAGGGTGAGGGCGGTATCGCTGATATGCACGTGCCCGATGAGATCCGAGCGCCCCACGGCGGGATAGTGGGCGATGCTGTCGGTCGTGAGCTTGGTGTTGGTGCCCTGGCAGTGCGCCAGGACGCCGCCCCCCGCGTGATAACTCTTCTGGTTCGGACCTATCGTGACTTCGCGGTAGTTGTGCCCGATGGAGTCGATCTCCACGACGCACGGCCGCCCGCGCGACGTGTCGGCCGGTTGCTGCTGCACGAGGAGCAGCGCGAGCGTCGCCATCATTGGTTCGGCAGGGTGATGTGTCCACCCGTTCCGATGGGTTTCACCGCGGTGACGTTGCGGAAATCGGGATCCGAGGTGAACCCCTGGCCCGTGATGTGACGACCCGGTCCGACGAAATCGAACGGCTGATCGGAGGAGACCTGGTTCGTCGCCTGCTTGTAACGCATCACCTCGCTCCGCAGTGTGCGGCCGTCCCCGGCCCCGACGACGGTGACGCCGCCCCGTCCCTCCATGTCGCCTGTGGCCCAGTGATACGTGCCCTCGGTCGCGGACATGGTGGACGTCTCGCGGCCGTCGGTGTCGTAGAAGGTGATGTGAATGTTGCCGCGCATTTCGACCGACTGCGAGTTCTGGTAGAAGTACGCGGTGTCGGCTCGCACGCGCGCCCGCACCACGCCGTCGTTGGTGACGTAGTGCGTCATGTCGATCAGCACCTGGTCTGCGGTATCGGCGGCCGTGATGGTGGCGGTCGGTTTGGCGCCGTTATTGCAGGCGAATGACGTCAGGAGCAAGACGTCAAGAAAAGACGTCAAGAAAACGCGTCGCGTGAAATCGTACGGCATGCACGACTTCACTTGACGTTCTCTCTCGACCCTTTCTCTCGACGTCGTTCGCATTTACACCGCCCCCGCTTTCATCAGATCATGCAGATGGACCATCCCGATGACCTTCGCGCCGCCATCGAGGACCGGTAGCGCCATGATGCCGTGCCGCTCCATCAGATTCACCGCCGCCTGAGCGTGCGTGTCCGCGGTCGTCGTCTTGGGCGATCGCGTCATCACGTCGCGCACCGGGACGTCGAGGAACCGGTCGCTGCGCTCCATCAGGCGCGTCAAGTCTCCGGCGGTCACGACTCCCTGCAGGCTGCCCGCCGCATCGACGACGGCCACGGTGCCGCGCTTGCGCGCCAGCAGCACCACGCACTCGCGCATCGGCCGGTCGGGGCCGAGTGCCGGCAGGTCGTGGGTGACCATCACGTCGCCGACGCGCAGCAGCAGCCGCCGCCCCAGGGCTCCACCGGGGTGCAGGGCCGCGAATTCTTCGCGGCGAAACCCCTTCACCTCGAGCAGCGTGACCGCGAGGGCGTCGCCGAGGGCCAGGGCGACGGTCGTCGACGTCGTCGGCGCCAGCGTTTCCTCGCACGCCTCCTCGGCCCGCCCGGCGTCGAGCACGACGGCCGCCGCCCGCGCCAGGGCCGAATCGGGAGCGCCGGTGATCGCGATGATCGGGACGCCGAGCCGTTCCAGCTGCTGCACCAGGCCGAACAGGTCGTCCGATTCGCCGCTCTTCGAGAGCAGCAGCGCGACGTCGCCGCGACCGACGATGCCGAGATCCCCGTGCAGCGAATCGACCGGGTGCAGGAACGTCGCCGGGGTCCCGGTCGACGTGAACGTCGCCGCGATCTTGCGCGCGATCAGCCCCGACTTCCCTACCCCCGACACGATGAGCCGTCCGGTCGCGGAGCGCAGCAGTTCCACCGCGCGGACGAACGGCGTCCCCAGCTCCCGGGCGGCAGCCTGAATCGCCTCCGCCTCGAGCTGCAGCACGCGCCGCCCCCGCTCAGCGAGATCGTGTGGCGGCATGGGTGCGTTCCGTTACATACGTCTCGACCAGTTCGTCCCACTCTCCGCGCGCCTTGAGAATCATCTCGGCGACCTCGCGAACCGCCCCGTGGCCGCCCGCCGTCCGCGTGACGAACGTCGCCGCGCGCTGCACTTCGGGAACCGCGTTGGCGACGGCGATGGGTAGCCCCACGCGGCGCAGCACCGGCAGATCCGCGAGGTCGTCGCCGACAAAGGCGCATTGCTCCAGCGTCACGTCGTAGCGGGCGAGCAGTCCTTCCAGGGCAGGGAGCTTGTGGTTGTCCTGGATCACGTCGTCGATCTTCAGCTCGCGGGCCCGCAGCAGCGTTGCCTCGGAAGCGCGTCCGCTGATGAGCGCAACCCTGAGGCCGCTGCGTTTGAGCGTCCAGATCGCGACGCCGTCCAGCGCGTTGAAGCGCTTCAACTCGGCGGGATGGTCGCCGACGCGGCCGATGAAGAGCCCATTGTCGGTGAGCACGCCATCGACGTCGAAGCCGATGAACTTGAGCCCGCGGGCGAGCGCGGCGTCAAGCACGGGCCATCGCCTCGCGCGCGCGCTGCCACACCTCGAGCGCCACCGCCACGATGCCCGGCAGCTCGTCCAGTGGCAGCATGTTGGGTCCGTCGCTCGGGGCGTGATCGGGATCGGGGTGTGTCTCGAGAAAGAACCCGTCGGCGCCAGCCGCGGCGGCGGCGTAGAGCAGCGGGGGGATGAACTGGCGCAGCCCACCGCTCGATCCGTCGGCTCCCTGCCCCGGCTGCTGCACCGAGTGCGTCGCGTCGAACACCACCGCTGTGCCGCATGCGGCGCGCAGGCGGGCGAAATTGCGCATGTCGACGACGAGGTCGCCGTAGCCGAAGAACGTGCCGCGCTCGGTCACCGCCACGTCGGCCGATCCGCCGCCGCGCACCTTCTCCACGGCACCCGCCATCTGCTCGGGGCTCATCCACTGGCCCTTCTTGACGTTGACGGCGCGCCGCGACTTGCCGGCGGCGATCAGCAGGTCGGTCTGGCGGCAGAGAAACGCCGGGATCTGCAGCACGTCGGCGACCTCGGCGGCGGCCGCGACCTGGGCCACCTCGTGCACGTCGGTGAGCAGCGGCAGGCCCGTCTTGCGGCGCACCCGCTCCAGCGCCTCGAGGCCGGCATCGAGCCCCGGCCCGCGGACTGCGGATGCGCGCGAGCGGTTCGCCTTGTCGAACGAGGCCTTGTAGATGACGTGCAGGCCGAACCGCGCGCCCAGCGCGACGAGCGCCTCCGCGACCTGGAGATTGAGGTCGTCGGATTCGATCACACAGGGCCCCGCGATGAGGAACGGGGCGGTCCCGTCGCCGAACTGGGGCATGGTCAGCCCGTGGCGCGCGCCAGCGGCGCCGGAACGAAGGCGCCGGGTTCGACGGGGTGGGTGTCATGACGCGCCAGCGCCGCGCCGATGAACCCCGCGAACAGCGGATGCGGGTGCATCGGCCGCGACTTCAGCTCCGGGTGGAACTGGCAGCCGATGAACCACGGGTGATCGGGAAGCTCGATCATTTCCACGAGCGAGCCGTCGGGCGACAGCCCCGAGCAGCGCATGCCGTATTCCGCCAGGACGTCGCGGTAGGCGTTGGAGACTTCGTAGCGATGGCGGTGGCGCTCGCTCACTTCGGTGGCGTTGTACACCTGCGCCACGCGCGAGCCGGGGCGGAGGCGGCAGGGGTAGGCGCCGAGGCGCATCGTGCCGCCCATCTCCTGAATGCCCTGCTGCGTCGACATCAGGGAGATGACCGGGTTGGTGCATTCCGGCGCGAACTCGCTCGAATTGGTGTCGGGAATCTTGCACACGTCGCGTGCGAACTCGATGATGGCGACCTGCAGCCCGAGGCAGATCCCGAAGAACGGCATGCGGTGCTCGCGTGCCCAGCGGATCGCTTCGACCATGCCCTCCACGCCGCGCACGCCGAATCCACCCGGGACGAGCAGTGCGTCGAACGGGGCGAGCAACTCGCCCGCCGTTTCCTGGTCGGTGAAGCGATCGGAGGCGATCCACTGCATGTCGACGCCGGTCTCGTGGGCGATGCCGCCGTGAATCAGGGCTTCGTTGATGCTCTTGTAGCTGTCGGCGAGCTCGGTGTACTTCCCCACCACCGCGATGCGCACGCGCCGCTCCGGGTGGAGGATCTTGTCCACCATCACGCCCCAGGCGCGCAGGTCGGGCTCCTTCGTTTCGAGATGGAGCCGCGTGCACACTTCCTTGTCGAGTCCCTGCTCGTGCAGACGCAGCGGGATTTCGTAGATGGTGCGGACGTCGGGGCTCTCCACCACGCAGCCGAAGTCGACGTTGCAGAACTGCGCGATCTTGCGCTTCAGCTCTTCGGAGAGCGGGCGCTCGGTGCGGCACACCAGGATGTCGGGCTGAATTCCGATCTGCATCAGCTCGCGGACGGAGTGTTGCGTCGGTTTGGTCTTGAGCTCGGCGGTGGCGGCGATGTAGGGAACGAGGGTGAGATGGATGAACAGCGTGTTTTCGCGTCCCACGTCCTGGCGGAACTGCCGGATCGCTTCGAGGAACGGCAGCGATTCGATGTCGCCGACGGTGCCGCCGATCTCGGTGATGACCACGTCGTGATCGGGAGCGAGCCGCCGGATCGCCGACTTGATCTCGTCGGTGATGTGCGGGATCACCTGCACCGTCGAGCCGAGGTACTCGCCGCGCCGCTCTTTCGTGATCACCGAGAGGTAGACGCGGCCGGTCGTGACGTTGTTCACCTGGGAGAGCGAGCGGTCGATGAAGCGCTCGTAGTGTCCCAGGTCGAGATCGGTCTCGGCGCCGTCGTCGGTGACGTACACTTCGCCGTGCTGGAACGGCGACATCGTCCCGGGATCGACGTTGATGTAGGGGTCGAATTTCTGGATCGTCACCTTGAGTCCGCGCTCGGCGAGCAGCCGACCCAGAGAGGCCGCGGCGATGCCCTTGCCGAGGGAGCTCACCACGCCGCCGGTCACGAACACATACTTCGTCGAGCTCACGAACTCACCTCCCTCGGGTTGCGGGCCAGCGTCAGCTCGACCCACTGGAGATCCTCCGGCGTGTCCACACCGGGTGCGGGCGCCTCATCGAACCGCGCCACGCCGATCGGTATGCCGTGCAACAGCGGCCGCAGCTGCTCGAGACGCTCCCAGCGCTCCTCCGGCACCGCGGGGAGCCGCACCCAACGCTCGAGCGCCTCGCGCGTGTAGCCGTACACACCCACATGCTGGTGGTAGCGCACGGCCCCGTGCCCGTCACGATCGAACGGGATCGGCGCGCGCGAGAAGTACACCGCCCGGCTGTCCGGGCCCACCACGACCTTCACGCGATTCGGGTCTCCCGCGAGCTCGGGGTCGAGCACCCCGGCGGCGGTGCCGATCGGGTCGCCCAGACGCAGCCGCTCCAGCGTCCCGTGCACCGCGGCGGCCGCGACGAGCGGCTCGTCGCCCTGGACGTTGAGCAGCAGGTCGTACTCGGCATATTCCCGTCGGGACGCGACTTCGGCGATGCGCTCGGTTCCCGATTCGTGCGTGGCGGCGGTGAGGACGGCCTCGAACCCCGCGCTGCGCACCACGGTGGCGATCTCGAGGGCGTCGGTGGCGACGACGATGCGGTCGCAGGCGGCGAAGGCGCTGAGACGGCGGACGACTCGGAGGACGAGGGGCTCTCCGGCGAGGAGCCGGAGCGGCTTGCGGGGCAGTCGGCTGGAGCCCAGCCGAGCAGGAATCACGCCAAGGACGGGCACGGGGCAA
>DATFTG010000026.1:0-3247 GCA_035262265.1 Gemmatimonadales bacterium
CGCGATCTTCTCGGTCATCAACGGCGTGCTGCTCGCGCCCCTGCCGTACCGCGAGCCCGAGCGCCTCGTCACGGTGAACCACTTCTACCCGTCGCTCAACAACCTGCGCGCGCCGGTCTCGGTGCCGGGCTTCCGCGATTACTCGGCCCGCACCGACCTGTTCACCAGCGCCGCCGTGGAGAACGGCGTCGCCATGAACCTGACGGGAGGCGCCGAGCCGGAGCGGGTCACCGTTGAGAAGGTGAGCGGCGCGTACTTCTCCACGCTGGGCGTTGCCGCGGTGCTGGGGCGGACGCTGCAGCCTGACGAGGCGGAAGCCGGCAAGGACCACGTGGTCGTCCTGACCTGGGGGTTCTGGCAGAGCCATTTCGGCGGCGACCGCGGTGTGGTGGGGCGCAAATTGACGCTCGACAACCAGGATTACCAGATCGTCGGCGTGCTGCCGGCGAGCTTCCGCGATTTCTTCACGCGCCGCGCCGATCTGTTCATGCCGATCGTGTTCACGCCCGATCAGTTCGCCGACAGCCGCCGCACCAACGAGTTCCTGCCGTTCATCGGGCGGCTCGCGCCCGGCGTGACGCTCGAGCGCGCGCAGTCCGAGCTGCACACCCTCGCGGTGCAGCTGCGCACGACCTACACGCAGAGCTATTCGCCCGACTGGGACCTCAAGGTGACGGCCCTCTCCGACGAAGCGTCGCGCGGCGTCCGCTCCGGGCTCCTGATCCTGCTCGGCGCCGTCGCGTTCGTGCTGCTCATCGCCTGCGCCAACGTGGCCAACCTGCAGCTCGCTCGCACTGCGGCAAAGGCGCGCGACATCGCGGTACGCGTGGCGCTGGGGGCGAGCCCGCGCCGGCTGATGCGCTACCTGCTGACCGAAAGCGTCGTCCTGGCGCTCGCCGGCGGCGTGGTCGGCGTGGTGCTCGCGCTGTGGGGCGTGCCGACCCTGTTGTCGCTCAACGGCGGCAATCTCCCCGCGACCGCGCATGTCGGCGTAGACATCCGCGTGCTGTGGTTCGCGCTGCTCGTGTCGCTCGGCACCGGGCTGCTGTTTGGGCTCGCCCCGGCTCTGCAGATGGCGCGCACCGATCTGCATGAGTCCCTGAAGGAGGGGGGACGCTCGGTGGGACACCGCTCGAGCCTCGCACTGCGTCGCGGGCTCGTGATCTCCACCGTGGCGCTCGCCCTGACGCTCCTGATCGGCGCCGGGCTCCTGATCCGGAGCTTCGCGCGGGTCGTGGCGGTGAATCCCGGATTCGCCCCCGACCACCTGCTCGTGTTCAACGTGTCGTTGCCGCGGACCAAGTACCCGAACGACACAGTCCGCAATCAGGTGCTGCTGCGGATCAACGATGCGCTCAACAACACGGCCGGCGTCGTGAGCGCCGGCGGGGTGAGCGAGCTCCCGTTCGGCGGCAGCTGGTCCACGGGGAGCTTCAACGTCGAGGGCTACCAGGTTCCGCCCAACACCCCGGGGCCCTGGGGCGACATCCGGACCGTGACACCGACGTACTTCGCCACGATGCGCGCCCCGCTGCTGGCCGGGCGGCAGTTCACGGCGGCGGATCGCGCCGGGGCGCCGGCGGTGTGCATCGTCGACGAAGAGATGGTGCACCGCTACTGGCCGCACACCGATCCCATCGGCAAGCGCATCACGTTCAACAACCTCACCGACTCCTCGATCCAGTGGATCCAGGTGGTGGGGGTGGTGGCGCACCTGGCGCACGAGGGACTCGACGCCCAGAAGCGCGTCCAGGTCTACTTCTCGCTGGCCCAGAACGGGCTGCCGTTCCTCAACTACGCCGTGCGCACCACCGCTGACCCCATGGCCGCGCTCCCCGGCATACGCACGGCGGTACGCTCGGTCGATCCCGACCTGCCGCTCGCCAACGTGAACACGATGGACCAGCTGATCGACAACTCCACCGGCCAGCGCCGCTTCGCGATGGTGCTGTTGATCGGGTTCTCGCTGCTCGCCATGACGCTGGCGTCGATCGGGTTGTACGGCGTGATGAGCTACACCGTGTCGCAGCGCTCCCGCGAGCTCGGCGTGCGTCTCGCCCTTGGCGCCGACACACGCGAGGTGATGGGACTGGTGCTGGTGCAGGGACTGCGGCTTACCCTCGCCGGCGTCGCGATCGGCCTGCTCGCGGCGTTCGGGGTGACTCGCGTGATGAAGAACATGTTGTTCGGCTTGAGCAGCACCGACCCGCTCACTTTCGTGGGGATCTCGCTTCTGCTCGTCGGGGTCGCGCTCGTCGCCAGCTACGTGCCGGCGCTGCGCGCGACGAGGGTGGATCCGGTGGTTGCACTACGTACTGAATAGAGGCGTCATCTCTGGAGAGCAAATGAACGCTCTGCTCCAAGATCTCAAATACGCCGCCCGCACCCTCACCAAGAGCCCGGGCTTCAGCGCCATTGTCATCCTCACGCTGGGTCTTGGAGTGGGCGCCAACACCGCCATGTATTCGATCGCCCGCGCCATCTTCTGGCGGCCCCCGCCGGTGGTAGACCCCGACCGACTCGTCGTCGTCAGCGCGTACAGCAGGAGCTCCGGCCAGTATTTCGACTGGTCGTACGCCGACCTGACGGACTTCCGGGGGGTGTTCGGTGACATCGTCGCCTACTACCCGACGGTGCTGAGCGTGAGCGGGGCGGAGCGGACCGAACGGATCTGGGGCGAGATGGTGAGCCCCAACTACTTCGAGGCGCTAGGCGTGCACGCGCTCGCCGGCCGCGCGTTCACCACCGCCGAGATCACGTCACCCGGGGCGGCACCGGTTGCGGTGTTGAGCGAGACGACGTGGCAGCGTCGCTTCAACCGGGATCCGGCAATCGTAGGGCGCGCCGTGCGACTCAATGGCCACGACTTCATCATCGTCGGCGTCGCGCCGGCCGGCTTCAGCGGCCTCTACTACACGGGCTTTCAACCGGAGCTGTGGGTCCCCGCGACGTGGTACGATCAGCTGATCCCTTCGCGCCCCGGCCAACTCGAGCGGCGCGGTGCGACCACCTTCCGGCTCGCAGCGCACCTCGCTCGCGGCGTGTCGCTCGCCGCGGCCCGGGCCGCGACCGCCGTGATCGGCGCACGTCTCGTCCGCGACTATCCGACGTTGTACCAGGGAACCGAGCCCTACGTGCAGTCGTTCGCCGACTCGCGACCCGAGCCCGGCAACAATGCCACGTCCCGCCTGCTGCTCGACGTCTTCCTCGGCGGCGTCGGCCTGGTGTTGCTCATCGCCTGCGCCAA
>DATFTG010000027.1:0-6682 GCA_035262265.1 Gemmatimonadales bacterium
CCTTCGACCTTGCCAAACTGCGCGGTCCGGCGGTCGTGGTGCGTCGCGCCGCGGCGCGGGAGCGCATCGTCACCCTCGACGGGGTGACGCGGACGCTGACGCCGGAGATGACGGCCATCTGCGACGCGGAACGGCCGACCATCGTCGCGGGCGTCATGGGGAGCGCCGAATCGGAGGTGACGGCGGCGACGACCGACCTCGTGCTCGAATGCGCCTATTTCCAGCCCACGAGGATTCGCCGCACGCGCCGCGCCCTCGACCTCTCGAGCGAGTCGAGCTACCGCTACGAGCGCGGCATCGACATGCTGGCGCTTCCCGACGCGCTGCGCCGCGCCGTCGAGCTGATCCAGTCGGTCGCGGGGGGCACCATGCGGGAAGCACCCGTCGACCTCTGGCCCGCGCCGGAGCAGCCACGCGCGGTGTTTCTGCGGCCGGAGCGGGTGGCCCGGCTGCTCGGCGTCGATTTCCAGCGTTCCGATCTCGAACGGCTGCTCTCGAGCGTCGGCTTCGTCGTGGCGCCCAAGGACGACCGCCTCGGCGTCCAGGTGCCGGGGTGGCGTCCCGATGTGACGCGGGAGGTCGACCTCATAGAGGAAGTCGCGCGTCTCTCCACCTACGATGCGTTCCCGGACGAGCTGCGGCCGTACCGTCCCGGAACGGTACCCGATGCCGCGTCGGAACAGGTGCTCGCGCGCGTGCGCAGCACGCTCGTGAGGGCCGGCTTTCTGGAGTGCCGCAATACTCCGCTTGGTCCTGCCGACGCTGCCGATGCAGTGGCGCTCAAGAATCCGCTTTCGACGGAGGAGGCGTACCTGCGCAGCCGCCTGATACCGGAGCTCGTGGCCCGGATCGAATACAACTGGTCGGTGCGGGAGCGCGACGTGCGCCTGTTCGAGGTGGGAACGGTGTTCCATGGGGGCGGGGGGAGTCCCGAAGAGCGGCTATCCGTAGCCGGTGTGGTGACCGGGGGGAGGCGTCCTCCCCATTGGACAGAGGCTGCGAAAGTGCCTGATATGGACATATGGGACCTCAAGCAGCACTTTGAGTTAGCGGTTTCGGTGGCGGCACCCGGGGCCCGTGTGGTTCCCGGCGACGGGGGGGATGTCTGGCGGGCGATCGATCCAGAAAGCCGGGTGGTGGGGCGGGCCGGGCGGCTCGAGGCCGATGCACCAAAATGGGCGGCAGCCGTGCTCGGGTTCGAGGTCGAGATCGACGTTCAGGGGCAGCGTGGGCTCGCGTTTACCCCGTTGCCCGAGCAGCCGGCCACTGTGCAGGACCTTTCCCTCGTACTCCCCGGTGGCGTGACGGCGGACCAGGTGGAGGCGGTGCTGCGGCGCGAGGGACGGCCGCTGCTCGAGCGGTTAGAGGTGCTGGACGAGTATCGCGGGCCCAATGTGCCGGCCGGGACGCGCGGCGTCACCTGGCGCTGCTTGTTCCGTGATCCCGCGCGAACGCTGGTGGATCGCGAAGTCGATGCGGTGATCCGGCGTGCGCTGACGGCGTTGGAGGGAGAACTGGGTGTACGACGGAGAACGGGCTGATCTGCGGGCCCTCGATCACCTGGAAGCGGTGCTGCGCGAGCTCGGCGAGGAGCTGGCGACGTGGCGGGCGCGCGCGCTCAAGGCGGAGCCGGGGCGAGGTGGTGGCGGGGGATCGCGGTCGTCGGAGCTGGAGAGTGAAAACCGGCAGCTGCGCGGGCGACTCGAAGCGGCGCGCACCCGCGTGCAGGAGCTGGTGACCCGGCTGGCGTTTCTGGAAGAGCAGTCGCGCGAGGCGGGCGCCACCGGCGGGAGTGCGGCACGGTGAGCACGAAGAAACACGCGGTGAAGGTCATGATCGGCGGCGAGGAATACACGGTTCGCTCGGACCTCGCACCCGAATACACCCGCGAAGTGGCGGGATACCTGGACCAGGCGCTGAAGCGGGTGCTGGCTCAGGGGGGGCTCGTGGAGACGCACAAGGCGGCGATCCTCGCGGCCCTCGATATCACGAACGAGCTGTTTCAGGCCAAAAAGGGAGAGCGGGAGGTGGCGGCGCGTCTGGCCGCGCTGGCCGACGACTTCGCCAAGATGTTGCCGCCCGGCCGCCGCAAAGCGGTCGAGCGCTAAAGCCAAACGCAGCACGACAA
The DNA here is from genome assembly GCA_035262265.1 of Gemmatimonadales bacterium. Classification (GTDB taxonomy): domain Bacteria; phylum Gemmatimonadota; class Gemmatimonadetes; order Gemmatimonadales; family GWC2-71-9; genus DASTHG01. Next base: position 2,129 of record DATFTG010000027.1, read on the forward strand.
ACTCGCGCCGGGCCCCAGGCCTGGTGCGTGGGAGCATAGATCGATGTCTTTGGCACTCGGAATCATTCTGGCCGCCGCTGGCGGTGCGATTGCGGGCGGAGCGGTCTTATATGTCCTGGGTCGGCGCGTCGAGCGGCGAGTAGCCGACGCGGCGACCCGTCTTGCCGCCCGGGAGCGCGAGCGGCAGCTCAAGGAAGCACAGGCGCGCATGGAGCTCGAGGCGCGCGAAGAGTTGTTGCGCGGGCGAGAGGCGCTGGACCAGGAGCTCTCGGGCCGGCGTCGTGACATCGAGCAGCGCCAGGGCGCCGTCGATCGGGCCCAACAGGCGCTCGGTGACCGCGAGCGCGATCTCGGCAAGCGCGAGCAATCGCTCAAGGACCGCGACAAGGCGCTGGCGGCGAAGGAGCAGGAGGCCCGGGCGCAGCTCGAGCGCGTGGCGGGGCTCTCGGTCGAGGACGCCAAGGCGGAGCTGAAGCGCGGGCTCGAAGACGAGGCGCGCAGCGACGCGGCCGCCCTGCTGCGGGACATTCGCGAGCAGGCGCAGAAGAACGCCGAGCGCGAGGCCAAGAAGGTCGTCGCGCTGGCAATCCAGCGCATCGCCGCCGAGCACACCGCCGAGACCACCGTTTCGGCGGTCGCGCTCCCCTCCGATGAAATGAAAGGCCGGATCATCGGGCGCGAAGGGCGGAACATCCGCGCCTTCGAGGCGGCGACCGGCACCGACGTCATCATCGACGACACGCCGGACACCGTCGTCATTTCCTGCTTCGACCCCGTGCGCCGCGAGGTCGCGCGCCTCTCGCTCGAGCGTCTGATCGCCGACGGCCGCATCCACCCGGGCCGCATCGAAGAGATCGTTCGCAAGGCGCAGGAAGAAATCGACGCCGGCATCGTCGAAGCGGGAGAGCGCGCGGTCTACGAGACGGGGCTGCGCGGCATGCACCAGGAGCTCGTGAAGCTGGTCGGGCGGATGCGCTATCGCACGTCGTACGGCCAGAACATCCTGGAGCATTCCAAGGAGGTCGCCTGGATCGCCGGCATGATGGCCGCCGAGCTGAAGCTCGATGTGCCGCTGGCGAAGCGCGGCGGCCTGTTGCACGACGTAGGAAAGGTCCTGACGCACGAGCATGAAGGCACGCACGTACAGCTCGGCGTCGAGGTGGCGACCAAGTACGGCGAGCACCCTGTCGTGATCAATTGCATCGCCGCGCACCACGACGACGTTCCGCACGATTCCGCCGTCAGTGTGATCGTGCAGGCAGCCGACGCCGTCTCGGGCTCGCGGCCCGGGGCGCGGCGCGAGGCGTTCGAGACCTACGTGAAGCGGCTCACCGCGATCGAGCAGATCGCCGGCGAGTTCGCCGGCGTCGAGAAGGTGTTCGCCATCCAGGCGGGGCGCGAAGTCCGGGTAGTCGTCTCGCCCAATGCAGTGGATGACGTCAAGGCGAACACCCTGGCCCAGCAGATCTCCCGCAAAATCGAGGGCGACTTGCAGTATCCCGGTCAGATCAAGGTCGTGGTGATCCGCGAGACGCGAGCGGTGGACTTTGCCAAATAGCGCCCGGCTGATCGACGGCGTCGCCATCGGAAAGGCGATGCGCGCCGAGCTGGGGGGAGACATCACGCGGCTCAAAGAGCGCGGTGTCACTCCCGGGCTCGCGGCGGTGCTGGTGGGCGAGAACCCCGCCTCAGCGACCTACGTGCGGATGAAGGGCAAGGCGTGCGACGAGATCGGTCTCTATCACGAGACCATCACGCGTCCCGCCGACATTTCCGAGGCCGACCTCCTCGCCCTGGTCGATCGCTTGAACGCGGATCCCAAGATCCACGGCATCCTCGTGCAGCTGCCCCTGCCCAAGCACGTCAATGCCGGGCGCGTGCTGCTCAGAATCGACCCCGCGAAGGACGTCGACGGCTTCCATCCCGTGAACGTGGGCAAGGTGTCGACCGGCGACCCGACGGGCTTTCGCCCCGCGACGCCGTACGGCGTCCAGCAGCTGCTGGTGCGCAGCGGTGTCGAAACGACCGGGGCCAACGTCGTCATCGTCGGCCGCTCCAACATCGTGGGTCGGCCGATGGCCGCGCTGCTGCTGCAGGACGGTCCGGGCGGCAACGCGACGGTCACCGTCTGCCACTCCCGCACCCGCAACATGCCGTCCGTCACCCGGCAGGCGGACATTCTCATCGTCGCCATGGGCAAGCCGGAATTCGTCACCGGCGACATGGTTCGCCCCGGCGCGGTGGTGATCGACGTCGGCGTCAATCGCGTGGCCGATCCGTCGGCGAAGTCGGGATACCGGCTCGTAGGCGACGTGAAGTTCGCCGAGGCGAGCGCGGTCGCGTCCGCCATCACTCCGGTGCCGGGTGGCGTCGGTCCGATGACGATCACGATGCTGCTCGTCAACACCGTCCAGGCGGCTTTGGCGTGGGCGAACCGCTAGATCTCTTCGCGGCTGCCAGTCCCGAAGGTGCGTGGAGTGTCGCCGAGGTCACCCGGCGCGCCAAAGCGGTGATCGAAAATGGCCTCCTGCCCCTGTGGGTGAAGGGGGAAGTCTCCGGCTTCAAGGCCTACGGCAGCGGCCACTGGTATTTCACGTTACGCGACAAGGTGGCGCAGCTGCGCTGCGTGATGTGGTCGCGCGACAATCAGCGCCTGCCCGCGCCTCCCGGCGACGGGATGGAGGTCTTCGCCTTCGGCTTCCCGACCGTCTGGGAGGAACGCGGCGAGTTCCGCCTCACCGTTCGCCACCTCCTTTCCACTGAGGCCGGTGGACTGTGGCAGGTCGCCTTCGAAAAGGCCAAGAAGGCGCTCGAACGGGACGGGTTGCTCGATCCCACCCGCAAGCGCGCCTTGCCCGCGCTGCCGCGCCGCATCGCCGTGGTCACGAGTCCTGACGGCGCGGCGTTTCGCGATATCGCCGCGGTGCTGGAGCGCCGCTGGCCGGCCGATCTCCTCCTCGTGCCCACGCGCGTCCAGGGAGAGGGCGCCGATCGCGACGTCTGCGCCGCCCTCGCGCTGCTCGCCCGCATCCCCAAGCTCGACCTGGCGATCGTCGGCCGGGGCGGGGGATCGAAGGAAGACCTGTGGACGTTCAACAGCGAGCGGGTGGCGCGCGCGCTCGCGGCCGTGCCGGTGCCGGTCGTCTCGGCGATCGGGCACGAGGTGGATGTAACGCTGTGCGATCTCGTCGCCGATCTGCGTGCGCCGACCCCCTCGGCCGCCGCGGTCGCGGCGACGCCCGATCGCAACGAGCTGGCGTCGCAGCTCGACCGCTTCGCTCAGGGGTTGGTTCGGGGACTGCGCGCCCCGACGCGCAACGCCGCGGAGCGGCTGGAGCGGGCGGGCGACAGGTTGAGCGCGGGGATGACACGCGTGGTGGAGCGGGCCAGCGCGCGCGTAGCCGAGGGGGGCGCCCGGCTCGACGCGCTGTCGCCGTTGCGTGTGCTGGCGCGCGGCTACGCGGTGGCGCGCGACGCATCGGGAACCGTACTGCGCACCGTCGCGCAATTCCCGCCCGGCCTCGCCTTCCGGCTGCGCGTGCGCGACGGCGAAGTCGCCGCGCGCGCCGGCGGATCGTAATGGCCGAGACCCGCGGCCAGTTTTCCCTGGATCTCGAACGGCTGGAGCAGATCGTGCGCCGCCTCGAGGGCGAAGACCTCGACCTCGACGAAGCGCTGCGGCTGTTCGAAGAGGGCGTGGAGCGGCTGCGCACCGCGCGCGACCGTCTGGGGGCCGCGGAGCTGCGCGTGCGGCAGGTCCTCGCCGACCAGGCGGGAAAGTTGCGGCTTGAAGATCTCGACCGCTGATCGCGCGCTCGAGGCCTACCTCACCGATACCCGCACCCGCGTCGACGCCGTGCTCGACCGCTGGTGCACGCGCGCGCAGGAGTTCTGGCCCGCCCCGCTGCCGGCGGCGGTGCGCTACAGCGTGCTGAGTGAAGGCAAACGCCTGCGGCCGACGCTCGTCTGCGCCGCCTACGAGGCGCTCGGCGGGCAGGGCGGTACGATCGGCATCGCGGAAGTCGCCGCCGCCGTCGAGGTGGTGCACGCCTATTCCCTCATCCATGACGACCTACCCTGCATGGACAACGACGACCTGCGGCGCGGGCGTCCCACCGTCCATCGCGCTTTCGATGTGCGCGCCGCAACGAGCGCCGGCTACCACATGGTGGGGCTCGCCGCGCGCGTGCTCGCGGCCGGTCTGGATGGCCTGGGCATTGCGCTCGATCGCCGCTCCGCCATCGCGCTCGAACTGTTTCGCGCGGCAGGGGCGGGCGGCATGATCGGCGGCCAGGTGCTCGACCTCGAAGCCGAGCAGCGGGCGATCTCGGTGGAGGCGCTGCGCGAGGTGCACCAGCGCAAGACCGGCGCCCTCATCGCCGCGGCCTGCGTCATCGGGGGGATGGCAGCCGGCGGCGACATGCCCGGCGAGCACCTCGCGGCGCTGCGCGGCTACGGGGAAGCGATCGGGCTTGCGTTTCAGATCGCTGATGACGTCCTGGATGCGACGGCCACCTCCGCTCAGCTGGGGAAGACGGCGGGGCGGGACGCCCA
>DATFTG010000028.1:0-7940 GCA_035262265.1 Gemmatimonadales bacterium
CGGGTCCGCGCCTCTTCGGGCAGCCGATCTTCGGGGGACTCCAGGCGGCGGCGATCTTCCACTTCGGGTCGGGACTGCCGTATTCGCGCACCAACACCGCGGGCGACACGCTGATCGGGTTGCCCAACAGCGCCCGCCTGCCCCCCGACTACTCGCTCGACGCGCTGGTGCGGCGCCCGATCCGGCTGCTGGGGCTCTCCGGCGGGCTCTACCTCGACGCGCGCAACCTCCTCAATCGGCGCAACACCGTCTCGGTACGGCGCGACACCGGCCAACCGACGCTCACGAGCGGGACGCTGCAGGCGATCGCGCTGGCGGCGTACAACGCGCATCCAGAGGCAATCCCGTATGAGAGCCCTCGCTACCGGCAGTGGGCCGATCTCGACGGCAACGGGTTGATCGAGGGGCAAAACGAGCTTTTGCCGCTGTACCTCGCCGCGGCGCGCGATTTCGCGCAGCCGCTCTTCTACTATGGACCGCCGCGGCTGTTACGACTCGGGGTCGAGCTGACGTTTTGAACCTGTGTTCACCAGGGGGCCATGCCCCGGGGTGATCCGCAGCTCGTCCCAGGCAATGCGGCCGCTCTCGATCGCGTCGCGCACCTGGCGCTCGCGGGTCGAGAGGGCGCCAGCGCCGGTTTTCACTTCGAGAAACACGACCCGCCGCAGCGCCCCGGCGTCCAGTCCGTCGAACACCACGAAGTCCACGGGACTACCGAGGAAGCGGGCGTCCTTGGGGTTGTAGCCAAACCCGGGGAGGTAGGGAACGAGCTGCTCGGAGACTTTCCCCATCGTGACGGCGAGACTCTTCGCCACCGCGTCGGCGCGGATCGCCCCCGCGTGCTTCGCGCGCCAGACGATGAACGCCACGAGCCCGACAAGCAGCCCGATCGCGAGCCCCAGGCCCGCGCCGATAAGCGTATCGATCAAGCGTGTGATGCCCAGGACGTCTCCCCGGGCTTGTACGGCGCGCAGGGATCAAACCGCCCAGGCGCTTCCTGGTAACGCATCGCCTTGGTGTATCCGATCTCCGACGTGAAGTAGCCGAGCAAAGTCAGCTCTTTCATCATGCGGAAGTAGTGCGGCGGCGTATCGGGAGCGGGAGCGGCATCCGTGGCGGCCGCCCGCTTGGCCTCGCGGTCGTCCATATACGCCTTCTGCTCCTTGTCGATCTGCGCCAGCAGCGCGAGCCGCTGCGCCGGCGTCGCCGTCATGAACCCGGTGTTGTGCATCTGACGACACGCCGTCTCGACCTGCTGCACGCCGTTCTTGAAGACCAGCTGATCGCGATCGGTGTAGGTGTCGGTCACCATCAGCGCTATGAACGCGCCGCACTGCGCCGCCTTCGCTCCCGGCGTCGAGGTCTCGGGGAGGATGGTATCCGCGACCTCGTCGAGAAAGGCGACGTCGTTGGTAGTGAAAGCAGCGGCCCGAGTCGCGGTGCGGTCCCGGTTACATGCTTCGAGCAGAGCGGTTTCCGAGATGAGCGCGATGCCGCCGAGCAGCGCGCTCACGCGCCGGATCGCTTCGCGTCGATCGATCAGGGATGTTTGAGTATTCACCGTGGCCTCGACTAGAGGTTGTTGCGCTTCATCTCGTTCACGGCGTAGTCCGCCGCGCGCGCGGTGAGCGCCATATAGGTCAAGGAAGGATTGGGGCACGCCGTGGACACCATGCACGAGCCGTCGGTGACGAACACGTTCATGGCGTCCCACACCTGGTTGTGGCTGTTGAGGACCGACGTCTTCGGGTCGCGGCCCATCCGCGCCGTGCCCATCTCGTGGATCCCCATGCCCGGGAAGTAGCCGTTGTCGTATGTCCGGACATTCTTGACGCCGCACGCGGTGAGCGTCTCAGCCATGTCGTTCTTCATGTCGTCCCGCATCAAGTGCTCGTTCGGCCCCGTGGCGCAGTCGATGGCGAGCACCGGCAGGCCCCACTTGTCGACCTTCGTCCGGTCGAGCGCCACCTTATTGTCGTGGTTGGGCAGCATCTCGCCGAACGCCGTAGCTCCGATCGTCCACTTTCCCGGCTGGGCCATGGCGTCCTTGAATGCCGCTCCGACGCCCAGCTCCGCCACGGCGCGCGACCAGCCTTCGCGCGAGGCGCCGCCCTGGTACCCGAAGCCGCGCAGGTACGGCCGCTTGTCGCCGAACAGGTTGCGGTAGCGGGGGATGTAGAATCCGGTGGGGCGCCGCCCGAAGTAGTACTTCGCGTCGAGCCCGGGCTCCTCGATGTCGCCCGCGGCGCCGGCGCGGAAATGGTGATCCATGAGGTTGTGGCCCAGCTCGCCGCAGCTCGATCCCAGCCCCTCGGGCCAGAGCTCGTTCGCCGAGCGCATCAGGAGCCACGTCGAGTTCAGCGTCGAGGCGCAGAGGAAGATGATGCGCGCCGTGTATTCGGTCGTCTTGTTGGTCATGGCGTCCATCACGCGGACGCCGGTGGCGCGCTTCTTGTCCTTGTCGTAGAGGATTTCGGTGACGATGGCGAACGGCGTGAGCGTCAGCTTGCCCGTGGCCATCGCCGCCGGCAGTGTCGAGGACTGGGTACTGAAGTAGCCGCCGAACGGGCACCCCAGCCAGCAGGCGTTGCGGTACTGGCACTGGTTCCGACCCGGCAACGGCTTCGTGAGATTCGCCGTGCGGCCGGGAATGATGCGGCGCCGCCCGCCGAACTGCTTCGTCAGGCGTCCGGCGATCAGCGCTTCGCCGCAGTTGAGCGGCATGGCCGGCTGAAACTGGCCGTCGGGCAGCTGCGGCATCTTCTCGAGCGAGCCCGCGATGCCGGCGTGCCGCTCGACGTGATCGTACCACGGCGCGATATCGGCGTAGCGGATCGGCCAGTCGACGGCGATGCCGTCCTTGAGATTCGCTTCGAAGTCGAAGTCGCTCCAGCGGTAGCTCTGGCGCCCCCACATCAGCGACCGTCCGCCCACGTGGTAGCCGCGGAACCAGTCGAAGCGTTTGATCTCGGTGTAGGGCGAATCCTTGTCGGACGCCCACCAGTCGAGGTTCTTCTCGTTGAGCGGATAGTCGCGCTTCAGGACGGGGTAGGCTTCTTCCATCGCCTGGGTGCGCCCGCCGCGATGCGGGTACTCCCAGGGAGCCTTGGTCGCGTTGACGTAGTCCTTGATGTGCTCGATGTTCTTGCCGCGCTCGAGCATCAGGACCTGCAGCCCTTTCTCCGTCAGCTCCTTCGCGGCCCAGCCCCCCGAGATCCCAGACCCGACGACGATCGCGTCATAACTACGAGATTGCATCGCGCCCTCCCATGGTTTCGGAGACTAGTATGCGCCGCGCCACTCGAGACTACAAGCGTGAGAGGTGAGAGGTGAGAAGTGAGAGGCAGGCGGTCTACTCTCACACACTCTTACCTCTTACCTCTCACGCATCAGGGTTTCAATGCGAAAGCTCGGACGGGAAACGACCCCATTCCTCGCACTTTGACGGGAACGGCGAAAAACCTGAAGCCGCTGTCCGGCAGTCGCTCGAGGCCCGTGAGGTGCTCCACGATCGTGACGCGGGCGCCGAGCAGGACTGTGTGCGCGGGACGCATCCCGTCGGCGGGATCGTCGATGTTGAGGGAATCGATCCCGACGAGCGTCGCGCCCTGATGGACGAGGTACTCCGCCGCATCACCCGTGAGATACGGGTTGCCGGTGCCGTAGGCCGGCGTTCCCCAGTGTCGATCCCACCCGGTATGGATGAGCACCGCGCGACCCTCGACGGAGAGCCCGGCAAACGCGTCGCGATCCACGACGCGACCCATCCCCACGCGGCGGATCACGACGCCGTCGAGATCGGCGAGCGACTCGAGCGGCAGATCGGCGAGGTCCGCGCCGTCGGCGTAGCGATGCCACGGTGCGTCGACGTACGTCCCCGTGTTCGCGATCATCTCGATCTTGCCGATCTGGAACTCCGTCCCCGGCGCGTAGCGCGCCTGCGAGGCGGGGCGGCTCAGATGATCGCCGATCACGGGGCCCGGGAGGCCGGGGTACGTCACCATCCCGTGGGACACGACATGACTCAGATCGATGAGACCGCTCACCTCTTACCTCTCACTTCTCGCGCCTCTCGCTTCCTCCAGGTAGCCGCCGGCCACGCCGCCCACGACCATGAGCAGGCCGAGCGTGCCGATCGCCGTCAGGCGCTGGCCGAACAGCGCCAACGCGAGCAATGCGCCGACGACCGGTTCGATCGTCGCCGCAACCGCGGTCGGGGCGGCGTCGATCCGCTTGGCGGCGTTGAAGAACAGCACGTTGGCGAGGACCACCGTTCCGGCGGCGAGCAGCGCGGTGTAGATCCAGGCGCCCGCGGTAGGCGGCGGCAGCGGCGGCCGCCCCGCCGCCTTCAGCACCACACCCAGAATGACGATCCCACCCGCGATTTCGAGGAACAACACCTTCATCGGCCCGTAGAGTGGGACCGCGTAGCGCGCCAGCAGCGTCGTGCCTACGTAGCTCAGGGCTGCCAGCGATCCGCCGAGCACGCCGGCCCGCAACGTCGTCGGGATCGCGACTCCCGCTCGACTCCCGCCGAGGACGGCGAGGGTGGCGCCCGCCATGACGACGACCGCGAGCGCCGAGCGCAGCGCGGTGAGCCGCTCTCCGAGGAGCAGCCTCGCCAGCAGCGCCACGAGAACCGGGGCGGTGTAGAGCAGCGCCGCGGCGCCGGCGACGCCCGTTCCCGAGATCGCGAACTGATAGGCGATTTCGAACAGTGCCACGAGCGCGCCCCCGCCCAACCCGACGAGCAGCCAGCCGCGGCGGTCGATGCGGAACAGGTCAGGATGCGTCAAGCCGAACGCGAGAATCGCCGCGATCCCCAGCACGAGGCGCCAGAAGCCGATTCCGGTGAGCGCCGCTCCCTGCGCGTAGAGCAAGGTCGAGAGCGGGCCGGTCGTGCCCCATATCGAGCCCGCCCCCAGGGCGCAGGCGTAGCCCACGAGTCGAGTGTGTCGAGTCGTCATGGATCAGTCGGGATCGACGTTGAGCTCGCCGCGCAGCACGACGACTGCCTGACCGGCGAGGATGACGCGCTCTCCCTGCGTCCGGACCTTCACGATGCCGCTGCGAGCCGATGCCTGGCGGCCCACGAGCTCGGTGCGTCCCAGCTTCGCCGCCCAATACGGCGCGAGGGCGCAGTGTGCGGAGCCCGTCACCGGGTCTTCATCGACCCCTGAGCCCGGCGCGAAAAAGCGGGAGATGAAGTCGTATTGGGAGTCCGCCGCGCGGGCGGTGACGATGACGCCGCGCACCGGGAGGCGGCGCAACCGGGTGTGGTCGGGCGCGGTAGCGAGGACCTCCGCTTCCGAGCCGACTTCGACGAGGTAGTCCATGCGATTCTTGCCGACGGCGAGGGCGCTGACGCTCAACGCCGGAAGGAGATCGGCCGGCGCCTCGACCGGCGTAACCGGCACGGCGGGGAAGTCCATCGCGATCCATTGCCCGTCGCGGTCGGCCGTGAGGCGGCCGCTCATGGTGTCGAACCGTGCCTGTGTTCCCGCCGGGAGGTGGCCATCTTCCCAGAGCACGTGTGCGGAGGCGAGCGTCGCATGGCCGCACAACGCGATCTCGACTGTCGGCGTGAACCAACGCAAATGCCAGGCGTCGCCGTTGCGAACCAGGAACGCCGTCTCCGAGAGATTCATCTCGCGCGCGACGTGACGCATCCATTGTTCGCTTGCTGGGCTCGCCAGCACGCACACTGCTGCGGGGTTCCCCGCGAATGGTGTGGCGGTGAAGGCGTCGACCTGCACGATGCGGACGGTCATGGCGTCCCGGGTCGGGTGGCGAGGACCATGCCCTAAACTAATGACGCCGCCGCCCTTGTCTTGCTAGCTCATCGACCCCGAGCCGTTGCGGTGGTGTGATCCCGGCGAAGACCGATGGATGTGCCCCGGCTGGTTCTTCGGGACCGTGGGTGTGTCATCCGCCTTCTTCTGACACAGCATCACCACGAGACACAGCGAGGTGAACGGTACCCACCGGTATTTCCGCCAGAACCGCATACCCCCTCCGGGCGCGTCTTGGGATTGACTGTTCCAAGACCCAATGGACCGACGCGCCGTCACCCCGTTACCAGAGCCCTCAACTCCCCGGCGCGCGCCGCGACCAGGGCGTGCGCCCTCCATTCGGACCAATTCCACGATCGCCAATCGCGACCGGTCTCCGACCCCCAGCGCTCCAGCAGCGTGTGAGCTACGGATTTCTGCTGGACGGGGGTCAGACGGGAGAACCGGTCGAGCAACGCCGGCACGGCGTCGGCGCTGAGCACGCGCGAAATGTAGTCGGCATCGATCGGCCCCCAGTTGTCGACCTGAACGTGGCTCTCATTCCCGAGGTTCACCCGAGCGATCAAGCCGTCCGGGTTGGCGATGTGGAGGCCGCCGAGCACGACCAGGGCCTGGGCGAGCGCCCCAAAGGCGAAGCGGGGACGCCCATCTCTGAGCACCGTCAGCGTGAACCAGGCAAACACCCCGCCCAGCCAGATCATGAACGCCGTCGTATAGAGGCGCAGCTCCGTCAGCCCGAAGGTGTTCACGTAGAGCAGCATGCGCTGCAGCGCCGACACGAGCATCACACCCACCAGCGCCACGAGCAGTCCGGCGAGCATGCGGAAGGTTCTGCGCTGACGTGGGCCTTCCACGACCGTCGCCCAGTCGGCGACGAGCAGCACGGGGAGGACCAGCGTCGACGCGGTCACGAGCTCGAAGAATCCGCGGCGTGCGTACTCGGCCACGGTGAGCCCCGTCGTCTCGGCGATCACTGCGCTACCGCCGAACAGCCAGCGCAGCTGCAGCCCCACGAACACGAGAAACAGGAGATCGAGCGCGCCCAGCGCCGTGACGGCACTGGTGAACCGCAGCCCCGGGCTGGCGGTCCGCTCTCCGATTCCCGCGGTCTCCGCAGGACTCAATACCGCGCCGCGCAGCGCGCCGGCCGCGAGGCCGCCGATGACCGTCGTGAGGACGACGTGGCTGGCAACCGTTGGAAGATCTATCTGCAGGCTGTTGACCAGGGACTCGAACTCGGCGTCCGCGGAGACGAACAGGCTGCCGAAGACGAGGAGCAGCGGCGCCGCAACCAGGAGTCCAATGCCGACCGCTCGCACTCCGCTCCAGCGCCCGCCGCCCTCCACGTCCTTCCACGTGATGTCGCCGAACAGGAGGCGCGGCGTGCCGAACCAGGCGTGCCCGCAGGCGACCACGGTCGCGACGAGATACGTCGAGATGCCGCGCAGCCGGACCTGTCCGCCCTGCGTAGCGAGCGCCGTGACCGAGAGCAACCCGACGAGCGCCGCCATGTCGATGAGCTGCAGCGCTCGTGAATCGCGGCGCACGAACGCCACCGCGCACAGCACGACTGAGAGCGCTAGCCAGGAGAAATCGCTCGAAACCGGGAGGTCGTAGCGGCGCACCAGCCAGAGACCGACACCCATCAGCGCGCAGATCCAGATCGAGAAGTTCAGGCCCCAGGGCGCGGCGCGCAGCAGCAGGTCACCGCAGAGCCCGAGTCCCAGACCGCATGCCAGCACGGTCAGACCGAGGTGCGAGCGTCGCGACAGCGTGATGGCGGTCATGCGGCCAACCGGAACAGCACCTTCCCGTGCAGGAAGGCGTTTTCGTGGGCGATCATGAGGTGCGTCGGCCAGTCGCCGCTCTCGAGCTCCAGGCGCGGTGTGCCGGCGTCTGCCGGCACATCGAAGACGAAATCGGTGGTGTACTCCTGGCCCGGCAGCAGCCGGCGGTCGAGCGACGCGGGCGCCGCGGGATAGCGGCGTCCCTGCGAATCGATCAGCGCCACACGACGACCGTTCGGCGAGAGCGGCACGTCGCGCGGGCGCCAGCTGGCGATCGTTCCGGAATCGAAGCGCACCCGCACCGTGATCACGTAGAACATCCCCTCCGCCGTTCTGCCGCCCCACACCTTCACCGTCTTCA
>DATFTG010000029.1:0-3266 GCA_035262265.1 Gemmatimonadales bacterium
GACGTATTCAGGTCACTGCGGCGATTGCAAGGCCAGGTGCACGACGACTTCGTCGACAAGCTCGAACGGTTCAAGAACAGCCTCGATCCCCAGCCGGTGCGTGCGGGCGATGCGCCGCCCGAGCTACGGGCCCGGTATATCGGCCGCAGCGGCCGCTATCTGCTCCGGATCCACCCGGCTGTGGACATCTGGCAGGACGCGGGCGCACGTCGCTTCATCGAAGAGCTGCGCGGAGTCGATCCGGATGTAACGGGCCCGCCGGTCACGAAGTTCGAGGCGACCCATCTCATCGAGCGTGGATACTTCCAGGGCGCGCCATACGCCCTCGTGCTGGTCACCGCCATCACCTTCGCGGTCTTGAGAAGCGTGCGGGGCACCGCGCTCTCACTGGCCCCGGTGGTCCTGGGCGTCGTGTGGACGCTGGGTGTGATGCGTCTGCTCGGCCTCGAGTTCAACCTCGCCAACGTCTGGGCCCTGCCTCTCATCATCGGCACCGCCGCTGAATACGGCCTCAACATCTTCGTGCGATTCCGCGAAGGAATCGACGCCGGCGGTCCGCGATTCCCCAAGAGCGTGATTCTGGGCGTCATCCTGAGCTGGCTCACGACGATCGCAGGCTTCGGAAGCTTGATGGTGGCTCACCATCACGGAATCTTCACGCTCGGTCTCCTGCTGAGCATCGGCGCGACCGCCAGTCTCGGCGGTGCCCTGTTCGTGCTGCCCGTTCTGATCGGGCTCTGCGTGAAGCCGCCCATACCCGATCGGGCGGAGCTGCGGGCCTAGCGGTGTCAAACGACAAACCGTCCGTTCGGTATGCTCTACAATCAGTGGCTGACGGCGGGCGGTCTCTCATGGTCTGTGACCGGTGACGACCTCAGGACAGACTCGTGTGAAGATATATCGTGCCGGGGACGTGCCGCGGGGCGCTCTGGATGGAGAATCGATTGCGGTGCTCGGCTACGGCAACCTGGGACGCAGCGCCGCGCTCAATCTACGCGACTCGGGCGTCAACGTCCGCATCGGCAATCGTGACGACCCGTACGCCGAGCAAGCGAGAGCCGATGGCTTCGAGGTCGTCTCGCTCGCCGCGGCAGCGCGCGACGACATCGTATTCGTGCTGTTGCCGGACGAGGTGATCCCCGAGGTCCTCTCACGTGACGTCGCCGCCGAGCTTCGTCCTCGGAGCGCCGTCGCCTTCGCCTCGGGCTACTGCCTGGCGTTCGGTCTCGTCCACCCGCCGGAGACGGTCGACGTGCTCCTGGTCGCTCCCCGCATGGCCGGGATCGCGACCCGGACCCGCTACATGGCGGGCCGAGGATTCTGGGCGTGCGTCGGAGTGGAGGCCGACCGCAGCGGTCGCGCTCTGCGCCGGATGCTTGGACTGGCCGACGCACTGGGCGCCCTGCGCCCGGCCGCGATCGAGATGACGGCCGCAACCGAAGCGACGCTCGATCTGTTCGTGGAGCAGACGCTCGGTCCGCTGCTCGGTACGGCTCTGATGACTGCGTTCGATGTCGGCTGCGAAGGAGGAATCCCAGCCGAGGCGCTGGTGATGGAGATGTACATGTCGAGCGAGATGGAAGCAGTATTCGAAGGCTTCCGGACAGCCGGGTTTCTTCGCTCCTCCGAGGACCACGGGCCGACCGCGATCTTCGGAGGGCTCACGCGGGCCATCGAGATCGACCGCGTGGACATGGCCGCGCGTTTCCACCGCATTCTGGAGGACATCAAGAGCGGCGCGTTCGCCGAGCGGTTTCAGTCCGACGCGCGCGATGGCTCTTCGATGCTGAGCGTGGCGCAGAGCATCCTGCGCGGGAGGCTTCCCATCACTGATGCCGAAGCGCGGCTGCGGCGCGCCGCACACCTCCCGGATCCGCCGGCGGATCGAGGGTAGCCTCCCCGGGTAACGGCGCGACGTGGTCCGCGAGATGTCGACAGTCGTGCTGGCGGTGTCACTGCTCGCCGCAGCGTCGACGGCGCCGATGTCGGCGCCGACGTCGGCGATGTCAGAGGACGTGCGCCGCCGCCTGGCCGCCGGTGAGGTGGTCGTGACCGATGAGCTGCCGCCCGGAGCGAGCGAGACTGCCCATGGCGGCACGGCCGTCGCGATTCTGCGGGCGTCGCCGGAGCAGGTGTGGCGCGTCATCGTCGATTATCGCGAGCACCCCCGCTATTACCCGCGCGTCACCTCGGCCGAGGTGGTGGAGCAGGACGCCCGGCGCGCGATCGTCCACTACCGGGTCACCGTCGGCCCTTTCTCGTTCCCCTTCTACATGGAGAAGTATCCGGATCCGCTCCGGCGCCGGGTGGAGTGGCATCTCGCCGAGGGACGCCCGCACGGCCTCTTCCGGGAGAACTCGGGCTACTGGCAGATCAATCCGGCGGACGACGGAAGGGCGAGCCTCGTCACCTATGCCATTGCCGTGCGCACCATGCTGCCCGCGTTCGTGACCGCCGGCGGCGAGAGCGGCAGCCTGACCGAGACGATGACCGCGCTGCGAAAGCTCGTCGAGGCTCCGCGCTAGCATGCGGCTCGCCCGAAGCCTCCTGCTTGTCACGCTGGCCATTGCGATCGCCGGCTGCTTCCTGATGACGCGGTCGCTGCGGCGGCCTGACCCGAGCGCGGTCTCGGGACCGGTCCCCTACGTCGAAAACTGTGCGGCCTGCCATGCGGGGCCGACCATCGCGCACTACGCCGAAAGCCGCCACGCGGCTGCGGGAATTCGCTGCGGGCAGTGCCACACGCCGGGGGCGCATCCCGATTTCTCTCGGCCGGTTGCGGACGGCAAATGCGGAGGCTGCCATCAGCCCCAGTATCAGCAAACGCTGGCCAGCAAGCACTACGCCGGCCGCCTTCAGCGCTCACTGGACGGCGATCCGGCCGCCCGGGCGGCTCTTCGCCGGGACGGATTCACCGCCGCGACGGCGACGGCGCGCGTCTTCGTGGGTGATTCCGGGTCCGGTGACATGGGCGGCCGTCTGTGCGCGGCATGTCACTACGACGAGCACCGCGTCGATCTCGGCCTGGTCCAGCGCGCAAGCTTCTGCGTCGGCTGCCACGTAAAGCGCGAGCAGCATTTTCCCGACGGATCCCCCGACGCGCAGAATCGATGCGTCACATGCCACGTTCGGGTGGGCGAGACCGTAGCAGGCCAGGTCGTCAACACGCACAGGTTTGCCGTACCTGGAACGGAGGGCGCCGGACAATGAGCGCGCAGGAGCGGTTCGACGCGGATGTCGCCCGGGCGATGACCCGGCGCGCCTTT
>DATFTG010000030.1:0-3375 GCA_035262265.1 Gemmatimonadales bacterium
CGGCATGCCGTGCGGGATCACATAGAGGCGCGTCCACGCCATGACGTGATCGACGCGCAACACCCCCGCGAGCGACGCCTGGTGGCCGATCGACGCCGCGAGATAGCGATGCCCTTCGAGACGCGACGCCGCCGGCAGCACCGGCGCGAAGCCCTAGTCCTGGCCGCTCGGGAATCCCGGATCGGGCGGCGCACCGACCGACATGCCGTCGCAGAACAGCGTCTGGCGCGACCAGGGATCGTAGCCGTCGGGGTGGACGCCGACCGCGAGATCGAGCCCCAGCCGCACGCCCGTCGGATCGAGCCGCTCGCGCAGGTCGTGCAGCTGTCTGCGCACCAGCGTCTGCGCCACGAGGTGGAAGCGCTCTTCGTCGGCGTCGAGATGCTCCTGCCCAAGCTTCCCGGCGCGCGCGTCCGCGGGCCAATCCCGCCAATTTCTGCCGAGTCGTTTCTGGGCGCCGCGGAAATGGGCGTATCGGACCAGCTCGCCGTCACGCATCGCCTCGTCGGGGATCGGGCGATTGGCGAGCGCTGCACGGACCTCGGCGTCGGCCCGGGTCACGTCGAGCGTCGTGACGTCGCCCGCTGGCTGGTGTCCCCCCTCGAGATCGAGCATCAGCTCCGACCAGAACAGCCGGCTCACCGGTGAATACGGGCTCGGCTCCGGGTGATTGGAGTTGAACGTGGGAAGGAGGGGGAGTGCCGTGATGAGGTCGCCGCCGCGCTCGCGCAGCCAGCGACACAGCGACTCGAGATCCTTGAGGTCGCCGACGGAGCGGCTGCGCTGCGACCGTAGCGCGGCGAGCTGTGTGCCGACGCCCCAGCTACGGTGCGAGCCGGGGCGGCGCCAGGCTTCGATGGGGGCTGAGATGATGGTGCTGGTCGCATTGCCGACAACGAGGCGGTGGTAGCCCGTGGGAAGGGGACGACCATCGGGCGGCACCGATTCGCCGCTCTCGAGCATCACTTCACTCCCTTGCCCCGCGCCCGTAGTCCTCACCCCCTGGCCCCCTCTCCCTTCGGGAGATGGGGGAGTCAATTCACCGTTCCAGGCAACAATCACTGGTGGGAGCCCGTGTCTCCGCGAGGACTTGAAGTCGTGGAGCGCCTTGCCGGCGTCGACGGCTGCCGTCACCGGGGCGCCAAGGGCGGCGCAGACGCGGATCAGCGTCTCGGGCCCGACGGTGACCTTCTTGCCCAGTCCATCGGTGTAGCGGGTGTGGACCCCCAGCTCCGTGGCGAGGGAACGCAGCGCTTTCAGCTCATCCACAGCGGTCGGACCCTGGGGTAAGTGACTCGCCAGTATAGGCGGAACCCCACGGGTTGACTATGTGTACTAAGTAGTACATACTACACAATGGCGAAGGGGTTCGGGGACTACGTTCGCAAAGTCCGAGAGGAGCTGCGCGAACAGGACGAGAAGTATTCGGTGCGCCAGGTGGCGCAGCGCATCGGCGTCGAGCCCTCGTTTCTCAGCAAAGTGGAGCGCGGTGACGTGCCGCCGCCGTCCGAGGCCAAGATCGTCGCCCTGGCGCGCGAGCTGGGCCAGGACCCGGACGTCATGCTCGCCCTGGCGGGCAAGGTCTCTTCGGATCTACAGGACGCCATCCGCCGGCGGCCCGAAGTGTTCGCGTCGTTGATCCGCGAGCTGCGCCGGATGCCGGATCACGCGGTGCTGCGACTGGTGCGGGAAGTTCGGGACGGAAAATGGTAACGACGGGAGGACGGCGATGATCGAGCTCAGAGAGAACCGGCTCAATTTCACTTTCCCCGAGGTCCACGAGGACGCGGGGCTGTCGATCAACTTCCAGCGCACGCTGCGCATCCCCGACGACGACAAGAAATACCCGCTCCCACCGGGACTGGGGCCCTTTCCGGTGCGTCACGTCGATGACTTCCCCAAGAACGTCCCACCCCAATGGCTCGAGCATGGCGGAGTGTTGCTCCCGATGTATCAGTCGGAGGCGCTGTGGCTGTATTTCCGGGGCCGCTATCCCTGCGCCGTGCAAGTCGCAACGGGCAAGATCGACGCTGTCACCGGTGCGACGCTGCGCCCCGGCCTCGCCCGCAACCCGCAGAACTACCTCGTGACCCCGGAGCAGCCGTGGCTCGACGGGTATTGCGTCGAGCGCGGTGTGATCCGCCAGTTCGTGGCGATGCCACTGGGCGCGGGCTACACGGCGGAGGAGCAGATCACCGGAACCGCCGAACATGGCGGTTTGCAGCTCATCGTCTATCCCATCAAGGCGGAGGTGTACGAGCGAACTCGAGCGAGATTCGAAGAAGCGAAACTCACGATGGGAGGTCCGCAGTACCTCGGCACAGCTGGTAAAGCCCGTTCCATGGAGGTGGGGCTCGCTCCCGGCGGACGGATGCGACAGATGATCTACGACGACCCTCACGCGTTCACGGACTGGGATCTGGAACACTCGAGCCGCTGCTTCGTCCACATTGCCAACTCACTCGTGTGGCGCCAGATCACGGGCGAGCATCCCCCGACCGTACCGCCAACAGCGAGCGAGTACACCAAGGCCGGCCTTCCCTGGTTTGACTATTACGCCGAGGGACTCTCGTCGGTGCCGGGCTCCAAGATCCTCGAGAAACTCAAGAGTGTCGCGCGGCTCGGCAAGGAAAAGGGTGACGTCCCACTCCCTGAAAACGAGCCGGTTATTGCGTCCCCCGTGGTCGAGCTGCGCCGGGGTTTGAGACGCGATCAGGTGCGCGAAGGGCGTTTCTAGACGGCCTATCTCGCCGGGCGGATGCGAATCGCCTGCCCGCCCCCGGGTGCGAGCACGAGGTGCAGCCGCGACGCGCTCGTCACCGAGCGGTGGGTGATCGCCACCGGGAACGGGTTGTCGAGCCAGTTGGCCCTGGGGCCGTCGGCATAAATGTCCGCCACGTACAGCTTCCCGGGTGTGAGAAATGAGAGCGGCACGTCGAACGTCCGGGGCTGCTCGTCGGTGATCGCGCCCAGGAACCAGTTCTGGCTGCCGCGCTGGCGGCGAGTGACGATGACGTAATCGCCGATCTTGCCGTCGATCACCCGCGTCGTGTCCCAGTCCACCGCCACGTCCTTGATGAACTGGAATTCTGGATGATTCGCGTAATTCTCGGGGAGATCGGCCGCCATCTGCAGCGGCGAATAGAGCACGACGTAGAGCGCCAGCTGCTTGGCGATCGTAGTGCGCACCCGCGGCTCGAACGGTTGATGCGCGTGGCCGCTCGAGCGCTCCAGGACGTCGAAGATCCCCGGCGTGAAATCCATCGGGCCGTCGAGCAGCCGTGTGAAGAAGAGAATCGTTTCGTGCTCGGGCGGGTTGCCGCCGTCGCCCGACCAGGCGTTGTACTCCTGCCCGCGCGCCCCCTCGCGTGACAT
>DATFTG010000031.1:0-12709 GCA_035262265.1 Gemmatimonadales bacterium
CGCCGCGCCGTGTGATGAGTACACGACGCCGTTCGGGATCCGCAGCTTCGTATTCCGCGCTGATAGCGGGTTCTTTCTGAACGGCCGCCATCTCAAGGTTCGCGGCGTGTGTCTCCATCACGACCTGGGCGCGTTGGGGGCGGCGGTCGCGCAGCGCGCGATCGAGCGGCAGCTCCGGATCATGAAAGACATGGGCGTGAACGCGATCCGCACCTCGCACAACCCGCCCGCCCCGGAGCTGCTCGACCTCGCCGATCGCATGGGGCTCATCGTGATGGACGAGGCATTCGACATGTGGCGCAAGCAGAAGACCGACTACGACTACCATCTGGACTTCGACGCCTGGCACGAGCGCGATCTCTCCGACATGGTGCGGCGCGACCGCAATCATCCCAGCGTGTTCATCTGGAGTATCGGCAATGAGGTGATGGAGCAGTGGACCGACGGCGACTCCACCGCCGCGCCGCTGGCGCGCGAGTTGGCGGGCATCGTGCGCCGCCTCGACCCGACGCGGCCGATCACATCGGCCAACAACAACGGCAGCTCGGGGAACCCGGTGTTTCACGCCGGCGCCCTCGACCTGCTGGGCCACAACTATCACCACGAGGCTTGGGCCAACTTCCCGACGCAGTTTCCGGGGGAGAAGTTCATCATCACCGAGGCGATGTCGGCGCTCAACTCGCGCGGTGTCTACGAGCAGCCCTCCGACAGCGTCGCGGTCTATTACACCCCGTACGACACGACCAAGACGCCGCGGCCGAACCCGAACGGCCGTATCTCGTCCTACGACAACCGGCGCGCCTTCTGGGGCTCGCTCCATGAGGAGTCGCTGCGCCTGTTCGAGCGCTATCCCTTCCTCTCGGGGATGTTCGTCTGGCAGGGGATCGATTACCTGGGCGAGCCGACGCCCTACGCGTGGCCGGCGCGCAGCTCGTATTTCGGCGTGGCCGATCTGGCCGGGTTCCCCAAGGATCCGTACTACCTGTATCAAAGCGTGTGGACGACGCGTCCGATGCTGCACGTCTTTCCCCACTGGAGCTGGTCGCCCGGAGACACGATCGACGTCTGGGCGTACACCAACGGGGACGAGGTGGAGCTGTTCCTGAACGGAGCGTCGCTCGGCGTCCGGCGCAAGGCAGAGCCTGTCTCCCATCTGATGTGGCGTGTGCCGTATGCGCCGGGAACCGTGCGCGCGGTGGCCAGAAAAGCCGGGCGCGTGTGGGCGACCGCCGAGGTGAAGACGGCTGGTGCGCCCGCTCGTGTCGCGCTCGATCCCGACCGCCCCCGCCTGCATGCCGACGGCTCCGACCTGTCGTTCGTCACGGTGAGCGTGCTGGACAGCGCCGGCGTGGCGGTGCCGACGGCAGACCACCAGGTTCGCTTCACGGTAACCGGCGACGCACGGATCGAGGGCGTGGACAACGGCGACGAGTTCAGCCACGAGTCGCTCAAGGCCGATCGCGTGAGACTGTTCAGCGGCAAGGCGCTGGTGATCGTCCGGGCGGGACGGACGCCCGGGGCGGTCACGCTGACGGCCACCACTCCCGGCCTCCCACCCGCATCCGTCCGTATCGAGCTGCAGTCGCGTTGATCAGCAGAACGATCCTGCCCTGGCTCCTCGCCGCCGGCGCGCTCGTTCCCCGGAGCGGGACGGCGCAGACGGAACCGCATGCCCAGGCGCAGCCCCGGATTCTGGGGGATCTGGTCGACGTCAGCGAGGAGTTCGAGCAGCCGGATCAGCTCCATTTCGTAGCCAGCACGGTGACCCAATTCGATCCCGCCGCGGGTACCGGCTTGCTGCGCTGGGACCGCTACGTCAGACAAGCCGGCTACTCGTTCAACAAGATGGACATGGGCCTCGTGCGCGCCGGGTCGAATGAGTTCCCGGGGACCGAGTACGATCGCGACCCGGTACTGCCTTTCGAGATCGGGTTCGTCTCGCCGCACACCGTTCGGCTGCGCTTCTTCACGCGCGACCTGCCTCCTGCGGCGCGTCGCGATACGGATTCCCTCATGCTCGGCGGACCAGTGCCTTCCGACCGATCGTGGCGGGTCGAGAATGGAGACAGCGTCGTCCGGTATCGGAGCGCCGCGGGCGAGCTCCGTCTCATCAAGCATCCGTGGCACATCGAGCTGTACGACGCTGCGGGAAGGCTCCTGACGCGCACGCAGACATTCGGTGACCCCGCCTCGTTTCAGCCGTACGCGCCGTTCTCCTTCATCAGGCGGGCCCGGGACTTGGGCCGCAGCAGCGCGGCCGTTTTCGAGCTCCAGCACGACGAGAAGATCTTCGGGACGGGGGAGTCGTTCACCCGCTTGAACAAGCGCGGCCAGAAAATGGTCATGTATCTGCGCGACGGTCAGGGCGTTCAGAACTACCGCCAGTACAAGGCCGTGCCGTTCTTCCTCAGCAGCAACGGCTACGGCGTGTTCGTGCACACGAGCGCGCCCGTCACCTTCGATTTCGGGCATGACTTCGATCAGCACACCGTCATCTATACGGGCGACGACGTGCTCGATCTGTTCGTGTTCCTGGGCCGCCCCAAGGACGTGTTACGCGAATACACTGCGCTCACCGGGCGCAGCCCGGTTCCACCCTTGTGGTCGTTCGGGCTATGGATGAGCCGCATCACCTACAAGTCGGAGGCGGAGGTGCGGGATGTCGCGGCCAGTCTGCGCCGCTACCGGATACCGAGCGACGTGCTGCACCTCGATACCGGCTGGTTCGAGACGGACTGGCGCAGCGACTACGAGTTCTCGCCCACCCGCTTTCCCAACGCGCGCGGCATGATCGCTGACCTCAAACAGCTGGGGTTCCACGTCAGCCTCTGGCAGTACACGTACTTCACACGCCAGAACAGGATGTGGGATGAAATGCAGGAGGGCGGCTACGGCGTGCGCGACGATGGCGGCCGGATGGCGCCCGAGGATGCTACGCTCGACTTCTCGAACCCTGACGCGGTGCGCTGGTACCAGGGAAAACTCAGGAGTCTCCTCGGCATGGGCGTGGGCGTCATCAAGGCGGACTTCGGCGAGGGGGCGCCGCTCAGCGGAGTCTACGCCTCCGGCCGTACCGGGTGGTACGAACACAACCTCTACCCGGTGCGCTACAACAGGGCCGTGTGGGAAGTCACGAAGAGCGCCACCGGAGACGGGATCATCTGGGCGCGCAGCGCCTGGGCAGGGAGCCAGCGTTATCCGCTGCATTGGGGCGGCGACGCCGAGAACACCAACTCGGCGATGGCGGCCACGTTGCGCGGCGGGCTGTCGCTCGGGCTGTGCGGCTTCACGTTCTGGAGCCACGACGTGGGTGGCTTCGTCAACCGTGCGCCGCGCGAGCTCTACCGGCGCTGGTTGGCCTTCGGGGTGCTGACGTCGCACACCCGCACCCACGGTGCGCCGCCGCGCGAGCCGTGGGAGTACGATTCGGCGTTCGTAGTGGATTTCCGCCGGGCGGTTGAGATGAAGTATCGGTTGATGCCCTACATCTACGCGCAGGCGAGGGCGTCGTCGGACAGCGGCTATCCCATGCTGCGCACCCTGTTCTTCGAATATCCGGATGATCCAACCTCGTGGCTGATCGAGGACGAGTATCTGTTCGGGTCGGACTTGCTCGTCGCCCCGTTGTTCGAGGACGCGGATCATCGCCAGGTCTATCTCCCGCCCGGGACCTGGATCGATTACCAGTCGGGGCAACGCTACGAGGGCGCCGCCTGGCACGACATCCGCGCCGGCGAGGTCCCGATCATCGTCTTGGCCCGGAGCGGCACCGTCATCCCGCAGATCGGACTGGCCCAGAGCACGGCCCAGATGAACTGGGGTCAGATCGAGCTGCGGGTGCTCGGCGGCGGCGCTGGGCCTGCGACCGGGCTGTTCGCGCTGCCGCAGGAGGAATCGCACCGCCTCGAGCTGCGACCGATCGCCGGCGGCTACGTGCTCGCGAGTGACCCGCTGCGGGGCCGAGTGCGTTGGCGGATCACGCACTGAGCTCGGCAATTGCGAGCTGCAGCACTCCAGTCTCCATCGCCCCCGGTCCCGACTCTGTGAAGACTCGGGCTTCGCGTCCCGTCTCGGACCGATAGCGCGCCGCCACGTCGCGTACCTCAGTCTCCGCGTCGGTTGTTCCGAGAATAGCAACCGTGCCGCCGCTCCCGCCCCCGGTGATCTTCGCGCCGAACAGGCCGTGCTCAGGCCCCACGGCGGAAACGAGCTCGACGAGGCGATCGGTGCCGTCGCTGCCCAGCCCGCAGGCGCTGTAGCTCTGGTGGGACTCGTGCATGAGGCGCCCTAGATCGATTGCCGATTGAGGCTGGCGGGGGAGCGCGCCGAGCAGCTCGGCGAACCGCTGCACGCGTGCCTCTTCATGTACCGGATGCTCGGTCGCTTGCCGCACGGGGTAGCGCCGGTCGGGGCGGACGGAGGTGGCGGTATCGGTGATCCCGTCGTAGCGCGCCAGGAACTCCGCGCCCGACATCTCGTCCGGCAAACCGGCGCCGACGCTCGTCAATTCCGCGGGTAACACGTTAGCCAGGTAGCCACGCCAGCGCGGGTCGTCGATCGTCAGCCGCGTGCCCTCGCGCGCGGCGGACAATCCGGCCGTGGCGGCGATCATGCGATAGCCCATGAAGGCCGCGGTGCGCACGGTGCCGTAGTCCGCTCCCGAGACGGCATGGCTTAGCCCCGAATCGATGCCGTAAAACCGGTATCCGGCGGGGATCTCGACGTACCCCTCGATGGTGCCGGGCTGGCAGTGCAACCGGAGCAACCGATCGCGCCGGCCGCAAGCGCTCGTCATCTGATCCATGATTCCGCACGGCGCGCCCACGACGTGGTTCTCCACCGCCTGGCAATCGGCCGCGAGCTCCTGCCCGCTCAACTGAATACCGCAGCACGCGGCGACGGCCATTGCTGCAGCGACCTCGAGCGCCGCCGAGGACGCGACGCCGCGTCCTTCCGGGACCGACGAGTCGATCAGCACGCGCAGGCCTTCAGGCCGCTCCCGCCCATCCCGCAGGACACGCTGCAGGCACGCTTGTACGGTGCCCACGACGTAGCCCGCCCAGCGGTCTGCGGCGCGCTCGGCAAACCAGGCGGCGAGCGCGGCCGGTGCGCTGAGCGCCGCGCCACGCTCCACGAGCGACGACAGCTCGATGCTGAAAAACTGCCAACCGTTTCCGCGCCGGGTCGCGAGATCGCAGCCTGGCCCGGCGGTGCGCTGCACGACCGCCGTGGTCGAGCACGCGAGCGGTAGCTCGAGCACGCGTGCTCCGCTGTAGTCGGCGATCCCGCCCATGACATCGAGTCGCCCCGGCGCGCGGGCGATGAAGACCGGCGCGTCGGTGGAGAAGAACTCCCGCAACCGCGTGTCCGATACCCGACGGAGGGCTCGCAAGCGCTCGAGTGCGGGCTGGAACCACACCAGATCGGGGCCGCGCTGGATATCGGGAAGACGACGCGGTGGATTCACGACGGCAGCAGGCCGCGCCGCCGGAGCGCGGCCTGCAAGACCGGCTCGACCTTGAGGCGCAGCAGCTCGTTCGCATAGCCGATCCACGACACATCAGTGGTCACATCGAAGGGCGCATCGAGGGGAGCGCCGCCGGGATCGGTGAGAATCACGCCGGCCGCTTCGGCGAGCAGCGACGCGCTGAGATCATACGGGTGGCAACAGAGCCCGGCGGACACGAGCGCGCGGAGGTCCGCGATAAAGCGGTCGTGTCCGGCCATGAGCTCGTACAGCTCGCCGGCGGTGGACGCGTATTGATCTTCGAAACAGGATGCCTTCCCGGGTGTGGAAGGCACCAGCGCCTGCGCGACCTCGTCGTCGATGGCGGCCAGCAGCGCGCGTGCCCCGGGAAAGAACCGCACCAGCGTCGCGAAGCCGTGCGCGATGGTGTCTGCACGCGACGGGCGCAGGGTGAGCTGCTCGTGCGCCCCGGACAATCGGTTGTAGCGCCGTGCCTGCATCTCCTGCCCGCGAATGGTCCAGAGCTGATCCGCGAGGTGCTGCTTGACGAGCGGAATTTCGGTCTGGATGGCGAGCACGATGTCGCGCAACCGGGTGTCCGGTCCGCGATTCGGCGCCACTCCGGTGAGAATCCAGGCGCTGCGCTTCTGATACATCAGGCCGCGGGTGCCGTCGATCGGGTCCACGAGCAGACGCCAGCGGCCGTCGCCTCCCAGTGTATCGCCGAGGCCTTCTCCGACCACGCACAGGGGCTCGTCGCGTGCCAGGTCAGCGAGCCCCTGCGCCAGGGTCTCCTCGGCCACGCGGTCGACCGCGTAAATCGTGTCACCGTCCTGCGCGCCGTCCACCGCCACGGTCGCGAGGTGCTCGGTCGACCGTCGCGTGCACGCGTCGACGACCGCGTCGCGGACGCGCTCATGGAGAGCGAGCAGCGGCTGGAGCAGGCTCTCCGCGCGCGCCACGTCAGCCGGCCTGCAGGTAGTGCACGCCGGAGACGGCCTGCAGCTCCGCCGCCTTCTCTTCGGGAGCCGCGTCGTTGAGATAATTGCCTCCGCCGATCTCCGGGCCGGCGAGATACTTGAGGAGGCCGGGCTTGCGCAGCGGGGGGTGGATCTGAATGTGGAAGTGGAACCCCGGGTAGGCGGTTCCATCGGTGGGCGCCTGGTGCAGCACCAGCACGTACGGGAACGACGTGCGCCACAGGTTGTCGAGCCGAATCAGCGTCTCCCGCAACGTGGCCGCGAAGTCGGTGAGCTCGCTCGGCGTCAGATCTGCGAGGCTGGCGTGCGTCGCGCGCGGCGCGACGAAGCTCTCGTAGGGGTAGCGCGCGAAATACGGGATGAACGACAGCGCCTGACCGTGACGGACCACGAGTCGCCTCCCATCCGATTCCTCGGCGGCGAGGATGTCCTGGAACAACGGCCGCCCGTGCTCCGCCAGGTAGGCGCGTTGCGCCTCGGCTTCCAGCTCGATGGTCTTGAACACAAAGTTCGTCGCGTAGATCTGGCAGTGCGGGTGCGGGTTGCTCGTGCCCGTGACCTCGCCCCTGTTTTCGAACACCAGCACGTGGCGGACCTCGTCGCGCCCCCCGAGCTCCCGGTACTGCGCCTGGAGGACCTCGAGCAGACCGAGGATTTCGGAATGCGGCAGCTGGGCGAGTGCGAGGTCGTGTCGCGGCGTGAAGCAGACGACGCGGGCACAACCCGTGGCGGGCGCGTTGCGGTAGATTCCCGGTGGCGCGGGGAGGGATGTCGGGGCGTCCGGGCCGACGCACGGGTGGTCGTTGTCGAACACGAATACGCGCTCGTAGCGAGCGTTGCGCTGCCCCGAGCTGCGCGCGTTGCCGGGGCAGAGGTAGCAGTCCGCTACGTAGGGCGGCACCGCCCGCGGCGCTTCGCTCACCCGCTCGCCCAGCCAGGGCCGCTCGTTGCGGTGGGACGACACGACGACCCACTCGCGCCGCAGCGGATGCCAACGCTGTTCCCAGACCATGGAGGGAGCCCGAGTATCGCGCCTGCGCGTCGCTCGGGCAAGACGCATGAACTACACGCCACGGCCGGAGCATCACTTCACGTTCGGGCTTTGGACGGTTGGAAACCCGGGACGTGACCCCTTCGGCGAGCCGGTGCGCTCGCCGCTCGCGCCCGCGCACATCGTCCGTAAGCTCGCCGAGCTCGGCGCGTACGGCGTCAATCTGCACGACGAGGACCTCGTACCGCGCGACGCGAACCCGGGGGAGCGCGATCGCATCGTGCGCGAGTTCACGCAGGTGCTCGTCGACACCGGGATGAAAGTCCCCATGGCCACCACCAACCTCTTTTCCGACCCGGCGTTCAAGGACGGCGCGTTCACGAGCAACGATGGCCGGGTTCGCGCCTACGCCCTGACAAAGACCAGGAAGGCGATCGATCTGGGGGTCGAGCTCGGCGCGACCACCTACGTCTGCTGGGGCGGACGCGAGGGGGTCGAGACCAACGCCGCAAAGGATCCGCGCGCGGCCCTCGGCTGGTATCGGGATGCGATCAATTCTCTGTGCGAATACATCAAGTCACAGGGCTATGACCTGCGGATCGCCCTCGAGGCGAAGCCCAACGAACCGCGCGGCGACATTTTCCTGCCGACCACCGGCCACATGCTGGCGTTCATCTACACGCTCGATCACCAGGAGATGGTCGGTGTGAATCCCGAGGTCGCGCACGAGCGGATGGCCGGGCTCGACTTCTCTCATGCCGTGGCGCAGGCGCTCGATGCCGGCAAGCTCTTCCACATCGATCTCAACGGCCAACAGCCGGGACGCTTCGATCAGGATCTGCGCTTCGGGTCGGACGATCCCAAGGCGGCGTTCTTTCTCGTCAAGCTGCTCGAGGATACGCAGTGGCCGGGGATGCGCCACTTCGACAGTCACGCGTATCGGACGGAGGATGAGGCCGGGGTGTGGGACTTCGCCGCCGGCAGCATGCGCACGTATCTGATCCTGAAGGAAAAGGTGGCGCGCTTCCACGCGGACGTGGAAATACAACAGCTCCTCAAGGAAGTTGGCGCTCAAGGGGACGCCTTCACCAGCGACCGGCCAATCGATGTAGCGGCGCTGCGCACGCGCGGCTACGCCTACGAGCGGCTCGACCAGCTCACCATGGAGCTGCTGCTGGGAGTCCGCTGAGCGTGCCGGATCCGCTGGTACTCGGCCTCGACGTCGGCACGAGCAGCGTCAAGGCAATTCTCGTCGACACGGCGGGAACAGTCGTGGCCGCGGCGGCTGCGCCGCTGTCGCTCGAAACACCCCAGCCCGGTTGGGCGGAGCAGGATCCCGAGGCCTGGTGGGAGGCGAGCCGGACGGCGATCAGGGACGTCCTGGCACAGCGGCCCGCGGAACGGGTCGCCGCAGTCGGAATCTCGGGACAGATGCACTCGTCCGTTTTTCTCGACCGCGAAGGGACGGTGATTCGTCCCGCGCTGCTGTGGTGCGATGGCAGAACGACACCTGAGTGCCGCGAGATCGTGGCGCGGGCAGGCAGCGAGGCCCGGCTCCGCGACTGGGTCTCGAACCCGGCGCTCGAAGGGTTCACGCTGCCGAAGGTGCTGTGGTTGCGAAATCACGAGCCCGCCGCCTTCGCTCGCCTGGCCACCGTCCTGCTGGCCAAGGATTTCATCCGCCTCCGCCTCACGGGCGCTCTCGCCACCGAGCCGTCGGATGCCTCCGGGACCTTGATGTTCGCCCCTACGGCAATGCGGTGGAGTCAGGAGCTCCTCGAGGCCGTCCGATTACCGATGTCGCTGTTGCCCGAGGTGGGTGGATCGTCGGAAGTGCTCGGCCGCGTCACGGCGGACGCCGCGCAGGTCACGGGGCTCGCGGCCGGCACGCCGGTCGTCGGCGGCGGGGCGGACAACGCGTGCGGCGCGGTGGGCGTAGGGACGGTCGCGCCGGGCGAGGCGGTGTCGAGCTGGGGAACCTCCGGGACCGTGCTCGCCCCGACCGCGCAGCCGCGCGTCGATCCCGCTCTGCGAGCCCACACATTCTGTCACGTCGCGCCCGGCGTGTGGTACGTGATGGGGGTTGTCCTGTCCGCGGGGGGCGCGTTCGCATGGTATCGCGATCAGGTCGCCCGCGACTTGAGCGACGATCGCCAGCGTGACCAGCGGCTGGTCGAGGAGGCTGCAGCGGTTCCGCCAGGCGCCGAGGGCGCGACCTTCCTGCCGTACCTCCAGGGGGAGCGCACTCCCCATCGGGATGCGGCGCTGCGGGCGGCGTTCGTGGGGCTGAGTCTGTCGCACACCCGGGCCCACCTGACGCGTGCGGTGCTCGAGGGCGTCTGCTTCGCGCTGCGCGACTCGCTCACCATCCTCCAGGAGCTGGGGATGGGGCCGCGCTACCTGCTGGTGACGGGCGGTGGCGCCAGGAGCGCCTTCATCCGCCGTCTGCAGGCGGACATCTTCGGGCTGCCGGTGACGACGGTGAACCGTGAAGAGGGTCCGGCCTATGGCGCCGCCCTGCTTGCGGCCGTGGGGATCGGGGTGTTTCCCGATCTCAGGACCGCCACGGAGCGTACGCTCGAGCGGACGCCGTTCATCGAACCGGATGCCTCTGCGCACGAGGAATACGCAGGTTTCTACGAGCGTTTCCGGAAATCCTACGCCGCGGCCGCGGCTTACAGGATTGGCTAGAATCGAGCGCTGTTCGAACAAGACCATCATTGGCGCTGTGGGAACCTGAGGGGCTACTCTTGCTTCGTGCTCGATCCCCTCACGCGACGCGACTGGCTCAAGACGGTCGGCGCGGCTGGCGCCGGCGCGCTCCTGCCGGCTTTTCCTCCTGCGCCGCTTCGTCCCGCGGTGACGATCCTTCCGCTCACTTCCACGAGCGAGGTGTTCGTCCCGCCCCGCGGCCGCGCGTTCCAGAAGTTCAGCTTCGACTTTCCCGAGCCGTCGGTCGAATTCAGCGGTCTGCGCTTCGGGTTCCTGGTGTTCTCGCGCGAGAACGCCTACGGTCTCGACGCGAGCGCGATGACGGCGACCGCGACGGCCGATGGTCTCGAGGTCACCGCGACCGGCCTCGTGTGGGCGGGCGGGCAGGAGCGCGCGCCCGGCGGACTGGTCGTCCGACTGCGAAAGGACGGCGAGGCGGTGTTGTGCGACCTCACCGCGCAGCTCGAGCAGCCGATCAAGGCGGTCACCACCGTCGTGCGGGGCGTGCCGCGCGGCAAACTGTCCTCCGGCGGATCGGAGCCGTTCGATCCGCACGACGACGAGGTGTTGTGGGGCTATCCCTTCGGCGCCGGTGACCTGTTCGGCGACAATACCGCCTGGGGAATGGGCACTCCGCTCACCGTCGTGCAATCCGGGGATCAGGCGTTCACGGCGCTGTCGTCACTCGACGACCGCGTGCGGGCCAAGCGCTTCTACTTTCAGCCGGGCGAGCAGGGGTATCGCGTCGAGCTGGTTCACGAAGTGGAGGGCTGGCTGAGCGTGCGACACGTGCAGGTGCCCGCATGGCGGATCGGCCACGCCACGACGCTCGAGGCCGCCGTGGCGCCGCATTACGCACACCTCGAGCGGGCCTATCGCTTTCCGCGCTGGGACTCCCGTCCCGACGTCCCCGGCTGGCTCAGGCAAACCTCGCTGGTCGTCACGCTGCACGGCATGCATTTCACCGGATACGTCTTCAACGACTATGCGAAGATGCTCGCGATCCTGCAGTGGATCGCGACCCAGATCCCTGCCGAGCGCGTGCTCGTTTTCATTGCGGCGTGGGACGGGCGCTACTACTGGGATTACCCGACCTATCGCGCAGCGGAGCGGATGGGTGGTGAGTCGGGGTTCCGCAGGCTGGTGCAGGAGGGGCAGCGGCTCGGGTTCCGGATGATGCCGATGTTCGGGGCCAACGCGTCGAACCGCAAGCTCCCCAACTTCCGGGAATTCGCCGACGGCGCCACCGAGCGGGTGGACGGGGATCCCTTCAATCTGAACTGGGTCGATTGGGACAACGATCGCCATCAGGAAGGGTTCGGCGTCTATATGAACCTGGGCGTCGCGTCGTGGCGCCGCTGGCTCGCGGCGCGCATCGCCGACGTGATCGAGCGCTATGGTGTGGACGCCTACTTCCTCGATATCAGTGGCGGCTGGATGAACAACACGAGGGCCGACATGCACGAGGGGATGCGCCAACTGGTGAGCGAGCTGCGCGGGCGCTACCCGCGCGTGCTCGCCTGTGGCGAATTTCTGTACGACGCGCTGGTCGAGTTCATTCCGCTCTACCACGTCTACAACCCGCGCATGGTCCCGTTCGCCCGCTTCTTCTCGCATCTCTCGCATCCGGCGCCCGGGCGCGGCTCGTCCGGTGTGCATGAATCGGGATTCAGCACATGGGACGCTGCGACGTTGTCGGTGACGCAGCGCGACGGGCTCATTCCGACACTGATGGTGGTGGATGACACGTTCACCACGCACCGCGACGACATGGCGGCGCTGATCGCCAAAGCCAAATCGTGGGGCCGTAGGTGAAGCGCCGGGATTTTCTCGCCGTGACCGCCGCGGCGGCGACGATGGCCACCCGTCGTTGGCCCGCGTGGCGTTTCGAGCCGCCGTGGACGTACACGCCGCTCGTTCGTCCTTTCGATCTGGCCCGGGTCCGGCTGCTTCCGGGACCGGTGCTCGACGCGATGCTCGTGAATCGCCGCTTCCTGATGGCGCAGGACCCCGACCGCCTGTTGCACATGTTCCGCGTGACCGCCGGGCTGCCGTCCGACGCCCTCCCGCTCGGCGGCTGGGAAGCGCCGGTGAACGAGCTGCGCGGCCACTACACCGGCCACTACCTCTCTTCGCTCGCCTTGATGTCCGCGAGCCTGGGCGACGCGGAGCTCAAGACCCGCGGCGACGCGATGGTCGCGGAGCTGGCCAAGTGCCAGCAGGCGCTCGGCAACGGCTACCTGAGCGCGTTCCCCGAGGAGCTCTTCGATCGGCTGCGGGACGGCAGGCCCGTCTGGGCGCCGTTCTACACGGTGCACAAGATCATGGCCGGGCTGCTCGACATGCACACCCTCGCCGGCAACGCGCAGGCCCTCGACGTGATGAAGGGGATGGCCCGGTGGACGGGGCGCTGGGTGCAGCCGCTCTCCGACGCCGCGATGCAGCGCGTGCTCGAGCGCGAGTACGGCGGGATGAACGAGCTGTTGTACAACCTCTCCGCCGTCACGAGCGACGACTACACCGCGTGGGTGGCCCATCATTTCGATCACGAGCGGTTCT